>JADFSH010000094.1 GCA_022560875.1 Planctomycetota bacterium | reverse complement strand
CCTAAAGTGCTCGATCGCCTCCTCGAAACGCTCCTGCTCCATGAGAAGCTGGGCGTAACTGAAATTGACCGGGGGGCGATCGGGTTCGAGTTCGAGCGAAGTCACATACGCCCGCTCGGCCTGTCGGGCGTGCTTGATCGCCATCAGGATGAGCCCAAGCTGGTGATACTCCTTGGCCAGAAACGCCCGCGAGGGGCGACGGCCGCTCTCGACCAGGCCGTCACCGAGATCGATGGCCTGGTTGATGGCGAACAACGCTTCACTGTCTCTCTTCTGGCGGCGCAGAGCTTCGGCAAGGTTCGACATGGCATTGAAATGATCCGGCTTGAGATCGAGACACTGGCGGAGGAACGTCTCGGCCTCTTCAGGTTTATTCGCATCGAGGAGAATGTGGCCGAGATTGTTGTAGCTCATCCAGGAGTCGGGATTCCGCTCGATCGTGGCCCGCCACAGCACCTCCTCATTTTCGTAGATCTTTCCCTGTCGAAAGGTGAGCACGACCAGCACCGGCAGACAAACGAGTATGAGCTTCGTAATCAGGCCGCCACGTGATGGGAAGAGACTGAAAACGCCGCCAATGAGCAACGCAATGACGCCGATGCTCGCCAGATATTGAAAATGATCGGCGACGAAGGAGAAGATATGCGGATAGACGTTGAAGAACCCGATGGCGGGAAACACCGTCCCCGCGAAAAAGGCCAGGGCGAGAAACGGGCCGCGCCGACCCTTGAGATACAGCCAGATCGCAAAGATGCCAAGGCCTGCGACCACGAATACCGCCAGATAGTTTGTGAGGCTGGCGATTCCCGTTTCCCAGCGTGGATAGATGAAGATCAGGGGATGCGGCCAGATGATCTTTCCCGGATAAAACAGCAACGCCTTGGAGGCGATAAAAAGGCGATCAACCCACGACAACGCAAATTCGATCCCTTCCGCCCCCACGTGCTCTCGCTCGATATGTGCGGTGTGCATGGCGGCGAGAAGACCCAGGATGAACATTGGTGCGAGCGGAAGCAGACGTTTCACGTTCATGGGTCTGCGTTGATAAAGCATGATGAGGATCAACGCTGCGGGCAGGGAGCAGGTCACGGACTTGCTCAGCAATGCCAGAGCAAAGAGCGCCAGCGAAGCACCGTACCAGCCCCAGATACCCTGCTTGTCCTTTTCCCGAGCGATGTCATCCCGTTCGGTCTCGAAACGCAGGTACATCAGAGCCGAGGCGAGATAGAGAAAGCCGGAGAGCACGTTCTTTCGCTCTGTGATCCACGCCACCGACTCGACATGAACGGGATGCAGCGCGAACACCGCCGCCACCAACGCGGCCCCGATACCCGCCCCCGGAAACTTCAGCCTGACCAGGATGCGCCAGAGTAAGAACGCATTGGCGATATGCAGCAGCACGTTGATCAGGTGATAGCCGAACGGATCGAGACCCCACAACTGATACTCGACCCAGAACGTGGTGAAGACGACGGGGTAATACTGGGCGGTGCGCCGGGGGGGGCGTTTTTCCTCGATCTCGATCGGCTCGGGCAGCCAGATGTAATGCAGCCCCTCCATGCCCACCAGGAGTTCGTTTTCAGTGACGTAATCATCGTCATCCCAGATGTAGCCGGCGCTGAGGGCGGGGAGGTAGGCGATGAATGTCGCGATGATGATCGCCAGCGCCCCGAGCCACACAAGCAAAAGTCGCCGATTCGCTCCCTCATCGTGATGTCGTGGTATGGATTGGGTCATGGATGCTGCGGCAGCATTCTACTCGACCGAATCCGCCTGCCCGGCGGCATCAGAAAGCAGTTCACTCCGTGAGGGGTGGGGATGGAGGGTTGCCGCGAGATCGGCCACGACCGCACCCATCTCCAGGGCCAGGGCAGCTTCCGCGATCATTTCCCCGGCCCCGACGCCGGTCATGGCGACCCCAAGGATCGCCCCGGAAGTTTTCTCGTAGATGAGTTTCGTCATGCCGTCGGTTCGGCCCATTCCCGTGGCGAGACCGGAGGCGCCCCAGGGGATTTTTATCACGGCGAAATCAAGGTCATCTTCCCTGGCCTCGGCTTCGCTCATGCCGCACCAGGCGACCTGCGGGTCGGTGTGAACGACCATGGGGAAGACCTGGGCGTCGAAACCGACTGATTGCCCCGCGATCACCTCGGCGCAAATGCGGCCCTGATGAATGGCCTTGTTGGCGAGAAGCGGGGGGCCGGTCACGTCGCCTACTCCATAGATGCGGGCATCGGACGTGCGCATCTGGTCGTCGATGGTGATAAAGCCGTCCTCATCGAGCGTCACGCCGGTCTTCTCAAGCTTGAGTTCGGAGAGATTCGCTTTTCGCCCCCGGGAAACGATGACTGCGTCGAATGTCTTCTGCTCGGGGACGTTTTTACCCTCGAAAGAAAACGTGACAGTGTTTTTGTCGGCCTCCGCGTTTTCAGATGAACAATTCAAATGCAGGCCTTCGAGCTTGTCAGCCAGTGATCTCTGGAGTGGGCGCACAATATCCTTGTCTGCTTCAGGAAGAGGTCGATCATCCTCGGCAACCAGCCAGACTCTTGATCCCAACGTGGCGTATATGCACGCCATCTCCGCCGCCATATAATCGCTGCCGATGATGAGCAGTTTCCCGGGAACGCTCGGAAGGGTTGCCGCCTGATCTGGGCTGAGCACAAGCGTACCATCAAAGGGCAGCCCGGGATGAGACAACGGCTGTGAACCCGTCGCGATAATCGCTCTCCGGAAACGAACCCGCGGGATCGACCCGTCGAGAATATGCAGGATGCGGGAGTCCTCGAAATACGCCCGACCCTGGATGCGATCGATGTCGTGCTTTTTGCTCAGGCTTTCCAATCCCGAGGCGAGGGTTTCGATGGTTTTGTTCGTCCAGCTTCGCACTAGATCATGGTTGATGCTGGGCGGGCTAAACTCGATGCCGAACTTACCCGCGTCGAGGCCGGAGTTGATGACATCGGCGATGTTCAGGAGGGTTTTCGAGGGTACGCAGCCTTCATGCAGGCATACCCCGCCAAGGGCATTGCGGGTATCGACGATGATCACGCTCTGGCCAAGCTCAGCAGCCCGGAACGCGGCGGAATATCCCCCGGGGCCACCCCCGATGATGACCAGATCCGTTTCCTGAGTGAATTCGCCGACAACCATGGGTATGTTATAGAGCCAACAGGGAATGATGACAAAGCACGAGCCAACAGTGTTTAGCCAGATGTTTAGCCGCGACCGTCAGGGAGCGCTCCCTGACGGTCGCGGCTAAACACATCACGCAATGAGCATTCAGTGAACTACAACAGCAAACGCGCCGGGTTTTCCAGATCGCCGATGATCTGACGCGCGAACTGGATCTCCTGCGCCCCGTCAATGATGCGGTGATCGAACGAGCAACTCACGGGCATGATCAGGCGCGGCACGATCTCGCCCTCGACCACCCAGGGTTGCCAGCGCGTCTTGCCCACCGCGATCACTGCCACCTGGGGTGGGGTGATGATGGGGGTCGAGTAGCGGCTGCCGCCCATCGCCCCGGCGTTGGAGATGGTGAAGGTTCCGCCCCTCATGTCGTTGACCGCGAACGTCGCCGAACGCGCGTTCTCAGAGATGGTGGCGATGGCGTCGGAAAGCTGCGAGATGGTCAACCGATCAGCCTCGCGGATCACCGGGGCGATCAGCCCCCGCTGGGTCTGCACCCCGATGGCGATGTTGTAGTACCGCTTGTAAATAATCTCCTGGGCCTGCTCGTCGTAGGAGGCGTTGAAGATCGGGTGAAGCTGCAGGGCCTTGACCACCGCCCGCACGATGAAGGCGAGCATGGTGATCTTCTGCTGAGCCTGCGGAACCCCCGGAATATCAGGCAATGAATAGCCGCGTCTGAATTTATCCAGCTCCGTCACGTCCGCATCATCCGAATCGGTGACATGCGGAATGGTGGCCATGGAATGACTCATCATCTGGGCGATGGTTTTGCGGGCCTGGGAAATCGGTTGCCGCACGATGGCGCCGTGGTCGTCGTTTCCGGGGGTGCCGATGAGGTCGGTGGTGAGGAGGGCTGGGGGCGACGTGATCTGAGTGACACGGACGATGGTGGTGGTGTCGGCCGGCGCGGCAGGTGTTGGGGTTGCTGAAGCTATGGAAACATCTCCCTGAGCCGCGCGCTCGACATCCTCCCTCGTCACCCGCCCCCCGGGACCGGTTCCCTCGATGGAATCGAGATCAATGCCTTTGACGCGCGCGAGCTTGCGTACGGCAGGAGAGGCGGGCTTGCGACGACCGCCCTCGATAGGGCTGGATTTACCACGGGACTCGATTTCCCCGTTGGACACGGCTTGCTTCGATGAGGCGGCTGTGATCGGCTCTTTGGCCGCAGTTGTCTCGCTCGCACCCTCAAACGTCACCATCACGTCCCCGACATACACGATTTGCTGCTCGGAAGCATGGATCTTCGACACGATCCCGGTGTAGGGCGAGGGAATCTCCACCGCCGCCTTGTCCGTCTCGACCTCCATCAACGGCTGGTCTTCGGCAACATGATCACCTTCGGCCACACACCAGCGCACGATCTGCCCTTCATGCACGCCCTCGCCAAGATCAGGAAGTTTGAATTCGTAGGCCATATTTCAATCACGCTCAATCAGAAAGAAGTACGACCCGCCGCGGCGAGCAGGCTCCGGCACGGAGTTGCACGGAGGAAGAGTTCAATTCTTCTCTTAAAAAATCATTCTCTTTTCTTCCCCTCCGTGTCTCACCGTGCCCTCCTTGGATAGTTCTCTTATTCATACGCCATCGTTTCCTTGACGGCTTCGATGATGGTGTCGGGGTCGGGGAGATAGTGCTGCTCGACCTGGAAGAAGGGAAAGTGGATGTCGTAGCCGGTGATGCGCTTGACCGGGGCGATGAGGTACTCGAAGGCTTTCTCGTTGAGGCGGGCGATGATTTCCGCGGCGATGCCGCAGGTGCGCGGACCTTCGTGGACGATCACGCAGCGGCCGGTCTTGGTGACAGACTCAACCAGCGTTTCGGTGTCCATGGGTTTGATCGAGAGCAGGTCGATGACCTCGACATTGACATGGTGAATATCGACAAGGTCTTCGGCGGCTTCGAGGACGGGACGCATCATCGCCCCGTAGGCGATCAAGGTGATATCTTCACCCTCACGCACGATGTTCGCCTTGCCGATGGTCATTGTCTCCGGCTCGTCCGGCACATCCTCGCGGAACGCGCGATACACCGCCTTGGGTTCATAGAACACCACCGGATCCGGATCTTGAATGGCCGCATTCAATAATGCCCGGGCATTGCGGGGGCCGGAAGGGATGACGACCTTCAACCCCGGGGTATGCGCCCAATACGCTTCGCGGGATTCAGAATGATGCTCCACCGCCCGAATGCCCCCGCCATAAGGCGTGCGTATGACCATCGAGGCCCGGTAACGGCCACGCGAGCGATTGCGAATGCGAGCCATGTTCTGCTCGATCTGGTCGAAGGCCTGCATGGTGAAGCCGGAGAACTGGATTTCAACCACGGGATTGAGGCCGTAGATCGCCATGCCCACCGCCGTGCCGATGATGCCATTCTCGGCCAGGGGCGTGTCGATGACGCGGGTCTCGCCGTACTTTTCGAGGAGACCCTTGGTCACGCGAAAGACCCCGCCGTTGATCGCGATGTCCTGTCCCATCACGCAGACGCGATCGTCGGCGGCCATGGATTGGTCAAGCGCGAGATTCAAGGCTTCGACCATGGTTTTCTGGGGCATCATTCACTCCTGAGATTCACCGCGGTGATCCGATGTTCTACTCCACACCCTTGCGATCCAGCTTGGCGAAGTAATCGGCCTGTTGCTCCTGAAGTTCAGGAGGGAGGTTCTCGTACATGTAATCAAAGACCTCGCGCGGTTTGGCAATCGCCTTTTTACGAAAGACCTCCCTCGCGTCGAGGACTTCCTGCTCGCATTCGCTCTCGATGCGCTCGATGGCCGCGTCGTCGAGCAGGTTTTTCTTTTTCAGATATGTTTCAAAGCGGGCGATGGGGCACTTGGCCTCCCACGCCTCCACCTCATCATCATTGCGATAGACCTTGGGGTCGTCGGCGGTGGTGTGAAGGCTCATGCGATACGTCACCGCCTCGATGAGGAACGGTCCCTTTCCGGAGCGGGCGTGATCCGCGGCTCGCTGCGAAGCGACGATCATGGCCAGTATGTCGTTGCCGTCTACCCGAACCGAAGGAATGCCGAAACCCGGTCCCCTTCGGGCGAGTTCTGCGATCCCCGCCTGGCATTCACTCTTGGTCGAGATTGCGTAGCCGTTGTTCTCGACCACGAAAACGATAGGGGATTTGTACACCACTGCGAAATTCATGGACTCGGCGATAATGCCTTGGGAGAATGCTCCATCGCCGAAGTTCACCAGCACGAATGACTCATCGTTGCGATTGCGCATCCCCATGGCGATGCCCGTGGCCAGCGGCACATGCGACCCGACGACGATGGAAAAAGGCAGGTCGTTAACCCCTTCCGGGGGGGCGAAGCCTTCGAAAAAGCCATCCCAAAGCAGGAGCAGTTGATCGATCGGCCATCCCCGCCAGAGTTGGGCCCCGAAGGAGCGATACGACGGGCTGAACCAATCGTTTTTTTGTAGCGGGTAGATCTGCCCGATCTGGGTGGCTTCCTGGCCGAGGCCCGGGGCGAAGGTTCCCATCTCCCCCTGACGCTGCATGTTGAGCATGCGGCGGTCGAGCTTGCGGGTGAGGACCATGGCGCGATGAATTTTCAGCAGTTCGACCTTGGGGAGATTCGGATCGAGCGCTGCGTTGACCTCGCCATCCTCGTTGAGAATGGAGATGTCCTGGATTTCACCAAGATCGATGAGTTTTTCGGTCATGGGTGTATCACATGAAGATTTGCTTGAAAGTGTTTCCACGATGGGAGCATCCGGAGTGTTTGTGGCGACCGGTGGGGGTGTGGCGCTCGTTTCGATGGTTTTGCTGGACATGGATTATTCTTCCCTCGCGCTGTGTCCATGCCCGATTTCATTGCGGAAATGAACAAGATACCCGCTGATAAGGGCTTCGCGGCATGTTGCATTGTAGGAGATGCCGGGAGGAGTCGCCAGTGAGGGGTCGAAGGCAATCTGCCGCAGACTCAAACCTTCTTCATGTGCTCAAAGGTGTTCTTGCACGCGTTGCAGTAATACATCATGCGGCAGCGGGTAGGGCCGAACTGACTTTCCAGCTTGGTGTCGCGAGAATCGCAGAACGGACAGGGCAGAGCCGAGGTCCTCAACTCCACGGATCCCTCGCCCCCGCCCCCGGGGTGTTGATGACCGGGCACATCGAGCTTCGTCGCGCCACTGCCGGGTTCGGGAACGGTCACGCCGTGCGTTTTTAGTGATAAGCGGCCGGTTTCGGAGATTCGATCGACCGTCCAGGGGGGATCGTAAATGAACCGCACCTCGACGTTCTCGACATCTTCCAGTTGACCGACCTTTCTGGTGATATCGTCAGCGATCATGGGAAGCGCGGGACAGCCGACGAAAGTGGGCAGGACATCAATCGAAACGCAACCGCTTTGGATCTGCACATCCTCGATCAATCCCAGATCCACGATGGAGATGGGCATCTCCGGATCGGGGATGGTCAGCAGGACATCCATGATGTTGCTGGTTGTTACCACGCCACACCCGGTTCGATTCGATAAACCTCGCACATATCGTTGAGCAGGGGTTCGAAGTGTTCGGTGTGCACGCCGCGACGTCCGCCCTTGTCGTCGGGCTCGCCGATCTCGACATGCATGGTCAGCTCTGCTTTTTCGAGTATGTCCTGTATCCGGGTCGTCCATGTGTCATACATGTCGAAATCGCTGCCCGGATACAGGCCGGCGTCGATGAGTGACTTGAGACCGTCGAACGGCTCGAAGAGCCATAACGCGATCGGGGCCAGACGGTCGATCGCTTTCTGCATGCGTTGTCGTGCTTCGTGGGTGCCCCGGCCGAGGCGGACGACCCACTCCTCGGAATGCTCGATGTGAACCTGCTCCTCGGCCAGGATGCGACCGGCGAGATTTGCCAGTGGCGTGTAATTGGAAATTGTCATTCGTTTCAGCCTCAGCATGTCGTACTCATCGCAAAAGAACTGACGGCAGATCGCAGACGCCCAATCGAAATCATCGGGAACTTCCACGATTGCGGCGCAGCGGTATTCTTCCGGGGTGCGGCCAAAGGCCAGTTCGTCGGACGAGGTCCCGAGCAGTTCCCCGGCCAGTTCGTAGAAGGCCGACGCGTGGGCGATCTCGTCCTGCGCGAGCGAGGAGAAGGCAATGTCCTCCTCGAGAATGGGGCCGAGGCCGGTCCAATCGGAGTTGCGATGCCCCAGCATGAGCTTGTCATCGGCGATGGCAAGGAGCAGGTCGGTGAAGGGTGGTTTGAGATTATCGGGAATTGACTGCATCGAATTGTTCCAGTTGAACGGGCATTATGCACATTCCACTTGGGGTTCAGAATCAGAACGTATTTTGGAGATCTTCGGACTGGTACTCATCGACTTCTTGAGCGGCGCGGATGGCTTCCCACTTCTGCCGCACATCCTTGGAGTAACCCCGGGCGAGGCGGTAGGTCTGGTCGGTGGTGCGCCAGATCATCTCGCCATCCCGGGTGGCGGTGATGTCCTTCCAGTCCACGACCCAGAGGTTGTGACAGGCTGTGGTATCGGGAATCGACTGCTTCGCCAGTTCAAGGGCCGCTTCGCTGCAGTTCGCCTGCACTTTTGTGCCGGCCACATGGACTTCGCCTCTTTCCTTCTGGAGAAAGGTCTGGAAGGAGCGGCACTCGCCCGCTTCATTTGAAGTGGGTTGATCGGCAAGGGTTCCCGCGATGACATGGCTGGGAAACGCCCAGATCTCCACGCACTCCTGGTCCTGGCCGTAATGCTCCTTGGCGAAGATCATCGCCATCTGATCATCGGGGGCGTCCAGATACCCGGCAAGGATCATCGTTTCGCCCGCCTTGCGCCGGGTACAGATCGCATACGCGGTCAGATCGCCCGTGACCGGCACGCTCAGGTCGTCGGTGGGAATCGGAAGGTCCTGGCGAATCTTTGAAGTCGGCATAAAAACTCACTCAGTCTTACGCGGCGGGGGGGAGGTTCTTGGAACCGTGCAGGATAGCGTTGCGAACCCAGTGGCCCTGCTCATACGAGAGGCGACGAAGGGCGAGACGCTGCTTGTTACAGGGGCCGTGGCCACGAATTACTCGGAAGAATTCCTCCCAGTCCGGCTCGGTGAATTCCCAGTTTCCGGTCTCCTCGTTGAGACGTAGATTTTCATCGGGCTTCTTGCTGGTGACCATGCCGTGTTCATCTTTTTCTACGACGTGGATTTTCAGGCCCAGGGCCAGGGCGGCGGGGGCGAAGCGGTTGATGAATCGCTGTCGCAGCCCGTCGTTGGTCACGGTTTTCATCCGCCAGCGCATGGGGGGGAGCTGTTCGGCGTTGGGCTTGTCGCGGGGACCGAAGAACATCAGGGAGGGATACCACCAACGGTCGAAGGCCTCCTGTCCCATCTCGCGCTGCTTCATCGTGCCGCCCATGAGGGTGAGGACCATGTCCTCGCCGGATTTGAAGTGGAAGGCCTCTTCCATGTTGATGCGTTTCATGGTGCGTACGTAGGGGCCGAACGCTCCGTCGGCGAGGGTGCCCTGGTTGAGGATTGCGGCCCCGTCGATGAGCCACTGGATCATGGCAATGTCGCCCCAGGTGGGGGCGGGATAATTAAAGACGTTGTGATATTTCGTCTTGCCGGTGATGAGATCACGGAGCATGTTATCGCGGGTCTTGCCGAGATCCTGGGAGACGCGATAGAGCATCTGGCCGTGTCCGACCTCGTCCTGGACCTTGGCAGTCAGCGCGAGTTTCCGGCGGAGGCTGGGGGCGCGGGTGATCCACTCGCCCTCGGGCAGGGCTCCGATGATCTCGGAGTTGGCATGGTGCTCGGCCATCTTCAGCATGCCGGTGCGATACGCCTCGGGCATCCAGTCATCAACCTCGATGAGCATGCCATCGTCGATCTTCTGCTGGAACTCAGCGAGTTTCTCAGGGTCTTCCTGAATGTTGTGATCGACGTGGACGCCGACATTTCCGCTACCGCTCATGAATTGAGATCCTTCATCATCATTTCACCACAGAGATATAGAGAGAGCACTGAAAATCTATAAAAAGAGTAGGAATCATGGTGATCAAAAGTACAATCCTATTGTCGTTTTTTTGATTTCTTCTGCCAGGTTTGCGTTTGAAATGTTCGCTCAAATTCTTTGTCCAGCTTCTCGTAAAAGTTTGTTTCGCTCTCGAATGCTTCAACTCCTTTATCGGTGATCCGAAGAAGAATTGGGGCGGTCTCTTCATTAAAATGTTTCCATGTATTGGCATCACTCAGTATGGTTTTCAATTCGTATTTCGGAGCGATGTTTTCTCCCAATTCTGTTCGCACGACTACTGTCACCCAGCCGCTATCAATCATGGCTATCACGCATCGTTCTGCCCGAGAGATATCCCCACTGAATTCGGCACTTGCTTGGCCTAGGGCTACTTCACCTAGAGCATGAAGGCATTCAAACAGGCTCACTTCAGGCGAAATTTCCACAAGTATTTTCCTCAACTGACTTTCGTCGTCCTCGACACGGACCTCGATCAACCGACTTCGCGCATCGGTCGGATGCGTGGTGGCGGAAGGGGACGGCCTTCCTGCTTGAAATGCCGGATGACTTCATCCACCGCATCGCACAGTTCCGCATACAGACGGGTAGGATCATTGCCGTGAATACCCGTGATGAGATCGGGGCAATGGCCGATGTAGGCGTCATCCTTTTCGCTCCACTCGACCCACTTGTGATAACGATCATTCTCATTCATTGACTATCTCGATTGCTTGTTTTATCTGTTTCTCCTGGTACGGCTTCGCATCATCACCGGGATTGCCGCTCAAGGTGACTGCTCCGGGATACGAGGCATGTACATATTTTCGATGCGAGCCCCTGGCTCCACCCTTAAGCTCATCAAAACCGGCCTTCTCCAGATCACTCATAAGATCACGCACCTTTCGCGGCATCGACTCATTCTAGCGGGCCATCCCCCCATTCGCGAGATGTCATCCTGATTCAATGATCGTCGCGACGCCCTGACCGACGCCGACACACAGTGTAACAAGGCCCCGGCGAGTATTGGTCCTCTTCATTTCATGCACCAGCGTGGCAATCATACGCGCGCCGGTGGCTCCGAGCGGGTGGCCCAAAGCGATTGCCCCGCCCTTGGGATTGACCTTCTGTTCGTCAAAGCCCAACTCTCGTATGCAAGGCAAAGACTGGGCGGCGAAGGCCTCGTTCAGCTCGATGAGATCAATGTCTTCAATGGCAAGTCCGGCCCGTTCAAGCACCTTGCGGGTGGCGGGAATCGGCCCCAGGCCCATGCACGCCGGATCAACCCCGGCGGTGGCGGAGATGCCAACATACGCCAGCGGCTCCAGCCCGAGCTGCTTCGCTTTTTCCGCCTCCACCAGCAGGATCGCCGCGGCCCCGTCGTTGATGCCGGAAGAATTGCCGGCGGTGACCGTCCCCAGATCATCAGATGCGAAGACGGGGCGCAACTTGCCCAGTTTCTCAATCGTCATCTCCGGGCGGGGATGCTCATCGGTATCGACGATGATCGGGTCGCCTTTGCGTTGCGGGATTTCCACCGGCACGATCTCGTCGTCCAACAGGCCAAGTTCGTGGGCCGCCGCCCACTTCTGCTTGCTCCAGACGGCGAAGGCATTCATCAAACGCATCTTCGACCGGCCACGGGTCAGATGGGGAGAGCTCCATCTCGACCAGGTGGTCCAGGTGATCGTGCAGGCTGTCGTCCAGCGCCGCCCGGATCTCCTCTATTGTAGAACACCCATGCCATTGCGTAAATACCTCTCGGTTTTCCGCTCTGCGAAAATGCTCCCGCGCCAGTGCGCCGGCCCGCTCCTTGAGTTCTGCGCGCTGAAGCAGCAGCGCCAGCAGGTATTCCTCCAGGAGGTCGCGCCGGTCGTCCAACAGCGGCGAGACGCTTGTTTGCGGCGCCGGGTCTGGGCGGCGCGGGGCCTGGAGCGTCGCCGGCCGGCCGGGCCTGGGCTTCCCTATGCTGGCTTCGAGCGCCTCTACGCTGACGTCCAGGACCCGGGCAAGCAGGCGGAAGTAGTGCTCCTGCTCAACGGCGTCGCCCGTCGAGACGACAAGGGGTCCCAGCGCCTGGGCCGCCTGGGCCTTGCCTTGCGGGTCGCTCAAATCATACTTGGACGCCAACGCCGGTATGAGGAACTCCATGAAGGGAACCGCCTCCTCGACGAGCCGTTCCCATTCTTTGGGGTCCTCTCTGATAACCTGGTCGGGATCGCGCCCCGGCGGAAGGGCCGTGATCTTCAGTTTAAGCTGCGCTCCCTGGTACAGCGGTCCCACGGACCGCTGCCTGCCGCCGACGCGCTGACGCTCGAATACGCGCCATGACGACTCCAGGCTGCGAAGCGTCGCCTCCTGGCCCGCGGTATCCGGGTCCAATGCCAGCACGTAGTTGGTGGCGATGGACCTTAGCTGGGCCACCTGCCGCTCCGTAAGCGCGGTGCCCATGGACGCCACGACGTTCTTGTAGCCGTACTGGTGCGCGGCCATCGCGTCCATGTACCCTTCCACTATGACGGCGGTGTCGGCTTCACGGATTGGCGTCGCGGCCTTGTGGAGGCCGTACAGGGTCTCACGCTTGTTGAAGACGCGCGTGCCGGGGGTGTTGATGTACTTGGGGTTCGACCCGTCCAGCGTGCGTGCCCCGAACCCGGCGATGCGGCCTCGCCGGTCGTGTATCGGAAACATCAGTCGTCCCCAGAAGAAGTCCCGAAGGCTTCCATCCTCGCCTAGATGAAGCAGACCCGCCGCGACGGCATGGTCCAGGTTGAAGCCCAGGCTCGACAGATGGCTCTTCAGCCGGTCCCTGCCTTGGGGGCTGAGACCGATCTGGAACGCCTCGCTCGTCGGGGCGTCCACGCCGCGCCCTGCCAGGTACTCCCTGCCGGTCCGGCCTTCCTCGGAGGCCAGCACATCCTGGTAGAACCTGGCGGCCTCCTGGTTCACCTTGAAGAGTACATCGGTCCTGTCTTCGTCCCGGCGTTCCTTCAGTGTGACGCCGGTCTTTTCCGCCAGCAGCCTTAGCGTCTCACCGAAACCCAGGCCCTCCTTGCGCATGACAAAGGTGAAGGCGTCACCGCCCGTCGAGCAGGCGCCGAAGCAATGCCAGCTCTGGCGCTCCGGGTTCACGATGAAGGACGGGGTCTTCTCCGTGTGAAACGGACACACCGCTTTGAAGTTTCGTCCGGCCTTCTGCAGGGACACGTACCCTGAGATCACGTCAACGATG
>JADFSH010000093.1 GCA_022560875.1 Planctomycetota bacterium | reverse complement strand
GGTCCGAAGACAGAGCAGTATCACGCAACGGCCTGGAAGCTACCGGCAGATTTTCATGTCACCGGCGGCGAGGGGATTTACAGTTACCTCGAGCGCAGGGACGGCAAGTCATTCAAACGTGTGTCAGTAGACGTTAGAACGTATGGCTCGATGGTGAAGTACGCCCCCCAGCCCTTCGCCGTATTCGACGGTGGTACTGCGGTGAACACGGGACCACTTGGGTTCGCGGCATCAATCGGGCCTTCTCGCGCGATGACTGCGTTTGATCCCGTGTACTCGTTCGTCGGCATGGCCGACGAGACCATTATCATTCCCGGACAAGAGCGAGGTGCCGTCACCCGAATCGATATCCCTTCAAACGGGCTCTTCGCATACTTCGGCACGGTGACTGGGCTTCGCGAGACAGAGCACGTCCTATCGATTCTGGACGATGACTTTCCGAAAGCGTTCGCTGACGACTACGTCTCGTCGGTCGAGGCCCTCGCTTTGCTTTACGACCGCCAACTGCGGGATGCTCTGCCGGGCAAACTCGTCATCATGGTCTCCTATCAAGAGGCACCCGCCATCGGCTTCGGAGGTGGGGCCCAGAATTTCCAGATCATGGCAAAGGCGATGGGACCGGAAGCTCCCAGCGCGGACCGCGAGGACGTTAGAAAGATGCTGCTGTTCTTTGCCCACGAGATGGCCCACATCTGGCAGGCAAGCCTGGGCACCGATTCCGCTCGCTGGTTCGGGGAGGGTGAAGCCGAACTCCTCGCGCTGCGCTCCCTTGAGCGTCTAGGCAAGATGACCGCCGAGGAGGTTGCGACGAATCTGACCGCACGCGTTGCGGAATGCGTGAAAAGCTTACACCAGACCAACCTTGCCGAATCGCACCTGAAAGGACAGCCACGGGCGAACTACACCGGCGGTGCGCTGGTCCTCGCGGCCGCGGTGGCTGCCACAGGGGCTGATGGAAGTCGCGACGACATCTTCGCCCTGGATCGCGCCGTTGGGGCCTTGGACCTCGATCTGCGAATGAACCGACCGATCGAGGCATTTCAGACTGCGGTGAGGACGCTCGGAGGAACACAGGAGGCGGCTGACGCAATCGGTTCATTCATCCAAGACCGTCACGACGACCCATTGCTGGCCCTGCGAAGCCTGTTCGACGCTACCGGTCTCGCTTATCGCGTCGATGGCGATGCGCTGCACATCGAGCCGTCGATGACAAAGAAAGATTGACAAACTGTTGGACCAAACGCCTCGACCATCAAGGCAGCTATCCGTCGCAGGGGGCGCATCTCCATATCCCATTTGAAGGCGTACCAGCGTAACGGGTTGAAGATGACGGAATGTCCCCGGAGATCAAAAAAGCGGGTGAGGCGATTTGAACGCCCGACATTCACGTTGGCAACGTGACGCTCTACCACTGAGCTACACCCGCACTGCCCCTCTCGGGGAGAAAAAGCATAGCAAGGAGTCGGCAGGGGGCAAGCGGTATCAACTTGACACTCCCTTTGATATCGAACCCGTCTCGGGAGTTCCTCGCTATGGTGGTGTGACTCCAGTCGTGCGAGGATGGATGTGAGCTATCAGGTAACCCAGTTCGAGAACACTCCCAACCCCAACGCCCTGAAGTGCTGGCTGGATAAGCCCATCAGCACCATGCCCCGCAGTTTTCTCAACCCGGATATGGCCCGGGAAGATCCCATCGCCCAGAGGCTTTTTTCGGAAGCGGGGGTGACCTGTGTGCTCTTCAACGGCGACTGGCTGACGATCAACAAGCCCCCGGAATTGGATTGGAGCGTAGTCAAGCAGGCCGTACAGGAAATCCTCTCCGAGGCGGGGGACTGAGGTGAGCAGTCGCGAAGCGAGATTCGTCGAGGAACTATGCCGTTGGTTCGACGCCAATGCCCGCGACTTGCCCTGGCGACGGAAGCGCACTGCCTATCGGGCCCTGGTGGCTGAAGCCATGCTCCAGCAGACCCAGGTTCTGCGGGTTCTGGAGCGATATCAGGCGTTTCTCCGTCGGTTCCCAACCGTGCGGTCCCTGGCCGAGGCGGATGAGCAGGATGTGCTGGTGATGTGGCAGGGCTTGGGGTATTACCGCCGGGCCAGAAACCTTCACGCCGCGGCGAAGATGATCATTGATCAATACAAGGGAAAAGTACCCCGCACTGCTAAGGGTCTCATCCAGCTTCCGGGGGTCGGGCGCTATACGTCCGGGGCGATCGCCTCGATTGTCTTCAGCAAGCTGAGCCGCTTGTGGATGGCAACGTGAAGCGGGTGCTGGCTAGATTTGATGCACTGGAGGGTGAACTTCGCGATCATGAAAAGCGATTCTGGGCTCGTGCCGGGGAACTGGTCCAGCAGGCCGAGCGACCGGGAGTTTTCAACGAAGCGCTCATGGAATTGGGGGCGGTCGTCTGCACGAAGGGACAGCCAAAGTGCTCCAGTTGCCCGGTCGCCGATTTATGCAAGGCCAGGCGAACGGGGAAGCAGGATGAGATTCCCAAACCCGCCCGGCCTGCCCCCCGGATGACCGTACACCACCATGCCGTGATCGTGCGTCGGGGGAAGAAAATCCTGCTCGAACGCCGCCCGGAGCGGGGGTTGTGGTCGAACATGTGGCAGCCTCCGACCGTCGAAGCTGACCGGGCTCTCACCCCGCGTGCGATAAGAAAAACACTAGCTCTTCCTTTGGAAGGCATGTCAAAGAAGCGCACCTTCGAGCATCAGACGACGCATCGGCGGGTTGTATTTCACGTCTATGAGGCCCGAAGCAAATCACGACGCGGCACATGGCGTGCGCTCAACGACCTGAGCGACCTGCCCATGAGCAACGCCCATCGGCATGCCCTGGAGCTTGATCTCATTACCATATGAATTATCCGGGGAGCGAACCTCAGGCGGATGCGGTCTTCGCGCTCGGCGGGCGGGCCTCGTCCTCCGATTTGGAAGCTTTGCCGGAGGGATAGGCGATCCGGCCGTGGTGGATCGCGCCGACCCGGCTGATGATGGCGTCCTCGACGAGACCGAGTTCCCGGAAGGTGAGATCGCACTGATCGAACTGGCCGTCGGTGAGCCTCTTTCGCGACAGCTCGCGTACGAGACTTTCGATGCGACTGGGGTTCGGTTCCGCCATGGCCCGGGTGGCCGATTCCACCGCATCGGAGAGCATGAGAATCGCCGCCTCTTTCGTTTTTGGTTTCGGACCGGGGTACCGAAATTCCACTTCCTCCACGGTGTCTTTCCGATCGCCTACCTGCTCCTGCGTCTTGGCCGCATGATAGAAATATTCGACGAGCGTGGTTCCGTGATGTGATTCAATGAAATGCTGCAGCGCGCGGGGAAGCCCGTACTCCTTGCCCAATTCGATGCCGTCCTTGACGTGCCCGATGATGACGAGCAGGCTCATGGCGGGGGAGAGCTTGTCATGCTTGTTGTATTTGCCGGTCTGATTCTCGATGAAATATTCCGGCTTGCTCATCTTCCCGATGTCGTGATACATCGCCCCGACGTAAACGAGCAGACTGTCGGCCCCGATGGCGTCGGCGGCGGCTTCTGCGATGTTTCCCACCTGCAACGAGTGGTTGTAGGAACCGGGGGCTTTTTGTTGAAGCTGACGAAGCAGGGGTTGTCTCGGATCGCGCAACTCAGCCAGCGTCATTCCGGTGGTGATATCGAACAGGCGTTCGATGCTGGGTAGCAGACCGAGCACCACAAAACCAACACAGTAGCACGCCATCACCGCCCAGAACATGTTGCGCATGATTTGACGGGTGACATCTTTCAGGGTGGCCAGTCCTTCCAGGCTCGATGTGCTTTCTCCGTTGGTGATGCCGGCCACACTGATGGGAAGCTCAAGCAGTCCGAGCGCGATCGAACTGACGCCGACCATGATGGCGGTGACGGTTGCGGCACGAAACAGGCTGCTTCGGTGACGCAGCTCATTGAGCTGTACGATGACGGTGCCGCAACCCACGATGAGCACGAGAAACCAGCCGATGCTCAGTTCGAGGGCGAGGACCACCAGGACGCATTGCATGCCACCCGTGATCACCGCCAGTCGCTTGTCGTAAGCCAGCAGCATGACGATGGCCACAAAGAGGGTGGGGGCCAAAGCGCCGAACATGATGATTTTCGGGGCCTGGACAGTCACGAGAACCGATGCGCAGAGCATGCCGCTCATCAGCAGCATGATGGCCAGGACGCGAAGCATGTTTTCCGCGACTCGGTGATAATAGATAAAAAGGAAAACGGAGATGAACAGCAGGGCCAGCGTCACGAGTCCGATGAGCCCGAAACGCGTCTGCCAGACCATGACCGGATCGGCAAGCAGATCGTACTGATTCATTTCCGTGACCAGTTCACCGAATTTTGTGGGATCGAGAATCTCTCCCCGGCGGTAGATGACATCACCCTTGTGGTGGGCGATGAGCACGTCCTGGACATTGGCGGCGACCCGTTCGGCATAGTCATCAGTGAGCTGGCGATCAAAAACCGCCACCGGCTGGGGGTTCGACTTCAGCCAGGCGATGACGATGGGAATGATGTTGCGGTGGAAGCCAACGCGTCTCACAAGATCGTTGAGGGCGGGATTATCCGCATCGGAATCGGGCATGAGCTTGATGCCGCGATCACCGGGAAGAGGATTGATTTCGCCGCCGGCCATCTGGACCGCGGCGGGGTTGGTCGTATAGCGTTGATACTCGACTGACTCAATCAACGGGCGTTGTCGCATCTCGAACATGAGTCGATCGACGATGCGGTTCCAGTTATTCGTGAGTTGGCCTTCATCATTGACTTTATGTCGTAACTCCCGCAAACCCGCCTCGTCGAGCTTGAAGTTGGCGATGAGATCCTCATCAACTTCTTCCAGCGAGGTGGTATTGGCCAGGGCTCGGGGGAGCCCCCGAATCGCATTATCCAATTCTGAGAGATACTGTTCATTCAGGGTGTAAATCCGTGGCGAGGCTCGACGCGCCTCTTCACGCTTCTGATTGGTGGATTCCGCATCCAGCGTTGAATAATCCAACCGCTTGATGCGAGTGGTGGTCATGATCTGTCCATCCCGGACCTTGACCTGTTCACGGGACCAGATAGTGATCAGGCTCGTGAAGACAAGCATGATCACCATGATCAGCGCAATATTGAAGAATTTGCGGCTTTGCAGCACCACGATCGGGTTGAAGGATCGCTTTGGCAGATTTCGACGCAGATCTTGTCTTCGTCTGGCCGATTTTGTGGATGAGGATTTGATCCTGGTCGTCTTTGACATTCAGGCCGATCTCCGAAGCGGTCATGGCTCTCTGTCGAAAAGCGAGGAATGGAGACAATATCGGCTTCGCTGACAGAGGCAAATAGGTCTGGCTCAGAGAATTCAAGTCGGTAACCCAGAAAACGATTCCGTGTGAGTGGAGTAGTAGAAATTGCGTAAACTATTATCAAATAACTACTTACTGATATTGACAGCATTTTCTATCCGAGTTTTCACCCTCCTGACGCTGGTTGGGTGCGGGGTCGAGCCGCCATTCGCCGCATCGACGAATCTTCGCTTGACCCAGGAAGAAGAGAGCCTGAAGCTGGTCTTGGATTCTTCCGACCAGGCTCGAGTTCTGAGGGATCTGAGATCGGTCGCCGGCGATCACGTCGTGGTTCGTCCTCCTACGACCTCAGGGAGCATTCGCTGGTCCGACGTTCCTCTTGCCTTGGATTATGCCTGCGCCGAGGTCGAGATGGCGATTATTCGGACCATAGCTGAGCCGGAATGCTATATCTTCACCCTCAAGACCATCGATGATCGTCCGGGGGAGATCACGCTTCGCCGGGTTGATGATGATCGTGTCTACGTTGCCGAGGCAACCGTAGGGAGGCTGGGAGACGATGAAGACCTTGCGCGTCGCCTTCTGGGTGAACTGGATCGTCAACTGCATCTGTTCGGGGCAAAGCGGAAACTGATCCGGGTCGATGACTGAGTTCAAATCGTCTGCTCATGCGGAAGCGTCACGCGCAAGCAATGCCGCCCCCAGTAACCCCGCATCTGCTTGCAGCTCAGTGGCGACGATCCGACAGGCCCGGCATCGGGCGGGAAAAACGTCCCTTTCAAATGCCTTGCGAATGAGATCAAGATAACGCTCGCCGAGAGCTTCGGTGATACCGCCCCCGATGATGACGGTGTCCACGGCGAGAAACGTGACGAAGTTGGCGATGGCGATGCCGAGCAGGTCAGCCCCGCGGGTGATGATGCGACAGGTGAGTTCATCATTTCCATGAAACGCTTCCGCCAGTTCATTCGTGCCGATGCGAGCGGCATCACCCCTGGTCAGTTGGAAAATAATCGATTCCGGGTGCTTCTGCATTTCCCGGGCGATCACGCGCCGCATGCCGGTGCGCCCGGCGTGGTCTTCAACCGTGCGAAAATTCGATTTGCCGTCCGGAGTGATGATGGTCAGGCCGAATTCTCCGGCCGTCGAGAACGCTCCATGATAAAGCTTGTCGTTGAGAACGAGACCGCCACCGATTCCAGTGCCAACCCACACCCCGAACAGATCGCCACCCCCGCGTCCCGCCCCGACTCTGCTTTCACCCCATACTGAAGCGTTGGCATCGTTGTCCACATAAACCGGCTTGCCGAATGCATCCTCTAGTTTGCGTCTGAGCGGCACATTCTTCCACTTGAGATTATGGGCATCAAGAACGACCCCACTGGCGACATCCACCGCGCCGGCCACTGCGATACCGATTCCTCCCCGGTCTTCGCTGCCCAGACCGGCGTCATCACAGACTCCCTGCACCTCGGAAATCAGTTTTTCAAGAACGTGAGAGATACCCTTCTCGCCTTCGGTCTTCGTGTGGCGACGGGTGATGATCCGGTCGTCACCATCAACGATTCCCAGGAGCATGTTGGTCGCACCGAGGTCGATGCCGACGACGGGTAGATGTTCTGATGGCTCTTTCATGATGCTGTCGGTGAGAAGGCGGTGGGAGGGCGCTGGAGATGATGATCGGTATTCGCTTCAAACAACCGTGCGATCCGGAACATTGTCTCCTCGTCGAAAGACTTGCACTGTATATGCAGCCCGACGGGAAGTTGTCGGCCATCTACACCCGCGAATCCGGCGGGAATGGATATCGCGCAATGGCCGGCAATGTTCGTGATCGCGGTGTAGACATCACACAGGTACATCGAGAGTGCATCCTGCTTTTCGCCGATGGTGAACGCCGGGGAGGGGGCCGTCGGGCCGATGATGGCGTGGCATTGCTCGAAGACCGAATCGAACTCCTCCTTGATCAGCCGCCGGGCCTGCAGGGCGCGTCGGTAGTAATCTTCGTAGTAGCCTGCGCTGAGCACGAAGGTACCGAGCATGATCCGCCTCCGGACTTCCGGACCGAATCCCTCCCCGCGATTGCGCGCGTACAGATCATGGAGATTGTCATCGCGATTCATTTCCGCGCGTCTTCCATACCGCACACCGTCAAAGCGGGCCAGGTTTCCCGACGCCTCCGCGGGGGCGATGACGTAATACGTGGCCACGCCGTACTCGGTCAGGGGCAGGTCAATCTCAATGATCTCCGCCCCGAGATCACGAAAAACACCGATCGCATCATTGATGACACGGTTGACTTCCTGATCGTTCCGATCGCCGAGATATTGACGGGGAACGCCGATTCTCAAGTCCGAAATGGGAGCGTCAAGGCGTTCCTGATAATCAGCGACATGGATGTCCGCACAGGTGGAATCACGTCGATCCGCCCCGGCGATGACCTGCAGGATTGCCGCGCTGTCCGCGACATTGCGCGTGATGGGACCGATCTGATCGAGGCTGGAACCGAACGCGACGAGCCCGTAGCGACTGACTCGTCCGTAGCTGGGTTTAACCCCGACCACACCACAGAACGCGGCGGGCTGACGAACGGATCCGCCGGTGTCGGATCCGAGTGCCGCCAGGCAGAGACCCGACGTCACTGCGGTGGCACTTCCGCCGGATGAGCCTCCGGGAACCCGCGAAAGATCCCAGGGATTGCGGGTGATAGCGAACGCGCAATGTTCGGTGGAGGATCCCATCGCGAACTCATCACAGTTGGTCTTCCCGATGATGATCGCCCCGGCTTGTTGAAGTCGTTCAACTGCGGTGCTGGTGAAGGGGCTTCGATAGGATTCGAGCATAAGAGAACCGCAGGATGTGCGACCGTAATCAGTCACAATATTGTCCTTCAGGGCGATCGGAACTCCGGCCAGCGGGCCGGGGTCTTCACCGGATGCGATGCGGCGGTCGATTGCTTCCGCGACGGCGATGGCTTCATCAGGATACGTTTCACGAAAGCTGGACAAATCGCCGTCCAGGACGTCAATCCGATCAAGGCATTCCCGCACGATCTCCCTGGCGGAGCGTTCCCCGCGTTTGACGGCATTGACGATCTGGTTCAGCGATTCGGTTTCGAGCATGGTTCGGAATGAAGGGCGAACGGAGAATTTTCAGGCACTTTCATTGTCGATGACTTTGGGCACGACAATGTAGGGAGCTTCGGTGACCGGTGCCAAATCAAGTATCTGCTCGACAGATAACGAGGGGCCGACAACATCCTCATCGAGGTGATTGAAGAGTTGGGTGGGATGAGCCAGGGGTTCAACATCCTTGAGATCCAGATCGTTGAGCCGCCCGACATGATCGAGAACCATGGCAAGCTGGGAGCGGCAATCTTCAAGTTGATCGTCATCCAGCTTCAAGCGGGCAAGATGAGCGACGTGTCGGACGGTATCCAGCGAGAGTGGTTCGGGCATGATGGCAGCCTACCACAAGCGGCACAGGGTAGGAAAACCATCGGGAAAGCCGGAATAAAGATGAACCGTCGCCATGATCCAATCGACATCAGAGACAGGATCGGAGCCGCATGAAGGGAAACGACATGGAGAGACGAACGAGGTCTTGACCACTCGATTCAAACTGGATTTGGACCTACCCTTACACCCCATCCCGAAACCACCGCGGAAATCATACATGGCAGGCAGGCGCAGGACGATTATTGCAATTACGACCCGGATCATTGTCTGCCTGGTGATCCTCGTGCTGTCCGGGGTTATCTTTACGGTGCTGTGGAAAACCAAGCCCGCGCCGGAGCGCCGGGGTGAGAATCGAGAGTTGCATCCGGTTTTCGTCATGCGCGCTGCAATCACGGAAGTGCGACGCCAGTATGAAGGCTACGGCACAGCCCAGGCGATGGATTCGGCGGATGTGCCGGCCAGGGTGACATCGATCGTCATTGATATGCCCGAGGCTACGCTTCCCGGTAACAAGGTGGTGAAGGGACAGATCCTGGCCAGACTTGACCCAAGCGATTACGAACGAAAGGTCGAGATTGCCTCCAACATCCTGCTGGAGCTTGATGCCCAGGTCAAGCGGCTGGATATCGAAGCGCAAAGCTGGGTTGAGAGGGTTGCCCTGGCCGACGAGCAGGTGGCGCTGGCACAGGCAGAATACGATCGCATTGAGAAAGCCCATGCCGGGGGAGCGGCGAAAACCCGCGAACTCGATATCGCCCATATCGCGCTTTTGAGATCCCAGCGGGAGTTGGTCAACCAGCGCGAAGAGTTGGACAAGATTCCCAGTCGCCGCCTGAGCCTGCAGGCCCAGAGACGCGGGCAGGAGGCCTCTCTGCAACTGGACCGCCAGAATCTTGATCGCTGCATTATCGTCAGCCCGATCAGCGGGGTTATCCAGGAAGTGGATGTGAAAATCGGTGAAAATGTCGTTGCCGGTCAGCGTATTGCACGGGTGGTGAGCCGGGAGCGTATTGAAGTTCCACTTCAACTTCCAGCCAGCGCTCGGCCATATCTCCTTCCCGGTGATGAAGTCGTGATCGAATCAGCGGCGAGTTCGCGACAGATCTGGATTGCGTCAGTGTCGCGTATTGCTCCGGAAGATGATGAAGAGACGCGTACCGTCACGGTCTATGTCGAACTTACCCAGGATCCCGATGATGCAACCCTGCTTGCCCCCGGAAAATTCGTTCGGGCCACGGTAAGTTCGATTCATCCTGAGATGCGCTGGATCGTGCCTCGGCGCTCGCTGCGATCCGAGCGGATCACCCTCGTTCAGAATAATAAAATTGTCAGTCGCCGCGTAAGCGTGGATTATCAGGTTCGGAAAGATTTTCCGGTTTTCGGCTTACCTGACGATTTGTGGCTGGTGCTCGAATCGCCGCTTCCACCCGGGGCATTAGTGGTGATCACGCCAACACGTTCGCTTGCGGAAGGCATGTCGGTGGAACCGGTGT
Source organism: Planctomycetota bacterium (assembly GCA_022560875.1). Taxonomy (GTDB): domain Bacteria; phylum Planctomycetota; class Phycisphaerae; order Phycisphaerales; family SM1A02; genus JADFSH01. Next base: position 3,237 of record JADFSH010000093.1, on the reverse strand, counting down.
TGCCCGACGGTGCCGCCGCGACGGTGCTGTCCGCGAAGGAGCCCGCCAAATGAGCTTGCCCAGGTTTGGCGTCAGCAGGCCGGTTCCCGTGAATCTTCTCATGAGCGCGATCATCGTGGGCGGGCTGTATTCAGGATTCACGCTCAAAAAGGAATTTTTTCCCGACGTAACCCCTGAAGCGGCCAACGTCTCTCTTCCCTTCCCCGGGGCGACCCCGGAAGAGGTTGAAGAATCCCTGGCCATGAAGGTCGAGGACAAGCTGGCGAACCTCAAGGAGGTTGAGAAACTGACCACCACCCTCGTGGAAGGGGGCGGGGGCATTCTCGTCGAGTTCGTGGACGGGATCAGTGACGTCAATGAGGCCGTCGATGAGGTCGAACGCGCCATCGATGCATTGACCGACCTGCCCCAGGATGCCGAGGAGATTCAGGTCTCTCTGGTGGAACCCAAAATGCCCGTGATCATGGTCACCCTGTTCGGGCAGGTGGATGAGGAGATACTCAAGCGCGGCATTCGTCGGATTCATGATGATCTGGAAACCCTGCCGGGCATGGGCGAATTGTTGATCTCCGGGGTGCGGGAGTACGAAATTCGTGTGGACGTTTCCGAATCCAAGCTGGTGGAATATGGCATCAGCCTTCCTCAGATCAGCGACGCCATCCGTCGTTGGATGGTGGATGTACCCGGCGGATCGGTGCGGACGAATGTCGGGAATATCAGTGTGCGCACCATCGGGGTCCAGGAGCGTAGCGACGCCATCCGCGACATTGTGGTCAGGGCCACGACAGGCGGACAGGCGTTGCGGGTGGGGGATCTGGCGACAGTCCAGGAGTATTACGTCGATCAACAACTGGAATCGCGTTTCAGCACCCAGGAAAAATCGGGGACTTCCGCCACCCTGACCATTTTTCGGGTGGGGGATCAGGATGCCGTGGAAATTGCTGAAATCGTTCGCGCCTATGTCAAGGGCAAGCGAGGGGAACCGCTCGATCGGAGCGTCCTGAATCTGCTCCTGAATCCGATATCGAAACAGGCCTATGAACTGGGTTTCAATTCCCCGGAACCGATTCCGGCGAATTGCGAATTGGTCACGCACTCCGATCTGGCTCGGTTCATTGAAGGCCGGCTCGACCTGTTGATGCGCAACGCCAAATGGGGTGCGCTGCTGGTCTTTGCCACCCTTCTGTTTTTTCTGAATTGGCGAATCGCATTCTGGGTGGGAGTCGGATTGTTCACGGCGATCTGCGGCACCCTCATGCTCATGTCGCAACTCGGTATCACATTGAACCTGCTGACCATGTTCGGACTGATTATCGTGATCGGACTGCTGGTTGATGACGCGATTGTGGTCGCGGAAAACGTCCAGGCCCGGCATGACCGGGCCGAGCCTTCCCTGGTGGCCGCGATCAAGGGAACGGAGGAGGTCTTCTGGCCCGTGGTGACAACCGTGCTCACCAGCATCGTGGCTTTCCTTCCCTTGATGTTCGTGAAAGGGGCCATCGGCGACATCATCGGTGCCTTACCGATGGTGGTTACCTGCGCACTCCTGATGAGCCTGGTGGAATCACTGCTGATTCTTCCCAGTCACATTGGACACAGCCTGGTGCATCGCGACAAGCATAAGCCAAACCGGTTGGAAGCCTGGCTGCACCGCCTGGAAGCCCGGCGCGACCGGATCATCTTTGAAAAGATAGTTCCCGGCTACGCAAGACTGCTGCGTGTGTCATTGCACTATCGTTACATCAGCGTCAGTGTGGCGCTGGCTGCGGTTATCGTCAGTGTCGGTCTGTTGGTGGGGGGAAGATTGTCATTTACGTTCCTGCCTGATTCCGACGCGGAAACCGTGGTCGCGGATATCCGAATGCCGATCGGATCGGCGCTCGCGGAAACGGAAAGCGTCATACGTCGCATCGAGGAGGCGGCCCGAAGACAGGCGGAAATCAAGACTGTCTCCACCGTCATCGGCCAGAAGATAAATATCGATACCGGGTTGTCGGGCATCAGCGGCTCTCATATTGCCCAGATGTTCATCGAATTAAAACCGGTCGAACAGCGTGAGCGAGAATCGTCACAGGTGGTGGCAAGCCTTCGGGAGGAGATTGCAAAAATACCCGGGGTGGACAGCATTGCCTTCACTGAAATCGGAGGCGGCTTCAATGCCGCGGACATTGCCATTGTCGTCAGCGGAGATGATCAGGAGGAGATCAACGAGGTCGTGGCGGAAATTGAGAAGGAACTGGCGGAGTTCGCCGGGGTCTTCAACATTTCCAACAACAATTTCGAGGGCCAGCGAGAGGTGCAGATCAGTCTTAAACCCGGGGCCGCCTCCCTCGGTTTCACGGTCGCTGATATCGCACAGCAGGTGCGCGGGGCGATCTTCGGCCTCGATCCGCACGTGTATTCCGCCGATCGCGAGGACATCGACGTGAGGGTGAGGCTTGATGAACATTCACGACGTGATTTATATGCCATCGAGAATATGCGGGTGATCAGCCCCAGCGGCGAGCGGGTGCCGCTCAGTGAGATTGCGGATCTCAAGGAGGGGACAAGCTATGCCACGATACATCGCCTTGACCGGCGTCGGGCGGTGACCGTCGAGGCCGACACGGTTCCCCCGGCAAATCCCGAAGAAATCATGCCTGATATGCAGCCGGTGCTGGATCGACTGCTGGCCGCGCATCCGGGCATCGATATAGAAATGTCAGGGCGACAGCGACAGATGAGCAAGGCGTTTGAATCGCTCCCGCTCGGTTTCGGTGCCGCCCTGATCATGATCTACATTCTGTTGGCCTGGCTCTTCGGCAGTTATTCCCAACCCTTCGCCGTGATGCTGGCGATTCCGTTCAGCGTCATCGGGGTTATTGGAGGCCATCTCCTTATGGGCTATGACATGACCTTCCTGAGTTTGATCGGATTCGTGGCGGTCAGCGGGATCGTGGTCAACGATTCGCTGATTCTGGTTCAGTTCTTTAACTCCCGAAAACACGAGGGGCTCTCGTTAAGCGAGGGACTGATTCAGGCCGGTCGCCACCGATTGAGACCCATCTTCCTGACCACGATCACCACCGTCCTGGGGCTCACCCCGCTCATGCTCGAGCAGTCCTTCCAGGCGAAGTTCCTGATTCCCATGGCGATTTCCATTGCCTTCGGACTGATGAGCGCGACGGTTCTGATCTTGATGGTCCTGCCCTGTTTCCTGGTGATTGTGGATGACATCAAAGCCGCTGCATATTTCCT
>JADFSH010000015.1 GCA_022560875.1 Planctomycetota bacterium | reverse complement strand
TGCCGAGGACTGTCCTGAGATCATAAAGGTGGAATTGCCACTCACATCGTCGAGGGTGCTTCGCTCCGGGTTTGCCCGAATGACATGGGGCCCTCAGCGTCAGCCATATTATGACTACGAAGATCGCTCGCCCTTCTGGGACACTCGCACGCAGACCGGGCTCTACACCGCCTTCGGCCCGGTGGATGAGCTGGTATCGAGCGCTGACGATGCCCTGGCGATCATCGGGCCCGGTGAGGAAGTGCATCTGGAGTTCGCAGTCCCGTTCCAGACGCTACCTCCGGGTTGGACACGGGTTTTCGTCCTGGAGACCGCTGGTTGGTGCAAGGATATGGATTTCTACACCCAAGATGGCGAAACGGTGGGACCGCTGCCGACATCGGGAAAAAACGCCGCTAATCGCGATCGCCTTCACCAGATATTCAACACTCGCCATGAAGCAGGAGAATGATCAGATATTCCAGAATCGCAAGTGCCTATTGACCGCCATACGCTGGCGTACCGGGGTTTTTCGGACCTCCAGCCTCTCAGAATCCTCTGAAAATGGTCGATCCCAAGCCCATAATACTGCGTAGAACCATTCTCAGATCGAGCCGATCTTGGTGAAGAAGGCGGTGCTTTCCGGTCGATCGCATCATGTCTGCAGGTTACCGCGGGAAGAGGGAGTTTCGTTACATTCCCCCATCACCACGGATGAGTGAGGCACCGAGCTTTGGCCGATCAGGATCTGACCCAACCAATAAACCCACCGAAACGGATCAAATACGTTCCCGTAGTCGGGCCGAGGCTGAAAAAGCTCCTCGCGGTGGTGTTCCTGCTCTTCGCCCTGCTGATGGTCAACTCGATCTATCTGGTCACCATCACTGCGGCGGGGGTCCAGTTTCAGAACTACTTCTACCAGTGGATGTTCCTGGTGCATCTCGTTCTGGGCCTGGCGATTGTCCTGCCCGTGGTCGTGTACGGCGCCATCCACATCCACAACGCCCGTGACCGGCCCAACCGGCGCGCCATCCGTGCGGGATACGCCCTGTTCAGTATTGCCCTCATCGTGCTGCTGAGCGGCATCGTTCTCGTGCGCCTGGACGTGTTCAGCCTGCGTTTCGAGGTCAACGACCCCGTCATGCGCAGCATCGCCTACTGGCTCCATGTCCTCTGCCCGCTGGCGGTGATCTGGATGTTCATCCTGCACCGACTCGCTGGTCGTCGCATCAAGTGGAGAGTCGGCCTGATCTGGGGAACCGTGGCCGGGGGATTCGCGATGGTCATGCTTATGCTCCAAGCCACCGACCCCCGATCGTGGAACGAGGTCGGACCGGAATCCGGCGAACAGTATTTCTTCCCCGCCCTCACCCGCACGAGCACGGGCAACTTCATCCCCGAACACGTGCTCCGCAATGACGGCTACTGCCTGGAGTGTCACGCGACCGTGCATGAGTCCTGGCAACACAGTGCACACAAGTTCGCCTCGTTTAATAACCCGGTTTATCTCTTCAGTGTGCGCTCCACCCGCAAGGCGTTGTTCGAGCGTGACGGCAGCGTGAAAGCTTCGCGGTTCTGCGCGGGGTGTCATGATCCTGTGCCCTTCCTCTCCGGGGCGTTCGATGATCCCAAGTTCGACGATCCGGATTATGATCTGGCGAGTGACCCTGCGGCCCAGGCGGGGATCACCTGCACCGCCTGCCACGCCATCAGCAAGATCAACAGCGTCCGCGGCAACGGTGACTACACCATCGACGAGCCGATTCACTATCCCTTCACCTTCAGTGAGAATCCGCTCCTGAGGTGGGTCAACCGTCAACTCGTGAAAGCCAAGCCCGAGTTTCACAAGGCGACATTCCTCAAACCTCTGCACAAGGAAACGGAATTCTGCGGCTCCTGCCACAAGGTCCATCTCCCGCCCGAACTCAACGACTACAAGTGGCTGCGGGGACAGAACCATTTTGACAGCTTCTGGCTCAGCGGGGTGTCGGGCTACGGCGTTTCAAGCTTCTACTATCCCAAAAAAGCCGAGCCCAACTGCAACAACTGTCACATGCCGCTTATGGCGGCGAATGAATTTGGAGCGAAGTTGTTTGAATCTGATCCGAACAAGCCGCTCTTTGGACAGCTTGCGGTGCACGATCATCAGTTCCCCTCGGCGAATACCGCGATCGCAACGCTGGTGGACATGCCGGATCCGGAGAAGGCGATCCAAGCGCATAAAACCTTCAACAAAGATGTCATTCGCCTGGATATCTTCGCCCTCCGCGAAGGCGGCACAGTGGACGGTGCGCTGCTCGGACCGATTCGCCCGGAGATTCCCTCTCTGCTGCCGGGAAAAACCTATCTCCTGGAAGCCGTCATTCGCACGATGAAGATGGGGCACATTTTTACCCAGGGCACCTCGGACTCCAACCAGGTGTGGATGGACGTGACGGTCACGAGCGACGAAGGCGTCATCGGACGCAGCGGCGGCCTCAGTGAGGAGAACAACGCCCTGGACCCCTGGGCGCATCAGGTCAATGCGTTCGTCCTCGACCGCAATGGCGATCGTATCAATCGACGCAACGCCCAGGACATCTTCGTCGCGCTCTACAGCAATCAGATCCCACCGGGGGCGACCGACTCCTTGCATTACCTCCTTCACGTGCCCGAAGACGCAACGGGCCAGATCACGGTGGATGTGACTCTCCAGTACCGAAAGTTTGATACGGAGTTGATGGCGTTCACCATGGACGATGAGAACTATGTCAACATTCTGCCCATCATGACTATGGCCCACGATCGCGTGACTTTTCCGGTCGGAGCCGGCTCGGACCTGACGATCGAAGACGATCGCGGAATTCCGATGTGGCAACGCTGGAACGACTACGGCATCGGTCTGCTGCGTAATCGCCAGTTCCGTCAAGCTGAGGAGGCGTTCATCAACGTCGAAGCGCTGGGACGTCCCGACGGGCCGATCAACCTCGCCCGCGTGTATATCCAGGAAGGTCGGGTCGCGACTGATGCACCGCTGGCTTTGCAACGGGCCCGTGATTTTGATCCTCCCGCCCGGGCGTGGTCGGTGCTGTGGTTCTCCGGGCTGGTGGAGAAACTCAACGGCAATCTGGATGAGGCGATCGGTAGTTTCCGACAGATCATCGAAGGCGGGTTTGAGCAGGCGGTGGGGCGTGATTTTGACTTCGCCAAGGACTACCGACTCCTCAATGAACTGGGCGTGGCCTTGTTTGAGCGGGCCAAGCAGGAGCGGGGCGGGCAACGTCGGACTGCGCGTGAAAAACTTCTTCTCGAAGCGGTTGAGCTGTTTCGTCAGACGCTTGTCTACGATCCGGAAAATGCCACAGCGCATTACAACCTGAGTCAGCTTTACCATGATCTAGGCGATTCGGAGAAGGCGACTCATCACGCCGAACGACACGAGTACTACAAAGTGGATGACAACGCGCGGGACAAGGCGATTGCCGCAGCCCGGATCCAGTACCCTGCCGCCAACCGCGCGAGCGAGGATGTGGTTATCTATGATCTGCATCGACCGGGGGCATATGAGTTGCCCCGCAAAGCGGAGAGGGTTCCGGAATGACTGATCAGCCGACGAACGAATCGCAACCCGATAGCGAGATGGTTCCCACTGACGATGCGATCATCGGTCATGCATTCCGCTGGTCGGCAATGGCGATCGTCGTCATCGCACTGGGGGTGTTGGGGGTGATGTATGTCCTTCGGGATGAGAAAGCCCAGGATGAGGAAGTTATAAAGAAGGATTTCACTGAGGTCATGCCCTTGCTATCCGGTGCTGCGCTGATGCCCGTCGTCCGTTTTACTGATATCACCACGGAAGCGGGAATCAACTTTGTTCATACCAATGGGGCCAGAGGTGAAAAGCTGCTTCCTGAAACCATGGGGGGTGGATGCGCGTTCTTCGATTACGATGGCGATGGAGATCAGGATCTGCTGCTGGTCAATTCCGCACCCTGGCCGCACGATAGTTCCGGAGAGCCATCGCCGACCATGGCCCTCTACCAGAACGATGGCACGGGGCACTTCAAGGATGTTACGGTCGAGGCGGGGCTCAACGTGACGTTCTACGGCATGGGGGCCGCAACGGGGGACTTTGACAACGATGGGGATGTGGATCTGTATATCACTGCCGTCGGGAAAAACCATTTTTTCCGCAACGATGGTGGAGTGTTCATCGATACCACTAGCCAGTCGGGCGTGGCAGGCGATGAGGCCGGCTGGAGCACCAGCGCGGGCTTTTTCGACTATGACAACGATGGCGATCTGGACCTGTTCGTGTGCAACTACGTCAAGTGGACACGCGATATCGACATCCAACTCCACTTCACCCTCAACGGCACGGATCGGGCCTACGGTCCTCCCATTCAGTATGTGGGTTCCGCCCCCTCGCTGTATCGCAACAATGGAGACGGCACGTTCAGCGACGTGTCCGTCGAAGCGGGCATGATTGTGACAAGCACGACTGGTTCTCTGGTGGCGAAATCGCTCGCGACCACTTTTGTCGATGTTGATCGGGACGGCGATCTGGACATTCTGGTCGCCAACGACACCACCCGGAATTTTCTCTATCGTAACAACGGCGACGGGACGTTTACCGAGGATGGAAGCTCCAGCGGAATGGCCTACGACCCCATGGGCAGCGCCACCGGGGCGATGGGCATCGACGTTTCCCATTACCTCAACGACAACGCGCTGGCAATCGCCATCGGCAACTTCGCCAACGAGCCGACCTCCTTTTTCGTCATGCAGTCCGGCTCGAATTACTTTGCCGATGAGAGCTCCAGTAACGGTGTCGGCTCTCCCAGCCGCAGCAAGCTCTCCTTCGGCTTGTTCTTCTTCGATTATGACCTCGACGGGAGGCTGGACATGCTTCAGGTCAACGGGCATCTGGAGGAGGCCATAAACGAAATCCAGTCCAGTCAGCATTATCGCCAGCCGGCCCAGCTATTCTGGAACGCCGGGATCGAGGCCCGGCTGCCGCTGGCGGTTGTCTCAGATGGGACGGTGGGGGATCTGGCCCTACCGATCGTCGGACGCGCTGCGGCGTATGCCGACATCGACGACGATGGCGATCTTGATGTGCTGCTCACGCAGAGCGGCGGCGCGCCGATGCTGCTTCGCAATGATCAGAATCTCAATCATCGCTGGCTACGAGTGAAACTCATCGGCACGGCATCAAACCGCGATGCGATCGGAGCCTGGGTCGAGTTGACCGCCGGCGACGTCACCCAGCGCCGCCAGGTCATGCCCACCAGGAGCTATCTGACTCAGGTTGAACTGCCGGTGACGTTCGGGCTGGACACACAGGACCGTATCGATTCCCTGCGCATCATCTGGCCGGACGGTTCCAAGCAGACGATCAGTGATGTTGAAATTGATTCGATGCTGACGGTTCGGCAGCCTGAGCGATAAACGACTGCTCTCTCATCATCGAAACGAAATCCTATCACCCCAGTGGCGAGTAGCTTCAGCAGGTCGATGAAGACAAGGGTTTACATAATACTTTTCTGACTCGTGATGAATGCGTATCAGCTAACGCACATCCATTGCGAGGTCAGTGATGGCGGCATGGCGGGTCGAATCGTCCGGATTCACTCCCGCCAGTACGTTGCGGGACTCCTGATCCACGATCCACATGAAATACTCGCCTTCCGGGGCTTCAGCAGGTGATTCCGGAGGGAAAAGCCAGATCAAGGGGGCGACGACCGCATTGATGGTGAGATCAAAGACCGCTTCAAGGGGATGCCCACCTGGGGTCAGGGGAATGAATCGCTGGATAAGTTGATACCGGTGTCCCCGCTCAACCTGAAAATCCAGTTGCTTCATCTCCCGGTAACGATTGGGATAGGTGAATTCCCAGGCAATGGTATGCGGGCCTGGAAGCAGATTTATCTCCCGCACATTGCTCTGGGTGATGGGTTGATCGTCAATACGCAACGTATTCATCTGCCGAATACTCAGGATACCCACTTCCTCGAGTGTTCGTTTCGACCCCGGATACGCCTGGCAGGTAGCGCACCCGCTCAAGAGAAGAAGCGGCACTAACAGAATCAAGGTGCTAGCCGCGAATATCGCTCTTGTCTTTCTCGTAGGCATTGATTATGGATTCCATCGGCGAAACACCCGTCGGTAGCTGCAATCGTCTCGCCATTTTGTGTGGAAATTTTTTCGCCGGGAAGCGACAGTTCATACCGTTGCCACTTATTTTCGGACGACGGCAAACCTCCCGCGGCTCGATAAAGACTCTGCTATGCTTGTGATCGGTTCCCCACTGGCACGTGATCAGGTGCTTTTCGATCTTGGGGTGACAGGAATCGTATCTCACGGATGCTTTCTCCGCATCAACTCACGTGGACCGGGAAGAAGGTATATCCCTAACACGACTTGTTTCCACGGGTCTCCGGATTTACCGATAATGACGCCAGACTCAGGGACACGACCCCCAGGCCCCCAGAAGGGCAAGCAAGTCGGTGACGTTGACGAATCCGTCGCTGTTGATGTCCGGTGGACATGGAGGAAGGCATGTGCCCCACGCTGCGAGCAGAGCAAGCAGATCCGTAACATTGACGTTTGTATCGGAATTGAAGTCGGCAGGACAAGGGGGGAATTCACAGGTGTCGGGGATTCCGTTGTCATTGGTGTCGTTGGTGAATTCGACGATGCGAACGTTGTCCACCCCGATGAAGTTGGAGTTGGCACCGTTCGGTCCCCCGTTTATGACGAAGTAGCGAAAGGCCATACGTCCGGTGGTGGGGGTACCGATGCCGCTGAGTACGACGGTGTATTTCTGCCAGGTGAAGGGGTATCCGTTGGTGGTCAAGGTGGGATTGATGTCAAGCAGCAGGGTGGTGAAGTCGCCGACACTGGTGGGGGTGGAGCCAACGTTGATGCTGGAGCCATTGAGGCTCATCCGCACCTGTATGCGATCGGGAAAGGTGTTGCCCCAGAGCGTGCGGGTGTAGAAAGAGAATTCCAGCCCGTCCTTGAGGGTGAGGGGGGGGATCATGAGCCACTCGCTGATCGTGCCTGAGCTGCTGTCGGCGATGGCTTGGTAGCTAGAGGCAACGTAGGTCTCGGCGCTGCCTCGGAAGGCCGAGAACCAGAGAGGGATACCCCCGAACCAGGTGAAGGGGCCAAGAGGGGAGCTGTTGCTGACCACGTCCCAGCCCAGGCCGGGCAACAGAGAGATGTCGTCGAAGTTCTCGATCATGAGGTCAGTGCCAAGCTGGCATTCATCTGGAATGGAGTCTGAGTTGCAGTCAAGGCTGGTGAGACTGCTGATGTCCATTGCGTCGGGCAGACCGTTGAGATTGCAGTCCTGGAAGGGACTGATGGGACCGAGGGTGTTGGTGGTCAGCGCGCCGCTACTCAGGGGATCGAGCCAGTCACTGAGACGGGTGGAGGGAGTGCCCGATCCGGTCCAGGAGGTGAAGAAGCGTCCGTACCAGTCCGAATCGTTGTTGCTGCACGCCGCGTACCCGCCATGGAGTTGTCCGATGATCCGGTGGTTGGCGTCGAAGAGGGGTGAACCCGAGGAACCGTCCTCGGTGGTCCCGAGATCCCAGTCAGTGACACGAATGTGGGTTCCGTCGCCGGGTACCGGATTCTGGAGATACGTGGTGATGGAGGTCGGATTGTCCTCGAAGCTGATCCGCTTTTCCTCGCCCTGAGGATGGTGAATGCAAATTGCAGAATCGGCAGCGGCCCCGGAACGATCCCAGCCGGCGTAGCTCACGCCGAACGAGGCGTCCGGGTAGTCATCAAGCTCCACAAGACAGAAATCGGAGGAAGCGGTGCGGGACCGGAACGAGCTTCCCGTGTTGAAATCTCTCATCACGCCGTCACCTGCGGCACCACTCGCCACGCTGCCCGGGGTGCGGCAGGTGGAGTTCTCGTAATTCCAGAACACTACCAGGGCAGCGTCATTGGCGGCGTTCAGGCCGCTGTGATAGGCGGTCATGAAGTAAGGTTTGCGATCGTTGGCGGTGTTGTTGACCATGAAACCAGTACTGAGGGTCTCGCCGTTGACGATGATCAGCGCCACTGAAGCGATCTCGTCGGTCCAGGTCGCGCCTTCCGGGCAGTTCACATCGACGTTGCAGGAACCGGAAAGTGCGCTCTTGTCGCCTTTTGCCTTATCGAATCCTCGATATCCATGATTGACTCGTGTCAGCTCCAGTTCGAGATGAACCAGAACATCGGACGGGAGTGTGACTTCGACGATGATGTCGTCAGAATTGAGGGGAGGCGTCCAGAGTTGACCATGAGCCTCGTTGTCCGCGGCGGTAAAGCCTCGAAGTTCTGATGAGCCGTCAGTGGTATAGACGAACAGCGTTCCGCCTTCCGGCATATCGTATCGCGTGAAACCAAGATTGATTGATACGGCACCGGCACTCACCAGTCGCAGACGCCACAGCCAGGTGTCCCGATCGAGTTGCTCCCACGTGCCGGAGTTTTCAGGCGTCAGAAAGACGTCGTTGGCGATTGCGAAACGATAGGGAAGTCCCTGAGCATCCCGCGCAAGGTCTTCCTCCTCCACCATCAGAAGATCGATGCCGGGCATCAAGCGGACATCAACCAGTTCCACCGGATTGACAGGTCGAGATTTTGCCGTCGGCACCAGATTTCGCGAGGAGTTGAGTGGATTAGAGGTGTCGTAGAACCTGATCGGCTGGGCGGATGCGGTTGCCCCGGATAGGGAAAACCATGCCAGACCCGCAATCAAAAGCGGAGCAATATGATGTAGTCTGTTGTCCAAAAGGATTGTGTTGGATTCAGTGTCGTACTGCATCGAATATTGTCTCTGGGGTCTGAGGATTTGAATGTCAGGGGGATCAGTCTCGGACAGGAAAAATGAGGTCTGAATGATTCTCAATGTAACTCATATTGCCTGACGAATAAACTGTAAATTGCTTATTTGCAATACTTTATAGGACTCTTTGGTCTGTTCATTCCGAGCGAAACCCCGGTGTCAATACCACACCTGTAATCCTGATTCGTGACTAGGGACAAACAGATCTGCCGTTTCTGTGCCCCCCCCTGAATAGCAAGAAAACGAATCCAGGCCAGATATATAGTGGGGTTGATGGGCAACGGACCCGTGTGAGTACGCTCGGCAAGAAACTGAGACATTGACGATGCTTCCGCCGCAAGACGCCTGATAATCCGTTCAAACCTTCCAGACGTTACAGATCGCAATACCCCCAAGGTTTGACGGTGATTACCGATTCCGGGCAAAGCAACGGTCTTCCGTCAAGGGTGTGCAGACGACTCCCGAATGTGGCTGATTGAATCGTATTATTATGAGTAAGTACGATAATGAAAAAAACAGAACGCACCAATTTGATTGAACGAAGGAGAGCGGGACGTCTGGCTGATACTGAACTGCAGTGCACCTTGGGGCTGATACAGAACATCTCCGCCAGCGGCATGGTACTCCTGTGTCGAGACACCATTCCGAAACGCGCTTCTGTACTGATCGGCGTCGGTGAAGATCATATCAGCGTGTTTATCAGGCGAATTTGGATCAAGCGCCTCGGATATAAAAAACGGCTGGTTGGCTATCGATTTATCGATCCTCCGGAGAATCTCCTTGGTGTGCTCAGAGGGGCAAAACTTCCCAAACATATCATGCGGGTGATCTGATCCCTCTTGGATTGGCTTTGCTACTCATATCGCAACGCGGTCATGGGATCGACCCGCATGGCCCGTCGCGCGGGGACATAGCACGCCAGCAACACGACCATCGCAAGTATGCTCAATACCGATCCGAGGATGACTGGATCGACTGGGGAAACGCCATATAAGAGATTCATTCGCGACAGCCCGAGACCAGCTCCGAGGGCCAATATCAACCCCAGACTCATTCCGATGGAGCTGATGATCAAGCCCTTCTTCAACACGAGCTTGAGCACATCACTCTGCTGAGCGCCGATGGCCATGCGGATGCCGAATTCGTTGGTGCGCTGGGAAACGGAATACGCCATCACCCCGTAGATGCCGGTCACCGCCAGAATCAGTGCGATCAGACCGAACATGCTCACCAGGCTGCCGACAATCCGGGCCGGCAATAGGGCGAATCCCATATTGTGCTCCATGGTGTCTACCGAGAAAAGCGGCAGGTTGGGGTCCATGTCATGCACAAGTTTCATGGCGGGAGCCAGCATTGCCTTTGGATCGGCTTCGGTCCGGATGTTCAGATTTTGCCACGGCGCATACTCTTGCGCCTGGGGAATATAAAGGAAGGTTTGAGGAGTCTCACGCAGACTGTGATACATACCGGTCTTCGCGACGCCCACTACTCGACGGTCTTCACCCCACAGCCTGACAATACTGCCGATCGGTTCGCGATCAACAAAGTAGCGATCCACCATTACCTCGTTGATAACCATCACCCGCTCGCCGTCTTCATCATCCGTTAGTTCAAATTCCCGCCCCTGAAGAATCGGAATCCCCATCGCCTTGAAATAGCCATCGCTCGTCACTGCACGATTGATGTTCATCGATTCGTCTTCGCGTGGCTCGTATCCCGGAATTGACACGGTGGAAGAGGAGCGATTGAAGCCGAAGGGGGTGTAATCTGCATAGCCTGCCGCCACCACCCCCGGCATCTCGCGGACCTGTCTCAGGAGATCATCAAAAAAACGCGCTCCACTCTCTTCTTCATACTGGCCCAGACCCAGATTGATCGAGAGTACCGCGTTATGGCTCGGGTCGAAGCCGACATCGAGATGCTCGGCGTTCTGCAGGCTTCGAACGAACATGCCCGCCATCACCAACAGGAACAATGACATCGCCAGCTGCGATATCACCAACATACCCTGCATTCGGGATTTTCCCGAAGTTTGTGATACCGAACTGCCTTGATCCTTCAGCGTGGATACCACGTTTGTGCGCAGGATCTGCACTGCCGGCACCAGTCCGAAGATCAAGCCCGTCACTACCGTAACTCCCAGGGTGAAGAGCAATACGTTGCGATCAAAGCTGAAATCAATCGGGAACGTATCGAAGAACGGCATGTCGATGCCGTGGATGAGGCTGATCGTCCAGGAGGCAAGGAGGATTCCCGTCACTCCAGCCAGGATCGCCAGTACCATGCTTTCCGTGAGCAACTGGCGGATAACACGCCCTTGACCAGCCCCCATGGCCAGGCGGATGGCGATTTCCTTCTGGCGTCCCGAGGCCCGGGCCAGCAGGATGCTGGCGACATTGGAACAGGCGATGAGCAATACCAGTCCCACGACAGACATGAGTACGATCATCAGCCCGCCGATGCCACGCCCATTGGTGAGATTGACAAGTATCCTATCATCGTTGACGGGGATAATGGTGTAGGCGCAGTCCTCTTCACTGTCGGGATAGGTCGCTTCGAGATTGGCGGCAAAAACCGCCATGTCCGCCCGCGCCTGCTCAATGGACACCCCCGGTTTGAGACGTGCCGTACACCGCAGGAAATTGTTTCCCCGCGATTCAAGATTGATATCGAAAGCCGAAATCATCTTGTGCATCATCATCGGTGCCCACAACTCCGGTTCGATGCCGATATTCAACCCCTCGAAGGAATCAGGCACGACCCCGATCACCGTGAAGGCGTAGCCATTAAGCATGAGCGTTTGGCCGATGATTGATTCGTCACCCGCAAGACGACCCTGCCATAGCTCCTCACTAATCATGACCACCGGATGAGTGCCTTCGGTTTCGCCTTCATCAGGAAGAAAACTCCTCCCCAAGATCGGCCTCACGCCGATGACATCGAAGAAACTGGTCGAGACCATCTGGCCGAGGACAATGCTTGCTACTCCCTGATCACCCTTCAGGCCCAGAGGGACGAACGCGCTGCACGTCACTCCGGAGAAGACCGTATTCCGGGCCTGCATATCAAGAAATTCGGGATACGAGTTCGAAAAAAATACCTCATTTTCACCAAGCCCCTTATTGAAGATTGCGACTAGCTCATTTGGCTGGTCAACGTCAAGGGGCCTGAGCAGCAGGGTGTTGACCATGCTGAATATTGTGGTGTTGGCCCCGATGCCCAGGGCCAGCGAAATCACCGCCACCAGGGCGAAGCCGGGGCTGCCCAGAATCATCCGCACTGCATATTTGAGGTCGATCCAGAGGATGCGCATGTCTGTCGCCTTTCAGGTCGGCTGTGGTGCGATCTCGTGAATAGAAAATGGAGGTTGTGCACTGACCGCCTTTTTGGTGTTCTTGGTAGGACGATCCCCCATATTTCAGGAGAAGGCCGTCAAAAGACCTTTCGGGGATCAAAGCTGAGTTCGATTCCCAACGCTACACTGTCTGCCATGCAGTACGGATTTCTCATCGACCACGACCGGTGCATCGGCTGTCACGCCTGCACCGTGGCGTGCAAGGCCGAGAATGACGTCCCCGTGGGGGACTTCCGGACCTGGGTCAAGTACACCGAGGAAGGGACGTTTCCGGATATCAAGCGGAACTTTGCCGTGCTGCGCTGCAATCACTGCACGGATGCCCCCTGCGTGACTATCTGTCCGGTCAACGCCTTGGAAAAACGAAAAGACGGTATCGTGGATATCGACCGCGATGCCTGCATCGGCTGCCGGGCATGCATGCAGGCGTGTCCCTATGACGCGATCTATCTCAACGAGGACAAGGGAACGGTGGAGAAATGTCACTTCTGCGCTCATCGCGTCGAGCAGGGGATCGAGCCGGCGTGCGTGGTGGTATGTCCGGAGACTGCGATCATTGCGGGCGATCTCGATGATCCCGAATCCAAGATCTCGTTGATGGTGATGAACAACACCACCCAGGTCCGCCGCCCCGAGCAGGGTACGGGGCCGAATGTTCACTACAAGGGGGTCAGCGACATCGCACTGACCCCGGGAAGCGCGGCAAGGCCGGAGATGTATCTCTGGTCCGACCGCCCGAACGACAAGCCGGAGCCTTGGCCGAATGATCTACCCCTGGCCCCGGATGCCCGGACGGTGCTGGACATCGGGCACAAGGTGGAGTGGGGCTGGCCGGTGGCGATGTACCTGGTGACGAAAGGTATCGCGGGAGGAGTGATGATGTTGGCTCCGTTTGCCGCAGCCCTGGGGCTGACGGGGTTCGCCCACGATTACGTGCCGGAACTGTTCGGTCTGTTGTTCATACTGCTGACGAACTTCCTGCTCGTTGAAGACCTGGCCCGGCCGATGCGTTTCTACCGAATGTTGACCCGTCCCAATTGGAAAAGCTGGCTGGTCAAGGGGGGCATTATCCTGACCCTCTTCAGTGTGCTGGTAACGGTGCTGCTGGTTCTGCGTTTCACTGGAATAGAGACCGGACTCAGTTCGCTGCGCTGGCTGGGCCTGCCGCTGGGGGTGGCGGTGGCGGGTTACACCGCGTTCCTCTTCGCCCAGTGCAAGGGGCGCGACCTCTGGGAAAGCAAGCTCCTTCTGCCTCACCTGATCATGCAGTCGCTGATGTGCGGCAGTGCAAGCCTGCTGCCGTTCGCTCCTGGAAATACCACGTTGCAACTCATCTTCATCTTCAGCACTTCGGGGCATGGCTTGTTCGCTCTCTCGGAAGTGTTGCGACGCCACAGTACGGACAACGCTCGTCAGGCGGCGGCATTCCTGCGCGTCATTCGCCTCGGACCGCTCGCCCCGTATCGCGATGGCCTCATCATCGGGGTGGGGGTGTCGCTGGTCATGATTGTCTTTTTGCCTGCGTTCGTGTGCATACCCGCGTTGATCGGTTTATACCTGTATGAGCATGCGTTTATCAGGGCGGGGCAGTTGCCGCCACTGTCGTAAGATATTTTTTGATTGAAAATCATGAGCACCACTGACTCAAAAAAGATGACGACGGTTCCCCTGGAATCCTTTCCCCCCATGGACAAGTGGGATGACTGGATGGAGTACGACGCGTCGGCTTGGCCGAAGAAGGTCGAGAAGCGGTACATGCTCATCCCCACGACCTGCTTTAATTGCGAAGCGGCGTGCGGGCTGGTGGCATATGTGGACAAGGAAACGATGGAGATCAAGAAGCTGGAGGGCAACCCCCATCATGCCGGGTCGCGGGGGAAAAACTGCGCCAAGGGCCCGGCCACCATCAACCAGATCAACGATCCCGAACGAATTCTCTATCCGCTGAAACGAGTGGGGCCGCGGGGGGCGGGAAAATTCGAGCGCACCACCTGGGATGAAGTCCTCGACACCTTTGCCGCGAAGATCCGCCTCGCGATCGTCGAGGATCGCAAGACCGAGGTCATGTACCACGTCGGTCGCCCCGGCGCGGACGGCTACATGGATCGCGTGCTCCAGTCCTGGGGCGTCGATGGCCACAACTCCCATACCAACGTCTGTTCATCCTCCGCCCGCGTGGGGTACACCCTCTGGACCGGAGCAGATCGCCCCTCGCCCGATCACGAACATGCCAAATTTATCCTCATGCTTTCGGCGCACCTCGAAACCGGGCACTACTTCAATCCCCACGCCCAGCGCATCATCGATGCGAAAGCGAAGGGTGCCAAGATCTGCACCATTGACATACGCTTGTCCAACACCGCGTCCATGAGTGACTACTGGCTCGCCCCCTGGCCGGGGACCGAGTCGATGCTCCTGCTGGCCATGGCCCATGTGATCCTCGAAGAGGATCTCTACAACCGCGAGTACCTGGAGACGTGGGTGAACTGGCGGGAATTTCTCAAAGCGAAATGCCCTGATCTCAAGCCGACCTTCGATAATTTCATCACCGAACTCAAAAAGCACTACGCCTACGCTACCCCGGAGGCTGCCGCCGAGGAATGCGGCGTCGATGCCGAGAAGATCCGCGAGATTGCCCGCGAGATCGGCAAGGCGGGCACCGCTCTCTCGACTCACATTTGGCGAAATGCTGCTGCGGGGAATCTCGGGGGCTGGCAGATCGCCCGGTGCCTGCAGTTTCTGGTCGTGCTCATGGGGGCGGTGGGGACCAAGGGGGGGACGAATCTCAACGCGAGCAACAAATTCGTTGCCGCGCCATTCATGAAGCCCCCGCCGCAGCAGGTGTGGAGCGAACTGCTGTATCCACGGGAGTATCCGCTGGCGTACCACGAGATGTCGATCCTGCTGCCGCATTTTCTGGAGGAGGGGCGGGGCAAGATCGCAGTGTATTTCACGCGGGTCTATAACCCCGTGTGGACGAATCCCGACGGGATGATGTGGGAAAAGGTGCTCAAGGACGAGTCGAAGATCGAACTGCACGCGGCACTGACCCCGGTGTGGAGCGAGACGGCGCAATACGCGGACTATGTGCTGCCCATGGGCAACGGCGCCGAACGCCACGATCTGATGAGCCAGGAGACACACTCGGCGAAGTGGATCAGTTTCCGCCAGCCGGTGCTGCGGGTGGCAAGGGAGAAGCTGGGGGAGAAGTTTGAATTCACCTACGAGGCGAATCCCGGCGAGGTGTGGGAAGAGGATGAGTTCTGGATCGAGCTGTCATGGCGTATCGACCCGGACGGATCGCTGGGCATCCGCAAGTACTACGAATCGCCATATCGCACGGGTCAGAAGATCACCATCGAGGAGTACTACCGATACATCTTCGAGAACTCCGTACCGGGCCTGCCTGAAGCGGCGGAGAAGGTAGGGCTTTCGCCGCTCGAATATATGCGCACCTACGGGGCGTTCCTGGTGGAGGATGACTCCTACGAGTATCACCTCAAGCCGCTGTCCGATGATCAACTTGACGACAGCGAAACCCGCGAAGACGGAAGCATCATCAAAGATGGCAAGCCCATCGGGGTGAAGGTGGGCGAAAAGTCCTGCGTCGGCTTCGCCACCCCCTCGCGCAAACTGGAACTCTTCAGCCCCACCATGCAGGAATGGGGCTGGCCCGAGGAAGCCCTCCCCGGCTACATCGAGAGTCAGATCCACCGCAAGCACATGGACCTTGCCAAGGGCGAATGCGTCCTCGTGCCCACCTTTCGCCTGCCCACCCTCATCCACACTCGCTCGGCCAACTCGAAATGGCTTTACGAGCTGTCAAACTCAAATCCCGTGTGGATTCATCCTGAGTTTGCCGCGAGTCTGGGGATTCAGATCGGGGATCTGATCCGCGTGTCCACCCGCATCGGCCACTACGTCAACAAGGCCTGGGTGACGGAGGGGATCCGCCCCGGCATCATCGCCTGCTCCCACCACCTCGGTCGCTGGCGACTCTTCGATGATCACGGCGCCGATCGCTGGGCGAGCGCGAAGGTCGTGCGCGAAGAAACCGCCCCCGGCAGCTATCTCTTTCGGCGCGTCGCCGACATCGGCCCCTTTGCCAGCAAAGATCCCGACACGAAACGCATCTGGTGGTCCGATGGGGGCGTCCACCAGAACATGACCTTCTGCGTCCAGCCCGATCCCGTCTCGGGCATGCAGTGCTGGCACCAGCGCGTCACTGTAGAGCCGGCGCATTCCGAAGATCAGTATGGCGATGTGTTTGTGGATACAACCAAGTCGATGGAGGCGTATCGCGAATGGCTGGCGATGACGCGCCCGGTTCCGGAAAATGGTCCCGGCGATTTGCGACGGCCCCGGTGGTTTGCCCGGGCCGTAAAACCAGCGCCGGATACCTATAGAATCTGAATCGTATTGCTAATGGTAATTCTGCTAAAAGCCGCCTGACCTCATCACCGTGAGACTTTCCGGGAAGGGATAGCTTGCGAATACACCGGTGGGCGCCAATTCCCACATCCCGAGAGCCGGATAGACATCGCCACGATAACCCGCCTCGAACATGAGACGCAACACGGTTTCAAACGTCGGCTCCTCGCCGTTGGTATCGACGAGTCGATTCGATTTCGCTCCAAGGAATGACACGCTGGCGACCGGCCAGCGTTCGCGCCGTCCGGCCAGCATTTTCGTGACGGTCTTAAATCCCCGTGAAAGATCTTCGAGGGTGAAATGATCCCGCCCCTGGGGACGGAGAATGGCCATGATCAGTATCCGATCGAGATCGAACTTGAGGACATACGGTTCCTGGTCTCCCGCTGCGTGGACTGCCACTGACTCGTGAAACATTTTGGCGTAAGCGGTGGCGGACTGCACGTTCCATTGACTGGTCTCGACCAGATCAAGAAGTTCGCCGATGATGCCGTGGGAATTGTCAACGTCATTCACGGCGCAGACGGTGGTACGATAGCGCCCCGCGACAAGATCCGCGAGGATGTGCTGTCCCCACTGAATCCGGATGCGATCGCGATCCTTGCTGGCATGACGTGGATCACCCGATGGCAGCAGGATCACCCGATCGGAGCGTGCATCCGCCTGGAGCAGTAAATCCCCTTCGTCGTCATACAACCTGATTTCAGGCTCTTCCTTCAATGATTGTGCCACAGTGTTGCTCCTTTATTTGACAGGGGATTATACAACAAAAGGTAATTACAAGGGATCCTGTTGGAGATGGCGGATAAGCCCTAGAATGAAGGTACGAGGAGTACCGGGCAAGCACAGTCGTCCCACCAAGGCCAAGTCTTCCGCATCTGTCCCGCAGATGGATGGTTATCCATCAAAGACAAAACCTCGCTATCTTGGCATCCGAATCACCACCAACGGCAACCATCTGGTTTCCTATCACACCGAAGCCCGCATCACCGATGGCGGCGTGTTTTACCCCATCACACCCTCCACCGAGATGGGGGAGGATTATCAACTTTTCGACGCCGAGGGTTCTCTCAACGTGCTCGGACAATCCAAGCTTGCGATTGAAACCGAAGGCGAGCATGCCGCCCAAGGGGGGGCCATTGCCTTGTCCACCACCGGTAAGCGAGTGGTGAATTTCACCTCGGGACAGGGAATCGTCTATGGGCTGGAGCAGTACTATCACGCTCCCGGCAAGCTATCGACATGGTGCTGGAGGTGTCCGCCCGGGCCCTGACCAAGCATGCCCTGAATGTTCATTGCGGCCACGACGATATTTACGCGGCACTCGACACGGGGTGGATCATGCTGTTCGCCCAGGGCGCCCAGCAGGCCGCGGACCAGGCCCTGATCCTGCGCAAGGTCACGGAATTATCCCTGACGCCCGGCATCAACATCCAGGACGGATTTCTCACCTCACATCTCGAGCGGACGTTCCTGAAATGTGAGTCCGAATTGATTCGTGAATATCTCGGATCACCCGATGACATCATTGAGTGTCCTACTGAAGCCCAGCGTGAACTGTTCGGACCGACCCACAGACGCGTGCCCCGCGTGTTTGACCTTGCAATACCGGAGGTGGGACTCGAACCCACACGCCCTAAACGGGCACCGGATTTTGAATCCGGCGCGTCTGCCAATTCCGCCACTCCGGCTGGGACAGTGCCAATCTTTGCAGGGCTTCAGCGCTGGGTCAAATTGAGATCCCCGTCGTCAAGTCCAGGCAATAATGGAGGAAAACTGTCGTTTTCCTTCAACCTGGATCTGTGCCGCAGACTCGGTTTTCAAGGAATTGTCGCCAGAGAGTAACCGATCCGGATGAGTGGCGAGTCAAAATGGGCGAAAGCACTCGTATGCCGCCGGTATCATTGCCGGTTTGAATTGCGAATGTCGTATGGATATCCAACGAATCAGGAACGTACAGTTGAATCATACTATCATGAAGAACACACGATATCTCTTTGTCACAATTGCGGCGGTTCTGGCGATACTTTCATTCGCCGCATGTCAAGACGCTGATCCGCAGGAGCCCACCTCATCGGGAGAGAATGCTCCTGCGGCAACGGTAAATGATCTGGTATCTGGCAGCGAGGCTCCTGATACCACGACGACACGTTCGCGTAAACCGCCGATCGTGGTTGAGCCCCCGGTACTCGACATCGGATACGTCAGCGCAGGATCGACGGTGACCGGCGAGGTGCAGATCATTAACACGGGCGACAAACCGATTCGAATTCTCTCCAGCACGCCCTCCTGTCAGTGCACCAGCGTCGAACTGGCGAATATCGTGATTCCGCCCGGTGAAAGCGTATCCCTGCCGGCTCAGTTTGAAGCCGGGTATCGTATGGGGTTGAAAACAGCGTCAATCCGCCTGATATTTGAAGGGTACGATGATGAATTCATCACCGTGCCGGTGAAGGCTGAGATAGTCTTTCCCCTTCGTGTGAGTCCGGATCCGATTCGGTATCAGATAGCGGCGACAGATTTTCAGGATGTGGTTGAATACTCGGTGGAGTCGCTGGATAGCCGCGTTTTCTCCATTCTCGCGATTCAAGGGGAGAAACCGGATTTTGTGAATTTCGATCCGGGGTCTGATGAGCCGCGCAACCATTATACGCTCAGATGGGATTTTACGGGATACGACGAATCATCCTGTTTTGACGCCCGGGGGATTCGGATGCCACCGTACCTTGTCATTGAAACCGACCACCCTGACTGCCCCATCTTGGATGTCAATATTCGACATTCCTGTACCCGGGTGGAAATTCCATCGCCGGGACAAAACTGGGTGTTGTCCGAACGACGGGCCATGATCGGATCCCTGAAACCGGGTGCGACCGCGAAGTTTTCAGTGTATCTCAAGTGGTTGTTCGGTAATTCACCTGACGATGAGATTATTGAAGTGACATCTCCCTCCTCTCTCTTAGCCGTGGAACTGGTCGGAATGATGTATGAGGGCGAGAAAATGACGTATGAGGTGGAGGTGACCCCGGACCGGGATTATCGCGGGCTCATTTACGTGCCTTTGGTTTTTCACTCCAACCGAAATCAGGCCTCGTTTCTGATTATCGGTCGTGTTACGGATTAGAAGTCACTGCGTCAGGTGAGTGCGTGCCCTGATCTCAGGATCCAGATGCGCTCGTCGCGCGGTGGGGTTTTCCGGTACAGAGAATCAGCATGGATGACTCAAATATCACGGATGGCGTGTGAATTATCGGTTCGGGCAGAACCATGTCATGATCAAGTCTCCCCGAACACTTGACGATACATCCTTGGCAGCGCCGGTGGGAGTGAACACGTCGAAATTGCGCTCGAAACGACTCGTCGTCACACCGTCATCTTCAGTCAGTTGAATCTCACCGTTACCCGGAGTTTGAGTCATGCGCATCATGCTTGTCGATGATTCCAAGACCATGAGGGAGTTCCAGAGGAATATCCTCGGCCAACTCGGGTATAGTGAACTTGAGGAAGCCTGCGATGGGCAGGATGCCCTGAGCAAGCTTTCAGCGTTCAATCCCGAATTGATCCTGGTGGGCTGGAACATGCCCAACATGGACGGATTGACATTTGTCAAGAACATCCGTCAACAGGGGATCAAGACTCCGATCATCATGGTGACAACCGAATCCGAGAAGGCTCGGGTTATCGAGGCGATCAAGGCCGGCGTCAATAATTACGTGGTGAAACCGTTCACGCCCGAGCAACTCAGTGAACGAGTGAATGAAACGATGGCCAAAGCCGCTGCCGCCTGATCTCCCTTCGCCTGTCGGGCAGAGAAAGAGCAAGCGGCGATCGCGGGCGGCACCAGGACGGGCTTATGTGTGAAGCTTCCAACGACCCGCGACTTGAGATGGAGATCAACGCCGACCGCACTGTCGCCAGCGTGGTGATCCCTGCGAATTTCGATCCCACTACGTTGAACCTTGCTCTCATGGAGCAAATTGTGTGCGATACCGAGATCGTGATCACTCCCGACATTCGGAAGCGCATGACCGAAGTGATCGAGGATTTTCAGGCCCGACCCAGGATGTTGAAAGCGGTCATTGCCGAAGCCTCAAAGGCCGTGAACGGTGAAGACGGTCGATTGGAATGGGAAGAAGCTTACGATCTCGAAAACTTTGATGCGATAAAAACAACGAAAGCTGAACTTGATGACGAAGCCGTAAATTATTACGACATCGTTTCCTACATTCAGGTGGAGCAAGGCACGCATGTCGCAACATTGTTGCCACCCACCGATGGAATCGATGGCCTTGATGTCTGCGGAAAAACCATCTGCGCCACGCCGGGCAAGACTTGCGATATCATCATTGATTCAAGCTTGGATGTTGATCCTTCGGGTAAGGTGATTGCGGCGATGACTGGGGTGTTCCAATACCGACACCGCACGCTCAAGATCTCTCAACTGCTTGAAATTGAGGAATATGTCGATTTCTCAACAGGCAACATCGATTTTGAAGGCAGTGTCCATGTCAAGGAGGGGGTTCGGGATTGTTTCGTGGTCAAGGCGACGGAAAAAATCACGATCGACGGTCTCATCGAAGCGGCCACCATTATGTGTGGAGGCGATTTCGTCTGTCGCCGCGGCATGGCGGCCCGAGATCGTGGTCATCTCATCGTTGACGGAAACGCAAGCACTAACTTTCTCAACAATGTTCGCGGTCGGGTGAAAGGCGACCTGAACGTCAAGAACGAGTTGATCAATTGTGAATTTGCCATCGGAGGTAACATGAACCTTGGGCAGGGCTCCATCATTGGAGGAAGAACGATCGTGACCGGATCCGTCAAAGTTGAAAAACTCGGATCTGATCAGAATATTAAAACCACGCTGGTACTCGGCGCCGTGCCGATTCTCGCCGCTCGATTAATAAAGCTGAAGTCCATCATCACTGAAGAGAATGAAAATCTTGAAAATATTCTGGCGTCAGTCAAGGAGTTGAATACCAGTGGGGGAATGCTCCAGCCGGGCCAGCAGGAACGTATAACCGAGCTGTCTCTCGAGGAATCGCAAATCAGACAGAAGCTTTCTGCGTGTGAGTTGAAAAGCTTTGAAATTCGAAAAGAGATGATGGAAGAGCAGCAGCTTGACCTGCAAGTTGGCAAAATCATAAACACCAATGTCCATCTGATAATCGGTGTGCATGAGATGGTTTTTAGAAAGCCCCTCCGAGGTCCGATCAAGATCTTCTGGAGTGAGGACCAGCAAATTCGATACCGCCAGGCAGACGGGGAAGAGCAACGGCTCGAAGAAGTCTCCGAGGACATCCAACTTGCCGCCTGACGCGTTGCCGTGCTGAACGGATCCAAGCTCATTCGTCCACTGGAAATTCAAGGTCATATTGCAGTACTATCTCTTGTCAGACAAGCAGTCAGGAGATGGATTGATGAAGGTATGTGTGATCATTCCCGCCGCAGGACGGAGTTCCCGCTTCGGAGAATCTGACAAGCTGCTCCAGGACATTGGCGGCAGACCGATGCTGATACGCACTGTGGAAATCTTCTCCAAGCGCGATGAAGTGGATCGTATCATCGTGGCGGGACCGCCCGATGACATGGACCGGTTCCGGGAGAGATTCGGGGCGACGCTCGGTTTTCTCGGCGCAGTGGTGGTGGAAGGCGGGCGTGCTGATCGATGGGAGACCGTGCGTAACGCTCTGGTCGCCGTCCCGGAAAATGCCACCCATATTGCCGTGCATGACGCAGCTCGACCGGGGACCGACAAAGCCCTGTTGGACCGGATTTTTGAAGCGGCCCAATCGCAACCGGCGGTAGTGCCCGGCGTTCGCATCAACGCTACCGTCAAGCGCATCAGTCCGGAAGTGATGAAGGTCGAGGCAAACGAGGAAGACGGGATTGCGGACTCCATCCTCGGCGGGGCAGGGCGGATCGAGATCAGGACCAGTCGCGTACTTGAGACCATCTCTCGCGAGAATCTGGTCGAGATCCAGACACCTCAGGTTTTTAAGGCGGATCTTCTCAAACGCGCCTACGCTCAGAACAACATGGATGGGGCGACTGACGACGCTTCACTTGTCGAACGCCTCAACGAAGCGGTATATGTGATTGATGGTAATCCGGGGAATATCAAGATTACCACGCCGGATGATCTGAAACTCATGCGGGCGATCCTGGGAGTGAAACCCCCGTCCCAGCGTCCGGCTCACAAGCAGTTTTAAAGCGGCTGAATTCAAATAACCGCTCACCCGCAACCGCCGCCCGAGCCTTATGTCTTACCAGAGAACGAGTCGATATCGTCGTGGTTAAAGCCCGGGAATGATGGCAGAAATGCCCCGGCGAACCCTGGATTAATCAGGTTCATTGATTGAGCTGGCCGAGAGTTCCCCCGTTCTCTGCCCGATTGGCGATCCTTTCCCCTGCTGAACGTTCATGAGATGATCGACGAACCATTCCACGGTCGCGTTTATCATCAGTTCCATACTGATTGGATCATTGAACAGGCGATTGGATTGGGGAATACGCATGTACTCGTGCGTACAGGAGAGATGATCATTAATACTGTTCACCCCTTCCTCCAGCGCAGTATCGCTTTCCGCATGTATGATGAGCGTCGAAGCCTTGATGAGAGGAGCGATATCACTTACATCTCCACACAGGGGACCGCGCAGAACGAGAGAATTGAGTAATGGCTCGCTTGCCGCGAACTTCATCGCGATACAGCCGCCCGTTCCCGAGCCGACCATGCCGAGTCTTTTGGGATCGATTTCCTTTAAATTGAGGATGGCACTACAGGCATTTCTCAAGTCGGAGAGCATCTGCTCGTCGGTGGCCTGCTCGATCGTGCCCTCGGATCGCCCGTGACCGGTGAAATCCAAACGCACGCCGATAATGCCACGTTTGGCGAGACGACGGCTGATTGGTACGTTGCGAGGACTGATGCTGTTGCTCTCGAAGCCATGAGCGAATATCACCGCCGGCCGCGCTGTCACATCATCGTCATTATCGGGGGGGGGGATATCCAGCTCACAGGCCAAATTCATGCCGAGTGAGTTTTTAACATTGATCTGGATTGTTTTCACGCCGGATTGCTGCTGTTCGGGTCGCTCCTTGACCTGTCGTTCGATGATGGCGTAAACCGTTTCGTCAGAGATGGCCGGAAAATTACGGTAGAAATGATTAACACCTTTATACTTGGATGGCTGGTGCGGAATGACCACGACATCAGCCGTATCACGAAGCTGCCAGCAAGCCCTGCTCGCACCGGCGGGTGCGGCCACGACGATTTTCGCCGCCCCGCGATCGCGCATTGACGAGATAGCCCCGAGCATACGCGCTCCTTTGTCAACTCCTTCATCAACGATAATAACCGTCCGTCGGCGCACTTCCCGCTCCGGGAGAATTTCGCGAATCCTGGCTCGTCTTTTCTGGAGTTTCTCAAAGACGATTCGGGCTGGCTCCACCATCTTCTGGCTGGTCAGATGATGCCATCTCGCCACGGATTCGATCATGGAAATTCGACCGTGCTCGTCAACCACCCCAACCACGTGATCCGGTACTTTGGGAGCACTCAATTTTTCTATCAACATCACGTCGAGCGGAGCGTCGAGATGCTTGGCGACGATCTCCGCAATGATCACGCCGCCATTCATCAGGCCCACAACGATAGGTTTTTCTTCCCGGAGAAACTCCAGGTTCTCGGATAGATTCTCTGCGGCATTTCTGCGATTTTCGAATAAGCGCATGTTGGCTCCTTCGAGGAAAATCGCAGGGCGGATAAGTGCTCCGGCCCTTGATACACACCGGGCTGATCCCGATATGTCTCTCACATACTACAGTGTGCCACTGACGGTCCATTTTCGCCAGTCTCAAATTCAATGGTGAGGGGCGAATCTCCTCATTTCATCGTCTGACCCTCCAGAAAATCATGATTGACCGCATGCCTGGCCTCTGGAATTCAGGAAACGCGAGCCGTCCGGCCGCGTTTTCCCGTCCCCTTCAGGGCGGATTTGAGCCAGCGCCCGGTATGGCTTGAGCGACAACGTGCGATGTGTTCAGGGGTTCCCACCGACACCACCCGCCCCCCGCCGTCGCCTCCTTCCGGACCAAGATCGATGATCCAGTCCGCAGACTTGATGACGTCAAGATTATGCTCGATGACGACCAGGGTATTGCCCTGATCCACCAGCCGATTGAGTACGTCCAGCAATTTTTCCACATCGGCAAAATGCAGTCCGGTCGTCGGTTCGTCGAGAATATAGAGAGTGCGGCCGGTGGTCGTTGTCCCCAACTCGCGGGCGAGCTTGATTCGCTGCGCCTCTCCTCCGGACAGAGTAGTCGAGGGTTGTCCGAGTTCGAGATAATCGAGGCCGACATCATGCAGACACTGCAACATGCGCAGGATGCGACGATGAGCCTCGAAGAACTCCAGCGCTTCTTCTACTGTCAGGGCGAGTATGTCCGCAATCGACCTGTGCCGGTATGTCACTTCGAGCGTTTCCCGGTTGTAGCGCTGACCCTTGCAAATTTCACAGGTCACGAACACGTCCGGTAGGAAGTGCATTTCGATTTTCTTGACCCCTTGCCCCTGACACGCTTCACAACGCCCTCCTTTGACGTTAAAGCTAAATCGTCCGGGCTGGTAGGCGCGGATTTTCGCCTCCCGGGTTTGCGAATATAACTTGCGGATGTCATCAAATATGCCGGTATAAGTTGCCGAGTTCGAACGCGGGGTGCGGCCGATGGGAGACTGATCGACTTGGACCACCCGGTCTAATTGCCCCAGCCCGTTGACGCGACTGTGCGCCCCCGGCACAACTCTTGATTTGGTGATCGCCTTTCGTGCCGACTTGAGCAGGATATCGTTGACGAGTGTGGATTTGCCCGAGCCGGAAACGCCGGTCACGCAGATAAACCCTGATAACGGTATGGTCACGTCTATGGATTTGAGGTTGTTGGCACGGGCGCCTTTGATGGTGATGGCTCGTGATTCGCGTAACGTGCGTCTTTTTTTCGGCACGGTCACTTGTCGCCGACCAGAGAGATAGGCTCCCGTGAGCGAATCTTCATTCATGAGCAGATCTTCGACCGATCCCCGGGCCACAACCTCTCCGCCGTGTTTGCCGGGGCCGGGACCAATGTCGATAATGGTGTCGGCGGCGCGGATCATGCCTTCGTCGTGCTCGACGATGAGGACCGTATTCCCAATGTCCGTGAGATGACGAAGCGTGTCGATCAGTCGGTCGTTGTCACGCTGATGCAGTCCGATGGTGGGTTCGTCGAGTACATAACACACTCCGACCAGCCCGGAACCGACCTGCGTAGCGAGGCGGATACGCTGCGCTTCGCCTCCCGAGAGCGTGGAACTTCCCCGGTCAAGATTCAAATAGTTCAGACCGACGGAGGCGAGAAACCCCAGCCGATTGCGAATCTCGCGCAGGATCGGTTCGGCGATACGCTGCTTCTCCGCGCTCAATTCAATGGTTTCGAAGAATCCGATCGCCTGATCGATGGTCATGGCCGTAATGTCAGCAAGACTTACCGTGAGCCTGCCACTGCTCAGCATGACATGCAGGGCTTCGGGGCGGAGACGTTTGCCTTCGCAATCGGGGCAGGACGCTCCCGTCATGTAATTTCGCAGTCGCTCCTTGACGAAATCGCTTTCGGATTTGTCATAGCGACGATGAAGGTTCGGAATGACACCCTCGAAACTGAATCCATTGTTCGCCTCATCCTCTTCTGCCGTGCCATGCATGAGAATGCGTCGTGCGTTTCGGGGAAGCTTTCCAAAGGGCGTGTCTCGAGAAGTGTTCATGCTCTTGCAGAAGGATCGAATCATCCTGCCATAGAGCATGTTCATCCGCCTGCCGTTCTTTCGCCAGGGCTCGATCGCCCCGTCCGCGAGTGAGAGTGAGGGGTCGGTGACGATGAGATTTTCATCGAACTCGGAGACCATGCCCAGGCCGTCACAACGTGGACAGGCGCCATACGGGGAATTGAAGGAGAAAAGGCGGGGCTCAAGTTCGTCTATGCTGCATTCGGGATGATCAGGGCAGGCGAACTTTTCGCTGTATCGATGTTCGATCCAGACTTCACTCTCTTCCACCAGTACGACGAGCAATCCTTCGCTCAGCTTCAGTGCGACTTCGACGGAATCCGCGAGACGCTGTCTTAGGTCAGGTTTCATGACCAGGCGATCGACAACGGCCTCGATCGTATGTTGTTCATATCGACCGAGATTAAGCGGGTTGTCACCACCCTCCTTCAGGACTTCCCGAATGTCGATGAAAACCCCATCAACCCGCGCGCGGACGAATCCGTGTTTCTGCAAGCTTTCAATGACCTCGCGGTGGTAGCCTTTTTTTCCGCGAATGAGGGGCGAGCAGATCATGAGCCTCGTCCCGGTTTCGAAAAATAGCAGGGAATCGACGATTTGCGTGGCACTGAATGCGGCAATGGATTTGCCACAGTAGCGCGGCCGGGAAATGGAACCACCAACCACCCGCCAGCAGGTCGGCTGTCCGCATCTTGCCATCAGGAGACGCAGGTAGTCGTATATTTCAGTCGTGGTGGCAACGGTTGAACGGGGATTGTGGCTGGAGGATCGCTGCTGAATGGCGATGGTGGGAGGCAATCCCTCGATTGACTCCACATTGGGTTTTTGCATCTGATCCAGGAACTGTCGCGCGTAGGCGCTGAGCGATTCCATGTATTTTCGCTGTCCTTCGGCGAATATGGTGTCGAAAGCCAGCGAACTCTTTCCGGAACCGGAAACCCCCGTGATGACGACCATCTCATCACGCGGGATGTCGATATCGATCGACCTGAGATTGTGTTCCTGCGCCCCGCGCACTCGAATGGACTTGATCTCCGCCATGCGGCATAGCTCCTTGGCGAGCATGATAGGGGGTGATCAGAAGTTGAGTACGACAGATTTATCGCCGGGAACCGGGGAAGTTCTCTATTCTCAGAGTCAACGATTAGCCGACTTCGCGTCGTTGGAAGAGAAAGATGGCGGCGCTGAGAGCGAAAATAATGCAAAAGACGCCATAGATGGTTGTTTTGAGCAAATAGCTGGAAGGGATGATGTGTTCCTGAGTGACCGCGTCAGAGAGCCACAGAACCTGGAAATTGGGAACGACGGAATACCCTATATTGAGCAGGTAATACATCAGGGTCTCGCTGCCCATAGCCATGTCAGACAACGGAACATCAGCCACTTGAATCGTCTCCGTTATCGTCTGTATTTCCCCGCTGGTCCTATGGATTGTCCGTATGAATTCCTCGCTGTGCGTAAGATCCTGGACACTGGCCCGCTTTAACCAGATCTCTTTCATCGCCTGGATTTTCTGACCGAAATACCAATCCGAGAGCAGGCCGCCCAGGAAGACGCCGATGGTTACCGCCAGCGTCATCACTTGTCCAAGGCGAGTCGAAGTTGCGATGGCAATGGCGGTCAGAACAGCAATGGCCATGAACACGCCAAACAACGCCATCCACAATTGCCCCTTGAACGAGGTAAAAATAGGCTGCGGCGTAAAATCGTGCGAAAACATCAGGCTGAAAAAATACGCTAGCCCGAGGAGCACCGTCATGAAGCAAATCACGCTGCTGGCGAACACCTTGTTGTAGAAGTAGTTGCACCACACCGCGGCAATGATGCCAATTATGGTCGCACCGATACCGAACGTCAGAACGGGAAGGTGCAAGGGGTCTCGAACGGTCTGGAGAACCGAGTGCAGTTCCACAAGCATGAAGACCAGGCTCATATAGAGGGTGGCCAGAGCCAGGGCCCCGGCAACGCCAAAGAATTTGCCGAGTACGAATATCGGCCGCCCCACCGGTTTGGAAATCACGGTCAAAGCAGTCCGGTTCTCGATTTCCTGACCCAGGACGGTAGTGGCGATAAACGCCGCCAGAAGGGCCCCACACATGAAAACCGTGGCCATTCCGATATCAATCAGCATCCTCTGGTCGTTGGCCATGGTGAATGCCGAGAGAGGGTTGCTCAGAATGATCATGACCGTGCTGATAAGCAGCACCACGAGCATGATCGGCTGGCGTATGCTCTCATAGAACGTATTGCGGGTTATCGCGATTATCTGCTCAAACATCGTTGCGGATGCCCCGGCGAGTCAGGGCCGATTCTGGCATGGATCGGGAAAAACTGCTCGGTCAGGACATTTTCGACCGAAACGGTGAACCTCGGGTGGGGCATGGTACGTACTGGAACGGATCGAGGTTCGCTGTGATGGGCCCGCAATCGGCGAACTTCGAGCCCCTCGGGTGATCCCGGTGATGCAAAAATGCACTAAGTGCAAGGCGTCACTGAAGTTATCGATCCAAACCGATATGGGCAAGGTGTGTTCGCGGGTCTTGACATTTCTATACGACCGAGGAAGTCATGAGAATTGATCATCACGCATACCAGCGAGCCGCTCGCGTTGCCTCATTCGGTCTGCTTCTGCAATTCGTTATCGGTCTGATCCTGCTCGTATTCGGGCTCAATCTTAATGATACGGCATTCGTCTTCGGGTCCATGTACACCCTCTCCGGACTGGTGGTTTGGCTGGGGCTGATCGTCATTTTCTATCAGCACAAGCTCGAATGTCTGGAAGCACTGGAAGAGGACGAGTTGGCCAGCTCTCGTGGCAGCAGCGCGATCTCCATGTTTGAAAAGCAGGATGATGAGTTGCACGTCGCTGCCCGTCGGCTGCGGATGATGCACAAATGGCTCATGCCGATCGCCAGTCTGGCCTTGGCCGCACTGCTGGGACTGCTTGCCTGGTTGATGCTTCGATTCATGACGAATCTGACGGGAGATGTTGAAAATGCCCGCGACTTCCTCAAAACCGTCAACCGGGGTTGGGGTATATCTCTGTGCCTGGGGGCTTCCGTCGCCGCATTCATCTTTTCGCGATTTGTGGCGGGAATGGCCAAGCAGACCGCGTGGCAGAATCTTCGCGGGGGTGCCGCGTACATGGTGGGCACCTCCCTACTCTGCCTTACCATTGCCATTGGTATTGGATTCCGCTTTTTCGACAAGGCGGCGGTCATCGAGGGCATCGGTTACGCGATTCCGGTCTTCATGATTCTTCTCGCGATCGAAATCGTCCTCAACTTCATCTTGAACCTTTACCGACCACGGATTCCCGGCGAGGTTCCGAGACCGGCCTTTGACTCGAAGATACTGAGTTTACTGGCCGCACCGGATAACCTGGTGCGGTCGCTCAATGAAGCGGTCAATTATCAATTCGGTTTCGATGTCACCAGCACTTGGGGATATCAGCTTCTCCTGAGGAGTTTCATCTGGTTGATTGCGATTGCCGTGACTTCGATGATCCTTCTCAACACCATGGTCGTGGTTGAACCTCATCAGCAGGCGGTCAAGTTCAGCGGGGGTCAGATCGTCGGAGGCGTGCATGAATCAGGCATCTTGTGGAAACTGCCCTGGCCTTTTCAGACGGCAGAGGTTCACGATGTCAGCCGCATCCGCACGCTGTATCTCACCGGCAGACAGTTACGCATGAGCATGCCTCTGGCGCAATGGGGGAATACCTCACGGGTCAATGTCTGGACGGAAAGTCTTGAAGGCAAAACCGATGTGAAACTGATCCCATTCATTGTGGGAGCTTCCCGGATCCAAGTTGATCAAGTTGATCCTGAGTACTTCAGCACCAAAGTGACGGGTGGGGAGGTGACGGAGGTTGTCAATGAAGACGCCAGCAGCCTCTACTCGCTGGTCCTTGCTCAGATCATTCTTGAATACCGAATTAAAAAAGACGGGGGATTACTGGATTACCTCAGGTTTGCCCCTGAAACCAGGGATCGTCGAAAAAGTCTGGACGATCGAGAACTCACGCTCCAGGCTTTGGCCCTCAGCGAGGTCAACGACTATCTGGCCCAGCTTTCGCTGGACGAGGTACTCGCGCTGGGCGATACCAGTCTTTCCCTGGAACTCAAAAGCAGAATACAAACGTCCTTTGATGAACTCAATTCCGGCGTGGAGGTCGTTGCGGTCAGTCTTCCCACGATGCGTCCGATTGAAGGTACCGAAGGGGCGTTCGAGGAACTAGGCATCAGTCGTGAAGCCCGGCGACAAGCGATGGCAACCACGAATCAGATTGTCTCCCGCACCCAGATATTCGATCTTGGTTCTCCTGAATATCTTGATCCGGTTCTGAATGGCATTACTGAGTGGGAGCGATTAAAGCGGGATCTGGGTCCGGATGCCAGGGAGACAATCGCCCAGCGTCAGGTTGTGGAAAATCTGCTCCTCCAGGGGGGAGGGATTACTGCCCAAACGATTGCGATGGCGGAAAACGAACGCTGGATCAGAGTGCTCGAATCCCGGACGAAGGCGAGTCGCGTTCGGGGACAGATACCCGCCTATCGTGCGGCACCGGAGTTGTATCGCCAGCGCGAGATCATGAAGGTTCTCATAGGAAGTCTCACCTTTAACCGGAAATATTTCGTGGGCATCGATCCCGCCCGGGTCAGTATCGATCTCGAATTGAAAGAATTGAATCCTATCTTGAACTTCGCGGACTCCCTGCTTAGAGAAGGAGAAGTAGCGGATGAATAAGCCTTTGGTCATCGTAATCGGTCTGGTGCTGCTGATTTCACTGGTGTTGTTCAGTACGACGTACACCATCAAGTATCACCAAGTCGGCATTAAGACGCGTTTTGGCAAAGCCACCGGTGGTGTCATTACAGAGTCGGGACTTGGGTTTAAGTGGCCCAAACCAATTGATTCCGTGATCACCCTCGACAAGCGTCTGCAACTGCTTGAAACACCGACCGAAACCATCCAGACCTTGGATGGTCAACAGCTCGTGGTACGGGCCTTTTTGTTGTGGAAGGTGGATGATCAAGGCGATGGACCGCTGAAATTCTACAACAGCTATGCCACGGCAAGCGCCGCCGAGGAATCGCTCCGGCATGAATTCCGCACCGCCGTCAAACGCGGGGTCAGCGGCTATCGCTTTAATGATCTCATCGGTGCGCAGAGCAAGATTTCGCAGGTGGAGGCAACCATTCGGGATGAGATGCTTGGCATTCGCGAAAAAGGCGTCATGCCCGTCACCGTGGGCTTCAATCAGATGAGCCTGCCGGCCAAGACGATGATTGCGGTGCTGGATCGCATGAACACTGAGCGAAAAGAACTGGCGGACATCGATCGCATCAAGGGTATGGCAGAATCGCAGCGTATCACTTCAAAAGCCACTAACGATGCCGACAAGATCCGCGCCTTCGCCAATCAACGGGCCGAGGAAATTCGCGCTGAGGGCGATATCCTGGCCGCAACCTATCTCGAGCAGATGAGTGAGGATGAGGAACTGGCGATTTTTCTGGTGTGGATCGATGCACTTAAGCGATCTCTCACGAATACCACAACCTTTATACTGGAACCGGACATGGCGCCGTTTCATCTGATTAGGCGAAACACGCAAACCAATGGCAATGGCATTCCGATGCCACCCGGCGGTCTTGGCTTCACCCGAGGTGATACCGATAGTCAGTCGGGCAAACAAGTCACAACGACCGCGGATCAAGAGGCCGTCGCGGACACGCCCATGGTCAGGAAGGGGGATCAACCATGAGCGATGGAAACACACCGCTGAATAATGACGATCAATCTCTTTCTGAGGCTGTCGAGAGCGATCTGGATGGCCTTGAGGAGGAGCAGGATGCCCAAACGTCGCGCCGGGCCGCGTCTGCGGAATTTATCGTTGAAACCGAAGTCGGAACTGCGTCCGCCCTGCGTGATGCCATGGATCCGGCCAATCAGTCGCTCGCCGACGCGTTGCGGTTGAGTTTCCGAATCCTCCAGATTGTCATTCTGATTCTCATTGTCCTCTTCCTGGGATCGGGGGTTGTGACGGTCAAGGATTCGCAGGGCGGAGTGTTAACACGATGGGGAAAGATTATCACCTATGGCGATTCGCAGGCACTGGAGGGGGGTCTGAAGTGGAGCAAGTGGCCTTATCCGGTCGGTGAGTTCATTCTCTTCGACGTCATAAACCTGCAGGCCGATGTGACAGAAAGCTTCCTGCCGAACTCAAAGATCAGAGGCTACACGATTCAGCAGCATCTTGAGCGATCACGGGTTACAGACCGTTATCGCATTGGTGTGGACGGCGCGCTTCTTTCCAAGGATGGCGACATCGTCCATGTGTCGGTCATTGCCAATTATGAAATCATCGATCCGGTGAAATTCTTGCAAAGTGTTAAACTCAACCAGGCGGACGAGATTGTGAAAGTGGCGACGGAACAATCTGTGATTCACGTCGTGTCCACCGTGTCACTTCAGGAACTGATGGATGTCACTGATGATATCAAGCAGCGTATTCATCAGAGCACACAGCAGGCCTTGGACAACATCAATTGCGGTATTTTGATCCGTCAGATTTCCATGCCGGAGCCTCCCCGCCCGCCGTATTCCATCGTGGGCACGTTCTCCGATATTCAGGAAGCGCGGGTGCAGGCGAGCAGCATGATTCAGACGGCTCGCCAGTCGTCGGAGAGTATCCGCAACAAAATTGCCGGCCAGGACTGGCCCGAGATCATAACGTTAATCAATCAATATGAAAATGCCGCCGAACTGGGTGAGGAAGCCGATTCCGAAGCGATCCTTGACCAGATCAACATTTGGTTCGATGAGAAAGCGGAGGGCATCTCATCCCAGATCATCAGCGAAGCTCGTGGCTATCAATCACGTATTGAATCCACGCTCGGCAATGAAGCCAAGCGATTCTCCAGCCTCCTGGCAACCTATCGCGAACACCCGGAATTGGTCATCAGGCAAAAATGGTACGAAGCGTCGGCCTACGTGATGAGTCGAACTGATGCTGAAATCTACATCGTCCCCCCCAGCCTTGGTCGCATCAATATCAGCATT
The DNA here is from genome assembly GCA_022560875.1 of Planctomycetota bacterium. Classification (GTDB taxonomy): domain Bacteria; phylum Planctomycetota; class Phycisphaerae; order Phycisphaerales; family SM1A02; genus JADFSH01. The sequence continues at coordinate 12,624 of JADFSH010000015.1, read as the reverse complement.
TCCGGGCTTGATGCCATTGCCCAATACCGTCGCGATTTGAAGCTTGATCGACAAAATCAAGAGGGCATGAGCGCTGGCATGTCGCAGATGACGCAGTATATCAAACGCGGCGCGGACATGTACATGAACAGGCCCGGACGACTCCTTGATGTCAAACAAGGCGAGGTCATCGGTCAGGGTGAGAATCGACGCGGGGGGAACTGAGTAGCGAATCATGGTTTCCATAAACAAGCAACAATGCGTGGTGGAAGCGATTGGCCTGACCAAGATCTTCAAGGATTTCTGGCTCAGAACCAAGGCTCGTGCGGTTGACAACGTGGATTTTGAAATCCACCATGGCGAAATCTTCGGTTTGCTCGGCCCCAACGGATCGGGAAAAAGCACCATTATCAAGTTGATCCTCGGCCTGCTTCACAAGACAAGCGGCCGGCTCACCGTGTTTGGTCGTGCGCCAACCGATGTCATGGTGAAAAAGCACATCGGCTTCCTCCCCGAAGAGTCCTACCTCTATCGTTTTCTCAATGCCCGGGAGACACTGGATTATTATGGCAAGCTGTTCGGCCTGGACCGGAAGATCCGTCGTCGTCGTATCGATGAACTTCTGGAAATGGTCGGGCTCACCCAGGTCGCCCATCGTCCGATCGGCGAGTTTTCCAAGGGCATGGCCCGGCGTATCGGGTTGGCGCAGGCCTTGATCAACGATCCTGATTTTCTCATTCTCGATGAACCGACATCAGGTCTCGATCCCATCGGAACCCGACAGGTCAAGGATCTGATTATCGAACTCGGTAAGCGCGGAAAAACAATTCTGCTCAGCTCCCACCTCCTTGCGGATGTAGAGGATGTCTGCGACCGGATGGTGATGCTCTACGGCGGGATGATCCGCGCGCAGGGCACTGCTGACGAACTGCTCAGTGACACCGAACACACGGTTATTCAGACTCCGAGACTGAAGGTGGAGACCATCTCGAAGATCGAGTCGCTTATTCAAGAGCTGGAAGGTAAGGCCATTGAAAGGGTTTATGCGCCTCGCCAGCGTCTTGAGCAGTTGTTCATGGAGATCGTCGAACAGGCGCGACGGGATCAGATTGAAACCTCCGGTGCCGTACACGGTGGGGCAACGGCGTTATTCCTGCAGGCGGAACCTTCCGATGGCGATGCTCTTATCGATTCACTGCTTCGGGAAGAATCGGATAAGCCCAAAGCCCGCGAGATCCTCGTGGAGCAATCTCCCTCCGCTGATCAGATTGATGATGACACACGTGAGGAAGTGTTGTCGGAACTTATCAAGGAGAAGGATTCTGAATTCAAGCCGCGGGTTGAAGAAGTCGGGGAACTGCCCGAGGCCCCGCAGGACGTGGACGGTTCCATGATTGACTCATTGCTCTCCGGTGATGGCGATGACTCGCCATCGGCGGATCACCCTGACAGTGAGAACTCATGAATACGCTGCGGAATCTGTACCTCAAGCTTGATCTGTTTCAACAGAGATTGTGGTTCAGAATCATCGCCAGCGCCTTGGCGGTCATCATTTGCGGAGTTGTTTTCGGCTCTCTCATTGTCACGAGCTACAGCCTGGAAAGGCATCGTGCCATTCTGGTACCACTCCTTTTCGAGCAGAGCTATCAGAATCGCGATGAACTCGCCGTTTCGCTGTATGAGGATGGAAGCGTCACGGTGAACGGCAGAAAGTATGTCAGCAGCGTCATTGCAAATCGCCCAGAGCATATCTTTGATCAGGAGGGCGTAATCGGTTCGCCGCGCTACGTTGCCAATCGATTACTTGAAGATCAGCAACCGCGGTGGGCTCCGGATTGGCTGATTGAACAACCGGACACGACCTGGCTCTTGAGCATAGCAACATTGTCATGGTTGTTGATGGTAATCTGGCTCGGGGCGACGGCGCCCTTGCTGATCACGACGATTGCCACGGGAATCCCTCTCATCATCGGGGGGCTGCTCGGGGAATACGGAAGAGTCATCGCCGAATGGCCGGTGGTGGCCTGGCTCATGCCCTGGTTCCTATCCGACGAAAAGGTCATGCTGTATATCGCCGGGTTCGGACTGTTCACCTTTACTTTCGTCCTGCTGACCCGCATGGCACTGTTCGCCTACGGAAGTTCCAATCAGATTCTTTCGGTCGCGCACACGGTCCTGAAGGAGGCCTCGCGGACCCGGCTTTCGCTCGTGTTCATCATTCTGCTGCTCCTGATTCTTCCGCTCCTTCCTCTGAACCTCGATCCGGATTCTCCCTTGCGCTATCGGGTGCAGACATTTTTAAGTCGAAGTTTCGCCGTGACGTTTTCGATTTCCGCGATGCTCACGATATTTCTTTCTTGTGCGTCGATCGCCTTTGAGATTCGGGATCGTCAGATCTGGCTTCTGATGACCAAGCCGCTGAACCGGATGAATTACCTGATCGGGAAATGGCTGGGGGTGATGACGCTGAACCTGATCATTCTCATCGTGGCCGGACTCTCGACTTTTACCTACATTCAATACCTCCGTAAACTTCCAGTCGCCCCGGGCATCGACGGACAGCTCGATGCGCTGGCGGTGAGCGATCAGGTGCTCACGGCACGAAAGTCGGTGCCGCCGACGTATCAGAAGCTTACGCTTGAACAGTTGCAAAGGGGGGAGGAGCAGATAATCTCCCAGGACAGTGAACTGTCCCTGATGGAAGAAGTGCCCCTTTCCGTTCGTCGTTATATCCGGGAGGATTTGCAGCGGAATTTCGACGTCGGGCAACGAACGATCTCCTCCCAGAATTCCCGGTCGTTCTTGTTCACGGAACTCCAGGAGGCCAAGAACCTCAAGTCATCGATGACGCTTCGGTATCGGTTCTACATCATGGGGAATGATGAGCATGAGGTGTTTCAGGCGATTTTCCGGTTCAACGACGACCCGACGACCGATCGGATCCGAAACTATGTGCCCACGCAAGCGCACGTGCTTCCCATCGGGACCGACCTGATCAGGGAAGACGGCACGCTCAAGCTGGATATCTTCAACCTTTACGTACCCCCGCCGGATAAGGTCGGGGCGTTGAATTTCGAGGCGGACGGCCTGGAACTGATGCACAAGGTTGCGAATTTTGAAGGCAATTTCTTTCGCGCAATCATGATGACGTGGGTGAAGCTCGCTTTCCTCGCCGCGCTGGGAACCTGTTGCGCCACGTTTCTCAGTTTTTCTGTGGCCTGCATGATGGCATTTACGATTTTCATCGCAGGCATGCTGGGACCGTTTGTCGCCGATTCGCTGGAAACCTACACGCTGTCGGAATGGTCACGAATCCCCGATGGCAATATCGGACAACACATCCAATGGATCTTCATTTGGACGGTGAATAGTCTCGCTCACGTCATCGTGTCTCTGCTCAAGGGTTTTGGGGAATACAAACCTGCCCAGAATCTGGTTGAGGGTAAGCTGATTCCCTGGTCAGATGTCCTGATCGGGTTCATGAAGCTGGGGATCGCCTGGTCCGGCTTGTCCATGCTCATTGGCTGGCTGGTCATTCGCAGTCGTCAACTCGCCATCTACAGCGGAGAGGGATAAGGCTGGTGTACGAACGATCATTCATCTCCGCTGCCGGGATCTGAAAGGAGCGCCGCCATGACTCGTGATCGCGCCATTCAATTGATTGCGGTTGTCATCCTGATCCTCAGCACGGTGGCTTCGGGCAGGATTCTCCCCATCATTCTTGATCAGTCCGAAAAAAATGTGCTTCGTTATACCAATGTTTCCGTGAAAGGGGCTCCGCCGTGGGTCGCGATTGGAACCGCCATCGGAGCGCTGCGGGGGCTGATTGTGGATGTGCTCTGGATGAAAATCAATTCCATGAAGAGCAAAGGACTCTTCTACGAGATCATGGCGGATGCGGAAATGATCACCAAGCTGCAGCCCCGTTTCGCCGAGGTCTGGGCCTTTCATGGCCACAATATGGCGTACAACATCTCCGTGGCGATGCACACCGAGCGCGAGCGCTGGGAGTGGGTCAATGCCGGCATCAGGCTGGTGCGTAACGAAGGCATCAGAGCCAACCCCAATGACATGTACCTACACAAGGAACTCGCTTTCTGGTTCGCTCACAAGATCGAAGGCCAGGCCGATGATGCACACCTCTATTACAAGACCGAGTTTTGCAAGGAATGGCATTATCTGCTGGGTGAGCCGCCAATTGATTACAAGGCGCGTATCGCCTGGATCAAGGTGGTCGCAGACGCCCCGGATTCCCTGGAGGAAGCGGAGGTAGTCACTCCGGGAGTCTTGAATCTGGTCGATAAGCTACAAACCACGTTATCAGACTTGACCACGAACAAGAAATTTAAACTCGATCGAGAGTTTCTCCGCTTGTATTCGGAATGGCGGGCGATCAGAGGTCAATCTGCCGTCGCCAGGGCGCTCAATTTCGGGCAACAGATACTGGAGAGTTCCGAAATCTTCCGTGCCGTGGATGAAATTATCTCCGATCCCGAGCATGTACAGGCCGGACATACGCTGATTGCCTATCTGAGAAAGCGGATACTCAAGAACGATTACAACATGGATCCTCAGATCATGTACGAGTTCACACGCGATCTCGGACCGATTGACTGGCGCCATGCCCAGGCGCATGCCCTCTATTGGGCGCGACTCGGCTCCAAGATGGGCGAGGGGCGCATTGCCAATGAAGATATTTATCACAATCTCAATACCGACCGTCTTCAAATCCAGGGCATGCAGGCGCTGGCCCGATCCGGTCGTATCAGCTTCGATCCTTTCTCAAGCGAATTACCCGGACGCTTCCCCGAGCCGAGATGGATCGACGCCATCGACAAGGAGTTCGAGCACCTCTATATCAAGTATTACAATACATTTGGCGCGGGAGGTGAAAGCTTCATCGGCTTTATCCAGAACTTCCTGAGTGCATCGGTGCGCGAGTGGTATCGCGCTGGTGAGCGAGAGAAAGCTCTGAAGCTCTATGCCCGCCTGGATTCCCTCTTTGGTAGTGGGGCGTTAATACCTAACAACAAATACTCGGTGCCGCTCGAAGTTTTTGTCAGGAAGCAAACTCAAGGTCAATATGAGATGCAGCCGTATCTCGCCCCGAATGACATCGCGGCATCTCTGCGTTATGGCTTTCGAGTGGGTATTGGGCAGGATCGGAAGGAAGTCTGGGAGGATGCGCTGAAATTTGCCAGCGATGTGACAACCTTTTTCAAAACGAATGAGTGGAATGAATACACGACAAAGTTCGGCTCGGGTCGTATCGCCGATCTGGTCGGCGTGATGGAAAACAGCGTCATCATAGCCTTTGAGGTGGTCATGACCGATCCATCCATAGAAATACGAGAGCGAGCGGTCATTTGGAGTAAGGTTGATCAGTACGATCCTCAACTCAGGCCGCGGGTCTATGACCGAATATTGCCGCAGGTGGAACAGCAGTTTGCCCAGAATGTGCTGGCTCAACGCTACACGGTTCATCAACTTTTCCCCGCGCCGCCCAATATGGAGGCCTTTCGACAGCAACTGATCGCAGAGAAGATCCGTAAGGATGAGCGGCGACAAAAAGAGCGGATACGCGATCAGATGGAGTCGAGATGATGGTCACGCTCCTCCGGCACGACGCACCGGATTGCTCAGGGTGCCGATGCGGTCAATCGTCACTTCCACGACATCGCCATCGCTCAGAAAGCGCGGCGGTGTACGAGCCGCCCCGACTCCTCCGGGCGTTCCCGTCAGAATCACCGTACCGGCAAGCAGCGTCATGCCCCGGCTGAGTTCGGCGATCAATACTGCGACCGGAAAAATCATGTCTGCCGTGTAGGCATCCTGCATGACTTCGCCGTTGAGTTTCGTAACCAAATGTAGGTTTTGCGGATCTCCGATCTCATCTGCGGGAACCTGATCACTCAGGGGGCAGAATGTGTCGAAGCTTTTGCCCCGGATGTACTGCCCGCCCGAACCGTGCTTCTGCCACCATCGCGCGCTGACGTCATTGGCGACGGCGTAACCGGAAATGTAATCCGGCGATTCACTCTCAGAGACATCACGACAGTCACGACCGATGATGACGGCCAATTCTCCTTCGAAATCCATCTGGCTCTCGGGTTCCTCGCAGATCGGGTGAATGATGATGGGTTCGCCGTTTCCGATAACGGAAGCCGGATTCTTCATGAAGATGATGGGGCGTTCGGGTAGGTCGCCATACATCTCTTTGGCGTGATCCGCATAATTGCGACCGGAAGCGAATATGGCGGGGGGGAATGATCGGGCCATGTGATGATTCTCTTTTCTGGTTCGGTGAGACCTGGCTAACGATGATTCTGCTCATGTCGGGGGGGGACGGGATCGTATCCCATTCCTCCCAGTGGATGGCATCGAAGAATCCGGCGCAGCGTAAGCCACGATCCGTGAATGGCACCGTGCGTCTGCAATGCATCGATCGCGTATTGCGAGCAGGTCGGCATGAATCGACATTGACCGCCCAACAGCGGGCGGAGGCCGGCCTGGTAGAGCCTGATGAGGAAAATCAAAGGTCTTGCGGCAAAATTCACTCGTCTTTTTCCCGGGGCTTCTTCGATGCCGGCTTTTCCTGTTTTCGTGACCATGCCAGATGCAGGCTCCGGGTTGTCTTGGAAAGTATGCTCTGGTACTCCGCCAGTGACAGCGGCTCATGATTTCGCACCGTGATGACCAGATCATAGCCTTGCGGAAGATCTGACTGCATGAGGCGAAACGCCTCACGAAGGAGGCGTTTGATCCGATTCCTTCTTATCGCGTTTCCCACTAGCCGGGGAACGGAGAGGCCAAGTCGGGGATGGTCCAGATCGTTCGGCAGAGCATGCGCCATAAATGGGCCCGTAAGACGTTTCTTGCCGTTCAGGTATACCTCGTCAAACTGGCGAGAGGATACCAGCCTCATCCGTCGCGGAAATCCATGCCCACGCGATGGGATCGGCGCGGAATCGTTCTGACGGTCTGCGTTCTCCACGTCAGTCCTTATCCAGTTCGTCCTGATAGAGCCGCATGAGCTTGGAGCGCGAGATCAGCCCCTTGACCGTGCTGTCATTCGGGTGATTGAGTACCGCCAGGCTGTGGGCATCGTGACGGGAAAATTTATCCAACACCATGTCGAGTGTTTCATCAGGCGTGATTGTGGGCAGATCGTTGCGCAACAGCTCGCTGACCAGCAGCAACGGGATCGCTTCCCGATAGACAAGCGCCTCTCGCAGATCGTCATAGGTAACCATGCCGACGTATTTATTCTCGTCATTGACCACGACAAAATCGCCCACATGATGCGTTTCACTCAGATCGAGCAGCGACTGGGCCGAGTCGTGCTCATGCACACTCACCGCCGGATCTAATGAGACGTCCTGAACGGACAGACGACGAAGTATGGTCAGATCACTCATCGTCCCGACATGCACACCCTGCTCCGTGAGCTTGACGGTGTAGATGCTATCTCGATAGATGAGTCTGGCGGTGATCGTACTGATCACTGCCGCCAGCATGAGAGGGAGGATGACCTCATGGCTTCGAGTGATCTCATAGACGATGAGAATCGCGGTGAGCGGAGCATGAGTCGTCGCCGCGACGACCGCCGCCATGCCCACCAGGGCATAGTGCGCCGGATTTGCAGCCGGTGCCCAGCCGAGCACGTTGACGATGTATCCGAACGCTCCCCCCACACACGCGCCGAGAAGAAGTGAAGGTGCAAACATGCCTCCCGCGCCCCCCGAGCCAAGGGTAAGGCAGGTCGCCACAACCTTAAAAACCCCGAGCATGATGAGGGCAACGAGGATAGTTTCGGCGGGCTTGAGTACTTCACCTCCGTTGGTGTAGTAGAAGCTTGGATTCAGCAGGTCGATGATGACGGGATAGCCGTTACCGTAAAAGCCCGGCAATGCGTCATGACTGGGCCTCATAATCATGAGATATGCGATTCCAAGCACGCCTAAGAGTGCCGCACCGATAGTCGGTCGGAAAACAGGATGCACATTCAATCGGGCGAACCGTTTTTCTGTAAAGTAAAAGCTCTTGATAAACAGAGTTGCCACGACGCCGCATATCAGTCCGAGCAAAAGGTAGTTGGGGATCTCCATCCACGTGAAAGTCCCGACGCTGAGTTCACCGCTGGTGGCGAACAGGGCCTTATCTCCCAGGACGGCATTGGTGAACGCGGTACCGATGACGCTCGCCACCACAATGGGGGTGAATGTGCGGAGGGAAAAATCACGGAGGAGAATTTCCATGACAAAGAAGACGCCCGCAATCGGGGCGTTGAAAACCGAAGCCAGGCCTGCCGCCGCCCCGCATCCGAGGAGGGTCGCGGAGTTCTTGGGATTGGAGTTGAAGAGGCGGGCGATATTCGACCCGATCGTGGCCCCAATGGTGATGATGGGGCCTTCGGCACCGGCTGATCCTCCCGAACCGATGGTGAGCCATGAAGCAGCCCATTTTCTGAAACCGATGGAGAGAGGGATGTAGGATTTTCTCCGGTGAATGGCGTACATGACTTTGGTCACCCCCGGCCCTTCACCATGTCCGACCATGAGATAGTGCACCACGCCCGCCAGCGTCGCGCCGAGGAGGGGGACAATGGGGACCAGCCAGTACATAACCGAGATATCAGCACCCTTCGACCATTCCTCGATCAGACGCAGCGGATAGATGAACAGGATCGCCACGCCGCTCATGACCAGGCCGATGAGGGCGGCGATGAGCAGGAGATACCAGTCGTGCTCGAAACCGAGCTTGATCCGCAGTGATTGAAATCGCTGAGAGAGAGTAATTGGTGATTTTGAAGCCGACGGTTCGGGCATGGTGTGCCTGCTTGTGTGAGCAATCAAAGGGGAAGCGGGAGTGTAGCCTGCTGAATGAAACGCTCAAATTTCTTACGGCTGAATTTCCATCACTTCCAGGTGCTGCTTGAAGAAATTGATGATGAGCGTCTCGATTTCGGGGTGCGAGTCGCGAAGGGAATTGTGCCGGCCCCCGGTCAGGCCGTGAAAGGTTGAGTGATCGACGCTGGCTTCGGCGAGCCGCTGTCCGTGGCTGAAGGGTACGATTTCATCATCGGTCCCCTGCAGGAGAAGCAGGGGGCGGTCGATCCGACTTACAGCATCGATCGGCCGATGATGATCAGGGATCAGGACAGATGCGAGCAACCTGGCAAACCAGCCCGGTTGATCACCGCCCACCGCCGAGGCCGCGACCTCTCTCCAACTGGTGAAGCTCGACTCAATGACGCCGACTGAAATTTCCGGGCGGTCGGCCATGAGATTCAGCCCAATCGCCCCACCCAGCGACTGAGCGTACAAGCCAATACGATCAGGATCGACATCACTGCGTACGAGCAGGATGCCAAGGGCGGCATGAGAGTCGGCGATCAAATCATCACGTCGGATCGCCCGTCCTTCACTCTCGCCATATCCGCGAAAGTCGAAGATGAACAGATTGAAACCGTTTGGGGGGAGGTATTCTGTGAACCAGATATGGGATTCGATGTTTCCTGCATTGCCGTGGATGTGGAGTATCGTCGGAGGAGGATTGGTGCGAGCGGCATCGGGCCAGGCGGGAATGAACCATCCGGAGAGCTTGGTGCCATCTGAGGAGGAGAATTGGATCGATTCGGCTCCCGGGTGATCGGCAGGAGGCGGAGTCGGACCTGAGGTCGGATGATAAAATAGCCGTTCCATACAGCCTGTCGCCCAGAAAATAATGAGAATGGTCAAGAGCAGGATACATACCCGGCTCAGTGGGCGGAGAAGCTTGCCTGATCGTGGGGTGGCAGGGGGGTCATCAGTACCCGTCAGGGTTTTCTGGCTCATTCCGGTGGGCCTGTTCAATCGGATCAGCCCGGAAATTGTGGTGAATGATCTGGCTCGACGATCCGCTCTGTTGGGACTATAGTACGCGATTCGATCCATATACCCCCAATTCTGGTCTGGGGGTCGGCTTCACCCCAATAAGAGGCAAAATGACACCATGATTGAAGCGCTCAAAAGCGATGAGATCGTCAACAAGATGGGCGGCCGCTTCAAGCTGACCGCGTTGATCCAAAAACGGCTCAAGGAGTTGCTCATCGATGGCGCCCGGCCGCTGGTCGAGCGAGAAGGCCGCACCGATCTGGAGATCGTCATTGAGGAGATTATGCAGGATAAGATTACTGCGGATTTCTCCGAGACCCATTACATAACGCCGGCAGAACGATTGAAGGCGAAATCATCCTGATATCGTGGTCCCGGTGCGGGCTGTGAAGCCGTGTCACAATCATCAGTAACCCCGGTTGAACTTCAAGGCCGAAGAATCATCATCGGTCTGAGTGGCGGTATTGCCTGTTATAAAGTGGCGACGGTCGTGAGCCATCTGGCCCAAGCCGGGGCGGAAGTGACGGTGGTCATGACCGACGCGGCGACCCGATTTGTCACGCCGCTCACTTTCCAGGCCCTTTCGGGTCGCCATACGTTCACCAGCCAGTGGGAGCATGTCGAGTCCCAGGATCCTCAGCACATCTCCCTGGCCCGGGAGGCGGATCTGATGCTCATCGCTCCCTGTAGCATGGATATGCTCGCCAAACTCGCGACGGGCAGGACCGACGATGTCGTAAGCCTGGTTGCATCAGCGATAGACCTGAAGCGCCAGCCAATTCTGCTCGCTCCGACCATGAACGAGATCATGCTCAATCAGCCTGCGACCCGTCGAAACCTCGCTCAGCTCCGCGAGGACGGGTTTGAGATCATCGAGCCAGGCGAAGGCTGGCAGGCCTGCCGTACTATCGGGGTGGGGCGTATGGCGGAGCCGGAGGAGATTCTGGACCGGATTCGAGACAAAATTTCCAAATAATAATAATTGACGGATGAAATTGTGCCAACCAGTTGCGATTATCGCCATCATTTGGCCGGAAATGCCCCGGAATTGGGGAAATTCATCGATGACAGATCCAGCCCTTATTTGGAACCGAATGAGAGCGAGCATCGTAAATCTATTCAGGAAAGGCAATTACGACGTTTTCTGAGTCGATTTTATTGGACAAATACTGTTTTTTTCGCCAGAATACCCCTGACCGGATATGGGATGCCGGTTTTCAGAAGATAGCAAATGCATATTTGGAAGGTAAGTATCCGGGCCAGGATTTGGAGAGCATCATGAAATTCCGCATCACGCCCGTTGCCATTGGCACATTGTTGATCCTCTTGTTGACGGCTGAGTCTGCACTGGGACAGGCTCTGATCGTCGTAAAAAATGACCAACTTCCGGATGATATGGAAGGTTTCTCAGGCACGCTCGGGTTATTGGGGGCATTCAATTTCCAAGAAGAGCAGCTAGTCTACCTGACATCACCATGCGATGGCTTCATCGTGGCGATCGACATTCTCGTTGCCAGCGGTAACGGGTACTTTGGCCAGAGCGTCGAACAGTCGCTCGGCTTGTTTGAGTTTGGTTCCTGCGATGGCATAGGTGGCCTGAATCGCAGTTTCACGGCACTCCAGCAGCCCGGTATTGGCGATGCCATCTTGATCGGCCCGGTCCTGACCGTCTCACCGAGCGTTGCCACCCCCCATCGTTTTGGGTTTTTGGACGAGAATCAGACCCTCGCCATGCGGGTTCCAGTCACCGCTGGACAGAAATTCGTGATCTCTTTTGAGTGGGGTGATGATTGGTGTACGAATGGTTGTACAGGGGGTTGCGCAATCTGCTCCGTTTATACCGGCCCCTTCATTCCCCATGATGCGTTGGGCTGCACGCCATGTAGCAATGGCGTCTTCGGTCCGCCCTTTGGATTGGATACATGTTTCTTCCCCAGCAGCGGCAATGTCATCATGCGGGCCATCATCGAGTGTGCGGTTGCGGATGGTGCGTGCTGCCTGCCGGATGGAAGCTGTGCGGTCATGTCGCCGAGTGATTGCACGATCAGTCAGGGCGAATTCCAAGGGCCTGCCACGGACTGCGCAGGCGCAGGATGCACAGAACTCGTAGGTGCCTGCTGCACGCAGGGGCCGGCCTTATGCTCGAATACCACCCAGGCCTTATGCAACCTTGTGTCCGGCACCTGGCTCGGATCGATCGGAAATGGCTTTGACTGTTTTGCTGGTGATCCCTGTAATTTGCAAGGTCTCGGGGCGTGCTGCGTCGGTACAGGATGCTTCTCACTCACCAGTTCTGATTGCTCGAATGCCGGTGGCTCCTGGAAAGGTCTCGGTTCTGATTGCGGCACAGTCGACATTTGTATTCCCAAGGGTGCCTGCTGTTTTGAAACTGGTTTCTGCCTGCCTGACGTGACAGAAGCGTTCTGTACGCAGACTGCCACCAATGTCTGGCTCGAAGATACGCTCTGCGCCGGCGACGGCACTCCGGATTCCGCCTGTCCGCCGCCTTGCCCCGCTGATTGTGCAGATGGTGGGGATGGCTTCGTCAATGTGACGGACCTTTTGGCTTTACTTGCGCAATGGGGTCAGTCTGGCTCCTGTGATATGGCTGACGGGGGAGACGGCACAGTCAATGTGACGGACCTGCTCGCCCTCCTTGCTGCCTGGGGGCCATGTCCCTGAGAGTGGTGCAAGGTGTCGTGAGTGATTTCTTCGCCCGGTTTCTGACCGGGCGTTTTTTTGTGATTCCGAATCCCGCCCCATATATCCG
>JADFSH010000221.1 GCA_022560875.1 Planctomycetota bacterium | reverse complement strand
GCCGAGGCGGATGCGCTCTTCACCCAGGCGTGCGAGAAGTACGCCGACGCGGTGAGGATCAAGCCGGACAAGCATGAGGCGCTGTACAACCTCGCATGTGTTGAGGCGTTACGTGGCGACGTGGATGCAACAATCACGCGTCTGCGAGTATGGGCTGAGTATCATCCCGCTCCGTCACGTCTGAAAATCGTGAACGATGAAGACTTCGACCGCGTCCGTGACGATCCAACATTTATGGAATTCGTGAATACTCTGCCGCAGTGAACGCATTCAGAGCGGCTATAATGCCCATCCTCATCGACTGATACGCCACCGGCGGAACCGCATCTTTCAACCCGCCCCGGCGGATATCCGACTCTACACTTTCAACTTTACACTTCATACCCAAGCCCAACCCTTCCTTCTTCTCTGTGTCCTCCGTGACTCTGTGGTAATAGATATTCTTCATGTCCATCATCATCGACCAATACAAGAAAGTCCTCATCCAGGGCATCACCGGACGCGAAGGCCGGGCCCGCACGAAGCTCATGCGCGAGTTCGGCACCAACGTCGTCGCCGGCTGCACCCCCGGAAAAGGGGGGCAGGATGTCGAGGGTGTTCCGGTGTATGACAAGGTAAGCCAGGCGGTTGAGGCTTCCGGTGGTGAGATTGATATCTCCGTGGTCTTCGTTCCCGCGCGTCTGGTCAAGGTCGCGGCGATCGAAGCGATCGAAGCGGGGATCAAGCTTATTGTGCTGGTGCCCGATCGCGTGCCGCTCTGGGATGCCATGGAGATTGCTGCGGTTGCGAAAGCGCACGATGCGCATTTCATCGGGCCCAACACCCTCGGCATCATCAGCCCCGGCAAGGGCGTGCTGGGCATGATCGGAGGCAAGGCCGAATCGGCCCGTCAATGGTTCAAGGCCCCCGGAAGTGAAGACAGTCGCGGCACGGTGGGAATCATCTCCCGCTCCGGCGGCATGACCAGTTCCTGCGGCTACTACCTCAGCCAGGCGGGCATTGCCCTCAGCACGCTGGTCCATGTCGGGGGCGATTCGGTCATCGGCCTGCCCATCCCCGAGATCGCCCTGATGTTTGAAGCCGACTCGGAAACCGATGCCATCGTCATATTCGGCGAGATCGGCGGCTCCCAGGAAGAGCGTCTGGCGGAGTTGATGTCATCCGGCGCGGTCACCAAGCCCGTCATTGCCTACATCGGCGGGAAGGCCGCGAAGGAGGGCACCCGCTTCAGCCATGCCGGGGCGATCATCGAAGGCAATCGAGGCACCCACGCGGGCAAGGTCGCGGCGCTTCGTAACGCCGGGGCCACGGTCGTGCCGGATTTCGGCGATCTGCCTCAGGCAACGGTCGAGGTACTTGCCCGACTCGCCAAGGCCGGGGAAACTGCACTCTCATGAGCGAGACGAAAACCAATCCCAATTCATGGACGACCGAGATCACCGACATCCAGCCCAACCGCGTGGCGGTGCGGGGATATGACATCGCCCGGTTGATGGGCAACGTCAGCTTCGGGGCCGCGGTGTATCTGATTCTCCGGGGCGAGCTTCCCGATGAAAAAATCGGGCGGTTGATGGATGCGATTCTTGTTTCCAGTATCGACCACGGGGCCACGCCTCCTTCGGCCCTTGCCGCCCGGACCGTCGCCTCCACCGGGGCTTCCCTCAGCGCTTCGGTCGCGGCGGGGATCATGTCGATCAACGAATCACACGGCGGGGCGATCGAGAACTGCGCCCGCCAACTCACCCTCATCATCACCAGAGTCCATGAAACCGGCAGCGGCTTGGATGACGTGATCGAGACGGTGCTGGCGGAGATGAAAGCGTCGGGACAGCGTATGAGCGGCTTCGGCCATCGCATCCATACCGATGACCCCCGGACAGCGCGGCTCTTTGAACTGGCCGATGAAGCGGGGGTGTGCGGCCCGTATGTCGAAGCGGCCCTGGCGGTGGAGCGGGTCTTCGCTTCCTCGGGCAAGCGTCTTCCCATCAACGTCGATGGCGCGATCGGGGCTTTGCTTGCCGATCTCGGTTTCGATTACGAAGTCATGAACGGCATGTTCATGATCGCCCGCACCGCGGGGTTGGTGGCGCATGTCAACGAGGAAAAAACCCGCCAGAAACCCATGCGCAAGATCGACCCGGTTGATCATTCCTACGATGGCCATCCGGCCCGGGATCTTCCTTAGGGTGTTTCCCGCTGAGCTACCCCAACTTGAATCACCTCGCCTGCTGCTTCGGGGTTTGTCGCTTTCCGATGCCGAGGCTTTTCAGGTGATCTGCGATGATCCGGACCTGGCCAAGGCCACCGGCATGATTCCCAGTCCCTATCCCCCCGGAGAGGCGGCAAGGTGGATCACCGAGCAGCAGGAGCTTCAGGCTCTGGGCGAGCATGTCATATTCGTCATCACCCTGAAGGAAGCAGGTGATGTCATCGGCAACCTGTCCTTCAAGGGATCGGATGAGCACCGCCGCGCCGAGATCGGCTACATCATCGGGAAGCGGTGGTGGGGTAATGGCTATGCCACCGAAGCCCTGACGCTCGCGATACAATGGGGGTTTGAGAAAACGATCCTCCGCCGCATGTACGCGTATTGTTTTTCGTGGAATGACGCCTCGGTGCGGGTGCTGGAGAAGGCGGGGTTCCAGCGGGAAGGACTGCTCCGGGAAAACTTCTATGCGAACGGGACGTTCGAGAGTGAAATCGTCATGGGCCTGACCCGGACGGATTGGGAAAACCAGATTGAGGAGCATCACACGTGACTTACACCACCAAGCAGATCGCCGAACTGTTTCCGAACATCATGGATATTTCCGATGCAGGTTTGCGCGACAAGGTTGCGATGGTGTGGGATGAGGCCATCACCACCGGCTGCGGCGGCAGAGGCTGGACGTTCGATGAACTCCGCGCGGTCAAGTTCACCCTCCT
>JADFSH010000092.1 GCA_022560875.1 Planctomycetota bacterium | reverse complement strand
GTAGTTACCCTCGTTTGAGGAGCACCACTGATAGCCGTAGCCAGAGGACCAGTGGCAAGCTGTAACCGCTCGAACGGCTCAAGTGCCTGTCTTCGTTGCTGTTCCTCGAGTATTTGGCCAATGTTCAAGAAGTTCTGTGCTTCCATGCCCGGTAATCCTAGAAGTCTGGGTATAGCCCCGGTTTGTCTTCCGCGTTCAGCCTCAAACGCACCGAAGCCCCTGTTCAATCCTGTCTCACGCGCACGAAAGGGCTGCAGAATGACTCTCCAAGAGAAGTGCATAGCCGTAAGCAAGCGTTTGTCGAACCTTGCGCTGGCACGTCAGCAGCAGACCTTAGCTGACGCCTTAAACAAGCGTGCCGCCGAACTTGACGAAGTGCAGACACCGTTCGTTGCGACAATGTCGTCGGCTAATGTCCTTCGTGATCATGGAATTGTGAGCGATTCCCGTTTTCCGGATAGCAGCAAGGCTACGGAACGTATCGCTTCCGTGCGTCAGCAACTTACGGACGAACCACAGGATATTACCAAGGGGCAGGCATTTAATCTGATGTGCCGTGCCGTAAAAAAGCTGACTGAACAATCTGAGGCGATCGTTGAAGAGGCGTGGAAGGAACACGTCAAACAGACGCCCCCCGTCGTTCACAAGAATCTGCTTGATCAGTTTCGTGACTCACCGACACACGAGGACGCCGTTAACCGAATTGAGGAGACTCAGACTGACCTGCGAAGCTTGATTCGAAAGCCACCAGCGAATGCGGAAACGCTGGAGCATATCGATAGCAAGTGGGAGGAACTCCGGAGCGACATTGGCACACTGCCCGCCGCTGAAGATCCAGAAATCCAAGCATTCCTCAATGCCGCAATCAGCGGTGAAGGTGCCGAACTCGACGAAGTGATTGCCCGAGCCGGAGGTGCCGAGCTGGGCCCACGCCTTGTCCTTGCAGTTCTTCGTGATCTCGCTGACAGACCAGTCGGCATCGAGGACCTGATGCTCGCGGCGATTTGTAAAGTTCGATCCGATGCCGAACCTGGTTTCCGCTGCGATCGCATTGATGAGCCGATCCGGTTCTGACGTTACGGTCTGAGCCGGGAGGTCCAGCACCGTCAGTTTCATGCGGCAGGCGATATCGACCCCCACCGCATAGGGAATGATTGCGTTGTCCGTGGCGAGCACGCCCCCGATGGGCAGGCCGTAACCCAGATGCGCATCGGGCATGAGGGCTCCCGCGACCGCCACCGGCAAGCGACAGGCGTTGACCATCTGCTCGACGGACTGCTTCTCAAGATCCTTTCCCCATTGCTTCCACGGGGCAGGCGTGTCGCGTTCCACGAATACATCACGAGGTTGATTCTCCGGAAGCAACGCCCGGGCAAGACTGCCGAAATCAGGATCATCAAGGTGATGGCTCGGCGAAGCGATGATCCTGACCAGTGTCGGGCGCAACTCCGATTTGGAAAGACCGGCTCTCATAGCCTCAGCAATCAACCTCACGGTCAATGTCATGGTCTTACCTTTGGGGATCCCCAGATTCTGCAGCTCTCGCGGCTTCATGACGGGATGATATCGCTTTTTCACTGATTCCAGCCATCGTGCTTGAGATCAGCGAATGGCTTGAGGGAAGACACGCCGCATTGCCCATTCTGGGGCGGTTTCAGGCTGGTGAGGTAGTGGATGGAGGTCGGGGAAAGGTCCGGGGGAGCCGCAGAGGCCGAGGAGGCCGGGGGAAGCCGGGGGGAGGCCGGGGGAAGGGCAATAATTTCTGCCGAAAATGTCGTCCTTTCCAAAAGCATGGTCGATGGTATGACCTGTCCTCTCTGTCCTCTCGTTCAACCCCCCGGATCCCCCCCGGATCCCCCCCCGGATTCCCCCCCTGATGCTCCGTTCCCCGGTGAAGGAACCTCATGAAGCAGAGGCGAATACAACCCTTCGGCATGGGATTACGACTCTCCCCGCTCTGTGGGTCGGATGACCGAGCCGATGATCCCATCGTCACCATCAGCTTTGTTCTGGAATTGCATCACGCCCCGGATCAATGGCGGGGGAGCTTCGCTTTTTATACGAATGCCATAGACATCTCCCGAAATGTGTTCGGTAGCAATGAAGTACCTGCTGCGGCGGGCTTGTCGCTCTGGAGATATCCCTTCCCATCGCTGATGGAGCTGAACTGATGTTCACGCTTTGATCAAACCATGACTTGTTCGAACACGATAACGAACTACTGAGTTATTCGACATGAAGACCCCCATACCCCATTGCGTCAGTGAACTTGTCAGCACCTTCACTCCCGACAAGCGGAAAATGCTCATGCTGCATTGGGCCGAAGAGATGACGCCTCACGAAATCGAGATGGTGCTCGACCTCCCTCAGGACACGGTGTCCGCGACCCTCGCCGACATCAAAGGTCGCACTGAGCGGGTACTGAAAAAAAACCAAAGCGATTCCCGCGCGGCGTAATACAGCCTTGCAAAGGCATGTTCGTATTGGGAATTTAGCATACGCCAGCCTGCGGAAACTCTCAGTTCCAGTTCCCCAATAGGGTAATCAAGTCCAACACACCGACATTCCCATCGGCATCGAAGTCGGCAGGGCAGTTGTTGCACGGCCCCCATGTTCCAAGCAGGATCAGCAGGTCGCTGACATTGACCAGGCCATCCCCCGATGCGTCGCCGGGGATGTCGCAGGCGTCGGGTCGATCGTTGAAATTTTCATCGAGGCTGTTCAGGCCGGTGAAGACGAAGGCAGCGCCGGCTCCTTGCACGGGATGATTGGTCTCCGGAGCACCCAGGACGGCCACATCGCCTTCCATGTCGATGCTTCGCACCTTGAAGCTGAAGATATTGATTTCCGGAAACTGTTCATCGATTCGCAGCGGGTAATCATGGTGCCAATCAT
This sequence comes from Planctomycetota bacterium, assembly GCA_022560875.1. GTDB lineage: Bacteria > Planctomycetota > Phycisphaerae > Phycisphaerales > SM1A02 > JADFSH01. The sequence goes on along the minus strand of JADFSH010000092.1, from coordinate 10,779 downwards.
CGGTCTCCGGATTGCGTTGATACGTATATGAAATGCCGGGGATGCATTCGACATTGACCTGATCACTTGGCTCACAGTGAAACGAAGCAAGCAGCGCCCTGGAATTGTTGATCACCAGTGCCGTTGAAAATCCTTTGAGGTTCGGGGCAATGAGGATTTGTTTCAAGCTCCATTCATTTCCCACGGCTTGAAAGATATGTATATCGCGTTGGACTAATCCCTCCCGCTGGACCATGGCGACATCACCAGCGATTCCGACTGCGTCGCCGAACCCCCATGTTCCATAAAGGCCCGTCGGCAACAACTTTGCCTCTTGGACATACAAATTCATCGTCGGATCGAATCGGTAGATGTACGCCGATCCGATATGGTTGTCATCATTGGTTCTGTCACTTGCATGACCGACAATGATCCGGTCGCCTTCGATGGCCACGGCAGTCGCTCCGAAGCCAGTCGGGTGATCCGTAGGTGTCAACTCCTGTTTGAAGACCAGCTTCTTGCCTTGAAGCCGATATACGTAGGTTCCCCCAGTATGAAGTAAAAATCCGACCACTAATCGACGGCCATCTGAAGCCAGGCTTGTTGATGCATAAAAACCCGGGAACAGAAGTCTCTCGCGTAGTCTCCATTCATGGCCCCTTCGCTTGAAGACATACAACGCGAAGACGTTTACTCTCCCATCGAAGTCAAGGGGGGCGGTGATAATTGCGAGGTCTTTGACCAGCAGTACGGAGCGACCGAAGGCGTTCCCGGGATGACCGCTCGGCGAAGAAAGTCTCGCCTCATGACGCCACGCTCCCTTGATTTTACGAAAGATGTCGGCGTATCCAGTGCGAGCATCGTCGGCCCACCACGATGACGCTCCGACGATGATTCTGTCATCCTGAATGTCAACGGATGTGCCGAAAGCATCGCCGGGCAATTGCACCAGCGGCTTGAGCCGGATCACATCGCATTGCGCGAATGCATTTCCAGGCAGGCTGAGGAGCAGCACAATCACGCAAAGTCCGAAACACCTTGACCCACGAATAACCTGTTTTTTAATCACCCAGAGCCCCTTTCTGACAATTGGCTTTGCTTATCCGAACAGCGTCATATCGACCTCATCTACCCGGTTTCTTGATTCCGACGTCCCTCAAAATCGTGCATTTTCGCTGCTTCCGTGCTAGGCTACTCGGCCCGGAAATGGTGATTTGAACCCTTGATTGCGTGGAGGCCAAAGATGAAGACTCGACACTATTGTGCGTATGCAGCGAACGGCCTGGCGATAACGACTCTGGCGATTGCGACCGGATGGACCTCGCCGGAAACCAGCCCCGCCTCGAACGAAACCGCCGAGGTCGGCAGCGCGGCATTCGATGAAAAATATTTCGAGTCGATGGAGTGGACCGCCATCGGGCCTCCCCGGGGCGGACGGGCCACGGCCTGCACCGGCGTGGTCGGTGATCCCACAACCTATTACATGGGCGCGACCGGCGGCGGGGTATGGAAGACCACCAACGCCGGCATCACCTGGCAGCCCCTCGGTGATGACACGTTCAAGACCGGCTCCGTGGGTTCGATTGCCGTGGCCGCTTCCGACAGCAATGTCATCTACGTCGGCATGGGCGAACGCTGCCCGCGCGGCAACTTCTCGCATGGCGATGGCGTCTACAAGTCCGTCGATGCGGGCAAGACCTGGGAGAACATCGGGCTCCAGGACAGCCGCCAGATCGGCAAGGTATTGGTTCATCCCAAGGATCCTGACCTCGTCTATGTTGCCGCCCTCGGCCATCTCTTCGGCCCCAACGAAGAGCGCGGCATCTATCGCTCCACCGACGGCGGGCAGTTGTGGGAGCGCATTCTGTTTGTCGATGAAAACACCGGGGCGGTCGATCTCGCCATGAATCCCAAAAACCCGCGTGAGATGTACGCCGGTTTCTGGCAGGTCAAACGCAGCCCGTACAGCCTCGACAGTGGCGGGCCCGGCAGCGGCCTCTACAAGACCACCGATGGCGGCGACACCTGGGAGGAACTCACCGAGGGGCTGCCCAAGGGCGTCAAGGGAAAGATCGGCATCGCCATCTCTCCCGTCAACCCCGATCGCGTCTGGGCCATCATTGAAGCCGAAGACGGCGGGGTTTTTCGCACCGACGATGCGGGCAAGACCTGGACCCGCACCAACGAGGATCGATCACTTCGTCAGCGGGCATGGTACTACACCCACATCTACGCCGACCCCGAAAAGGAGAACTCGGTGTACGTGCTCAACGTGGGCTTCTTCCGCTCCGACGATGGCGGCAAGACGTTCGACAACCGCATCCGTGTGCCGCATGGCGACAACCACGACATGTGGATCAACCCCGACAACTCCATGAACATGATCGAGGCCAACGACGGGGGAGCGAACATCTCCTTCGATGGCGGCAAGAGCTGGACCCGTCAGGACATGCAGCCCACGGCCCAGTTCTATCACGTCACCGTGGACGATCAGTTTCCCTATCGCGTCTATGGCGCGCAGCAGGACAACTCGACGATCTCCGTTTCCAGCCGCGCCGATCAGTTCCGCATGGGCGGGGACTGGTATTCGGTGGGCGGGGGCGAGAGCGGCTACATCGCGGTCAAGCCTGACGATCCCGATATTATCTTCGCGGGAAGTTACGACGGTTTCCTCACCCGTTACGACCACTCGACCCGGACCACGAGCAACGTGATGGTCTGGCCGGAAAATCCGATGGGGTGGGGAGCGGACGGCATGAAGTACCGCTTCCAGTGGACGTTCCCGATATTTTTCTCGCCGCATGATTCCAACACCATCTACACCGCGGGCAACATGCTGTTCAAGTCCACCAACGCGGGCCGGACCTGGGAGGCGATCAGCGCCGACCTGACCACGAACACCGCCAGCAAGCAGGTGTCATCCGGCGGGCCGATCACCCAGGACAACACCTCGGTCGAGTATTACTGCACGATCTTTGCCGCCGCGGAATCAATTCACGAAGAGGGCGTGATCTGGACGGGTTCGGACGACGGCCTGGTTCACATCACCCGCGACGGGGGCCGAAACTGGAGCGACATCACCCCGCCCGACATGCCCGAGTGGGGAATGGTGAGCCAGATCGACCTCTCGCCCCACGAAAAGGGCGGGGCCTACCTCGCGGTGAACCGCTACAAGATGGACGACTTCTCGCCGTACATCTTCAAGACCAGCGACTACGGCAAGACGTGGAAACGTCTCGATGAGGGGATCGACAAGTCCGCGTTCGTTCGCGTGGTGCGCGAAGACCCGGTGCGCCGGGGCCTGCTCTACGCGGGAACGGAGACCGGCATGTGGATTTCATTCGACGATGGCGACAACTGGCAGTCGTTGCAACTGAACCTTCCCGTCGTGCCGATCACCGATCTCGTGGTCAAGGACGATGAGCTGGTGGCGGCCACGCAGGGGCGGTCGTTCTGGATCCTTCGTGATCTCGCCCCCATCCGGCAGATGCGGGAGAACGTGCTCGCATCCAGCACGCATCTCATGGTCCCCGCGATCACCTACAAGGCGTTTAGCGAAACCGTGGATGTGTTTTATGTGCTGGGGGATGATCTGGAAGCGGATATCACCCTTGAATTCCTCGATACCGGGGGCGATACCATCCGAACCTACAAGGGGAAGAAAGTCACCCTGAGCAAGGAGGATGCCAACGAAGATGAAGCATCCGATGAAAAAGATGATGATGACGCCGACGCCGAGGATGACGACGAGGATAAATCCGATGACAAGACGCCCGCGAAGTCGGGCATGAACAAGTTCAGTTGGAACATGCGCTACCCCGATGCCGTCGAGACAAAAGGAGCGGTCATGTGGGGTGGAAACATCGACGGACCCCAGGCCCCTCCCGGCGAATACCAGGTGCGTCTGTCCGTGGGGGACCGGACGCAAACACAGTCGTTTACGATCCTCGCCGATCCCCGGATCAATGCGACCCAGGCCGATTATGACGCCCAGTTCGCCCTGCTGAGCAATCTCCGCGACGGTCTGAGCGAGGCCCACACCGCCATCAACCGGATTCGCGATGTACGCAAGCAGATCAATGCCGTGAACGCGCGATCGAAGAAGATCGGCGGCCTGGATTCCATCATCGAGACCGGCAAGGCCCTGATCAAAAAGTTGACCGTCATTGAAGAGGAACTCATCCAGACCAAGTCCAAGAGCAATCAGGATCCGCTGAACTTCCCCATCAAGCTCAACAACAAACTCGCGGCCCTCGCGGGGGTGATCAGTCGCAGCAACGGCGCGCCGACGGAAGCATCATTTAACGTCTATGAAGATTTGATGTCGCGGATGAAACCGTTCCTGGCCTCACTCAAGCAGTTGATGGATTCCGACCTTCCCGCCTTCAACCAGTTGGTTCGCGACCGTGATGTCCCGGCGGTGTGGGTCGAAGAGGTTGCGGATGAAAACTGATACCCCCCGTAGATCCCGAACCACTGACTTCGATTTCCCCCCGGCCCCCCGTGAACATACGCATGTATTGTTCTGTATTGGTGCAAAAGTGCCAATAAGCACAAAGTTACGGAAAAACCCGCGGCCTTCTGCTGTTCTATCAGGGTTTCCCTTGGCTCACCCGCTTTGGCGAGTCTGAAATATGATCGAGGATGTCGAGGGTGGTGACGATGCCGACTAATCGCGAATCCTGATCCACGACGATGACGCGATGAACGCGCTCATTGACCATGCGTCGGGAGATCACGTCCAGGGATTCATCGGGATGCGCCGTCACTGGTTCCACCGACATGAATTCCTCGATGGTCTTGTCGGTATTACGGTCGATCTCATTGGCGCGAATGCCGTCTTCGAGCAGTTCGATAAACGACCCGCTGCTTGCGAAGCTTCCCGCTCCGGAATAGTCCCCGCCATCACTGACCTCAGATCCCCGAATCCACTGGTGGAGCAAGTCCGTCTTGGAGACCACGCCGATCACCCGATCCTGGCCGTCAACCACCGGCACGCCCGAAATCTCGTTGGCGTCGAGGAGTTCGGCCAGTTCACGGATGGTCATCGTCGGCGAGACCGCAACGGGCCTGGCGGTCATCACGTCATGGACCAGAATACCAGTCAAGGTAGCAGACGCCATGGATCAGTCTCCTCGTGTGCGGGTGGGCATTGGTGATTGTTGCAGTACCGACAATCTAACTGGGCCGGCCTGAGAGGCCAAGAGAACTTGCTCATGATAAATAGCCGCATCGATAAAATCCGCCTTTGTCAATAAACAGTGACGCGGATCTTCGGCACCCGAAATCCGGGATTCGTGCGTGAGCGAATGGTCAGGTACAGTTCACCATCCTCAATGGCCTGGCGTTGCTGGGGACTATTGATTACAAACAGCTCGCCGTCATCGACCTTGTTGGTTGAAGTTTGGGTGTCGCCAACCGCGACGTTGATCATGTTCATCCCCCGGACCGATGCATCCCAGAGCCGGATGGTATTCGGGGCATCCCGGCTATTATTCTGATCGGAAGGGGAGCCGGCGAGCCCGGTCGTGTCCACCCAGATTTCCACCCTGCCGGGATAATCCGCGTCCCAGTCCGGCAGGCTTCTGAGTTGCAGGGAGTATTCCTTCAACAACCCGCCTTCGGAAGTGGAGATCAGCGTCGGCTGAAAGTTATACGACTTTGATTTGACATTGATGTGGATGGACAGCGGCTTGGAACGCTGGCCATTGCCGTCGGTGAGGGTGATTTTGATATCGAGCCCTTTATCGGAAGAGCCCAGGGGCAATCGTCCGGAAAGATTGTAGAAGCGTCCTTCCGTGCCGGTGGTGCGCATCCATGCGCTGGGCAGACCGGTGATGCTCCAGACGATGGGGATCTGACCGCCGACGGCATCCAGAACGATGTTCACATTGTCGCCGACCCGGTAGAAATCCGGCCTCACCAGGGTGACATCGCGTACCTCCGGCGGGTCGGGGAGTCGCCCGGCATCGAGCTTCGGTGGCGGCTCCTTCTGCTTCGATGCACAACCCGCCACATAGACTGACAGCACGATCAGACCCGCCAGAGAGCATGCCGAAGTGAAACTTCGAACCGTGGTGAATTGCCGGGTCATGGATCTCCTCCTGAACTGGTGATGGTCTACCTGCGGGAAAACACGCCTCTTATCACAGGAATGTACTACGTTGCATGATATCGAATCGCGTCTCCATGCGAAACATCCGGCCTGCGGAGCTTTGACGACTCCACTCAATTAGGGTGACATCTCGTTTTTTGATAATTTCGTGTCGAGCATTGGAAGGGATCGCGTATTACAATGAATATGGGCCTGAGAGCATCAGCAGGACATGAGCGACAATTCTGGTTTCTGAGTCTGAGGACAGCATAGAGGGCATTTTACGAGGATTCTTATGGATACCGAACAGATTACCATTCTTGTCGTGGGCGGCACCGGGGCGGCCCTGGCGCTGTTGGCGCTGATCATTGCCGTGGCGGGAAAACTCTCGGCGGGGAGTGTCCAGAAAGACATCGAGCATCTGCAGCAGGATATCTCCCGTCAGGAATCCGCCCAGTGGATGAAGAATCGCGAACTGGAAAAATGGCTCAAAGTTCGTTCGGCCATTCTGCTCGGCATGCAGAAGCTCAAGGAAGAAATTAGTCGCATACTCCACGCCAAGCCCGGCGCCCTGAAAAAGGCATCCTGCCACAAGGCGGTTTCCGACACCGGGCGCGCCTTCAGTGAGTTGTGCGAGAACCATGCCGGCAAGCTCGGGGAGTTTGAGCAGACGGTGGTGGAACGGGCCAAGGACGTCGCCGTGGAGGTGACGTATCAGGCCCGGGCGTTTCTGGACGAGGTCCAGGATCCTGCCGAGCTTTCGTCAAAAGGCCGGGAGACGCTGCTGAGGCTGCGGGCGGAACTGACCGAAGCCCAACAGTTTCTCCGCGATCGAATGATGGACCGGTTGATGAAGCATGTTCTGAAGGATGGGGGGGAGGGGGGATGAGACAGGAGGCTAATGGTGACTGTCCCTGATTATCAAGTGGACCGGGCAATCCGTCCGATAACAAAGGAACATTTGGGATTCTTCTATCGGCAATTCCACTTGGGGATCAATGATGTTTACTTCAACACGCCTTCCATGGTTTGTCTGCGTCTGTGCCATGTTGATCTTGAACACACCGACGCATGCTGATTTCATTGAGCAACATGCGTCATTGTCTTTTCATGGTCAGGATTATCTGCCCAGTGGTCCGATTCAATTTTACTTCAAAGAATTCGACAATCACAACGGGAGCTTGCAGCTACTCTCAATCACTCTTCGCTACACGGGTCATCTCGAAGGCCAAACATTCGCTGAAAACCAAAGCCCGAACGAGATCACTACTCCGAATTTGCAAATGTATTTCTTTGCTACTTTCTCGTCGAAGTTCACTACTTCTGAAGGCAAGGATTTTTTCTTGGGTCGAACTTTAGCTTTCCATTTTCGATCAAACCCTTTCGATGTCGGTATGCTGGCTCCAAACGACGGCATACCGATGAGTGGAGAAGATTTCACTCAACTCGGTTCTCTTGAATACGATATTGACCAATCGTGGATCTTTCGAAATACATCGATTCTGCCGGATCGACTTGAAGATTTCGAAGGCGATGACTTACTGATCCTGTCAATTGATCTCTCTGGTGGAATGGGAATGCTTGCAATCATCGATGTTCCGAACGAACAGGTCTCCATCATTCACGGATTTACCAGACCGCTCGGACTCGATCTCGGGTTAACGTTGACCTACGAATACACCACGATTCCAACTCCCGGGCCGTTGACGCTCCTGGGCCTGGCCGCGCTGGGGATCACACGATCACGACACCGACGCAGCTAAGAAGCTGTCTCAAAACCCCTTGGGAAAATAAACCTGGTACGTTTTCCGAACTGGACGTCGTCCTTACTCCTTCAAAGCTGCGGAAGCTGCCTCCTTCTCAGGACCAGAAACCACACGCTAGAGATCGCGACAACTCCAACCCCGTAGACGACCGGAACGGCGTTGTAGAATGCAGTCGATCCATACTCAGTGAGAAACTCCGCGATGAACAGAATGCTCATCCCGGAGAGAATGACGAGGGGCCGGTCTTTCCAGAGTCGTACGCTCAGTACGAGACCGGACACCATTGCCACCAATGAGGTGAGGAAAAGAGGAATGGCCACCAGGAAACCAAGACCTCCAGCAATACCGGAGTCCATCGGGATCGCACTCATGGCGCTGATGATCAACACCATCAATCCGCACAACAAGAAACAACCATACGCGAGATCATATTCGGACCGCCTTCCTTTCACCTCAACGCTCCTGTGACGACTTCGTCCGTCCAACAATGATGGGGTCTTCAGGATATTGTGTGGGTAGATCATTCCGGAGGCTTTCAATCCGGTCGGGCTCCAGGCGGCTTTCCGGGTCCCCATTGACGCCGCGACCGGAAGCATCGATGCAGAGCATTGTCGCGGCGTCTCTGCCCGAAAAGCCGCGTCGCCCTCGTAAACAAGTACTCGATCGTTGCTGCCGCCCGCACATCATGCCTTCCGGGGGAGCCAGGGGGTTTGGGGGGCTGGCGGCGAAGCCCCCCAACAGAAACGTCTGCCAGCCGAATCTACCCACACGATATCCTGAAGACCCCCTTTTTAAATTCAGCTATCAAAGAAATCATGTCCTGCTGATACGATCTCAGGGAGAATCAGGTTTTGGGAACTTCACTCGTTTCCAGGGTTTGACTCTCGTGAAACTGAGGGATGTCTTTCGCCCGACTTCCTCGAAGTTGATGGTGTTGGTCTGCGTGTCTTCTAGTTCGAAGAAGATCCGGTTGCTGAACTCCAGGCCCGCGACGCCTTTTTCGGGGAGGCAGATCTCGAAGTAGAGCCACGCGTATTCGATCGTGATTTCCTTGCCGATCCAGTGGATGATGGAGGGGTCTTTCTTCTTGTCCTGGTCAGGCGTCCGTGCGGGTTGGGTTGAGGATCGCGGGATTTCGTCATCCTTCTTCCGGGGGGGGCAGGGCTTGAGGGGTTTGGGCTTGCTCTTCTTGTCCGCAGCCGGGTGCCGGACCCGGAAGACATCATCGAGGTATTCGACGATCAGCTTGTCCGCGTCGGGCGCGGTTTCCAGATTGAATTTCCCGTCGATCCGCCGCTCGATGGCCGCTTCAAGTTCATCCGGCTCGACCCGCAGGGCGACTTCCAGCACCTTGTTGCCGCGCTCATTGATATTGACCTGGGCCTCGGCGATGGTGACGTGGAACGGGTGACGGAGCGCAAGCGTTGGCCCGGCAAAGAGTGAGAGCATCCCCAGCCCGAACACCATGATGAGCGTTCGACGGATCATCGCGTTATTGCCCCATCTTATTTTCACCATCACCGCCGATCAGGGAGAGGAATCTTCCTCATCCTCTTCCTTCTCAAGCTCGAACTTGCCCGCCTCGACATCGCGCGCCTCCTGCATGAGGTTCTTGCGATCACGCTGCTTGAAGAGCTTGAAACGCGAGGGGACCACGCGGGGCGGATAGAAGTTGTTGTCGAGATCGACATCCGCCGTCTCCAGACGGGGATCGAGGATGATCGACTCGATCACCTTCTCGGTCATGATGAGCTTGGAGACCTTTTCGTTGTTGTATCGCCAGATCTCGGCGGGAATGCGGATTTCCTCGACGGTGTTGTCATCGTAATGCACTTCGAGGATCACCGGCATCACCAGCCCCCCGATGTTGTTCAGGTCAACGATGTAGAAATTGTGGGGCGTGCTGAGAAGTTCCTTCTCATCGTCCTCCAGCCGCTCCATGAACCGCTCGAACTCGCGGCGGTCCTTTTCCGTGACCTCGAACTCATCCAGCTCGTTGTAGAAGTCCTTGAGATCCGGGTAGACGTTCGCCCGTTTTTCGAGATCCCGATTGCGGTCCCGGGAATTCGTGACCGGCTGCTCGGCATCCATGTTCCGGGCGAATGATTTTTCCACGTAGGGATCGGCAGTGTCGATCTGATACAGCCTCACGCCCTCGATGGCGATGTCCGTGTGGTCGGTGGTGTAGAACCAGCCCCGCCAGAACCAGTCCAGGTCGATGCCCGAAGCGTCCTCCATGGTGCGAAAAAGATCAGAAGGCTGGGGACGCTTGAACATCCAGCGCTGGGCATACTCCTTGAAGGCGAAGTCGAACAACTCGCGTCCGAGGATCGTCTCGCGGAGAATGTTCAGGGCGGTGGCGGGCTTGGCGTAGGCATTGGGCCCGAACTGCAAGAGAGACTCGGAGTTGGTCATGATCGGCACCTGGTTGGTGCTGGACATGTAGCCCACGATGTCTTTCGGCTCGCCCCGGCGCGAGGGATATTCATCCTCCCATTCCTGCTCGGACAAATACTGCAGGAACGTATTCAAGCCCTCGTCCATCCACGTCCACTGACGCTCGTCGGAGTTGACGATCATGGGGAAGTAGTTGTGGCCGACCTCGTGGATGACCACGGAGATCAGGCCGTACTTGCTGCGCGGGGTGTAGGTGCCATCTTCCTCGGGACGCGGGCCGTTGAAGCAGATCATGGGATATTCCATGCCGCCCACGGGACCGTTGACGGAGATGGCGATGGGGTAGGGGTAGTCGAAGGTGTAACGCGAATACACGTTGAGGGTGTGAATGATGGCGTGGGTGGAATAGCGGCTCCACAGGGGTTCGCCCTCGTTGGGGTAATAGGACATCGCCATCGTCTCGTTGCCGTTGATATTGTGGCCCTGGGCGTCCCAGATGAATTTGCGGGAACTGGCGAAGGCGACATCGCGGACGTTGTCGGC
>JADFSH010000014.1 GCA_022560875.1 Planctomycetota bacterium | reverse complement strand
TGGCCGGGAACGTGGCTTCCGAACTCCTCTCCACGGTAGGCGACGAAGGTGGTGCGCTGCAGCTCATCGATGATGTCGTCCAGGCTTGGCAACGTGGCTCCCGGACTTGCGGCTCGTGTGTAGCTCCAATGGTCGAACTTTCCGCCGGTGTTGCTGCGGCCACCGAGGAACGATTTCCACGGCTCGGCGTCCAGGTCTTGGTTGCCGTTCCGGGTCCAATCCCAGTACGGAATGGTGATCTCACTGTCGATGGCCCGAAGCTCCTCCTCCAGAGTCAGAACATACCAGCGATGCCACGGGAGGAACGCCGGACCACGGTGGATGTTGAACCACCCGGCCTCGTGGGTGTCGGGATACACCGGGTAGCGACCGGAGTTGTAAAGCTGGTTGAGAGCGTCCGCTAGGCGGTTGCGCTGGTCGTCCGTCAGGTCCAGGAAGTCCTCGCGGATCCGGCCCGACGGCTGCGGCGTGGTTGTCGGACACCCTTCCTCATACTGCTTGACCGCCCCCTGAAGGGTCCGGCACGGCGGCGCGTAGGCATCATCGTAGAGCGTGTAGCCGTCGTTGTCCTTGAAGTAAGGCCGCTGCTTGCCAGCGATCCAAACCTGTTGCATGCCGTACACTTCTCGACACTCGATCTCGATATTGCGCTTGTTCGACTTCATTCCTCGATCTCCTATGTATGTCCCACCTGTTCTACCGTCGCGCTCACGAGGACGCCGCCGACTGGACCGGGGGACGTGTGCGGAATGGTTGAGGCCCAAATAAGGGTCAGTTAATGCTTCACGCTAGTACCCACGCAGATTGTGAGTACATATCCCATATGACCTTCGTCCGGTTCAACCGCCGGACTTTCCGAGCACGAGTGTAACGCCCGTCTCCGGCAACGCAAGTTCCAGTCATTTGCTTATGACCGGAATCGACGGTGACAGGCCGATGAGAATACTACCGGTTTTCGCTCACATTGCCGGCGTCGGAGGAGTCTTTCTTATTGGAGGACGAGATTGTGAGCGCGGTAGTTGTGCGCCGCCTGATGCCAACGTAGCCCTCGGCTCGTCACCTGTCCCTGGCGAAAACTCCATACTCCTTATCGTACAGAGACTTCCGTTTGCTTGTCTGTGCGGCGGATGTCCGTAGCTTGGATTAATGTTCAAGCTGATTGTCACGTTTCTCCGGTCGCTGCTGCTCCCCCGCTCCTCTCTTCACCTTGAGATCCTGGCACTCCGCCATCAGCTCTCAGTACTCCAACGGACAAGCAAGCGGCCACGTCTCCGCATGTCCGATCGAATCTTGTGGACGTGGCTTCTTCGACTCTGGCCAGACTGGCGATCATGCCTCGTTATTGTCAAGCCTGAAACTGTGGTCAGATGGCACAGGCTGGGTTTTCGTCTCTACTGGCGATGGCTTTCCAGACCGAAGCGAACCGGGCGACCGAAAGTTTTGCTTGAGGTCAGAGAACTCATCCGGCGAATATCTCGTGATAACTCTACCTGGGGTGTTCCACGTATTCGAGATGAGCTCGCTCTGCTGGGTATACAGGTGGCCGAATCCACGATCAGGAAGTACAGGATCCGTAGCAAGAAGCCGCCGTCCCAGACTTGGCGGTCATTCCTGAAGAACCACGTGAAGGACATCGCCGCGATCGATTTCTTCAACGTTCACACGATCGACTTCCGAGTGCTCTACTGCTTCATCGTGCTTCGACACGATCGGCGCAAATTGATTCACTTCAACGTTTCCGCACATCCGACGGCGTCATGGACTGCACAACAGATCATCGAGGCCTTCCCCTTCGACGAAGCTCCGAAGTACATGATTCGCGATCGTGATGGTATATACGGCAACCTCTTTCGTCATCGGCTCAAGCACATGGGAATCGAGGAGGTCGTAATCGCTCCTCGTTCACCCTGGCAGAATCCGTTCGTTGAACGTGTGATCGGTACAATTCGTCGAGATTGTCTTGACCATGTCATCGTCCTCAACGAAGCGCATTTGGTACGGATCCTCTCGGAATACATCAACTACTACCACAATGCGCGTCCTCACCAGTCCTTGGATCACAACTCTCCACTTCCCCGAGCTGTCGAAGCACTTGAGCAAGGCCATGTCGTTGCCGAACCGATCCTTGGTGGTTTGCATCACCGATACCGGCGCGCGGCTTGACGAGAAGATCCATCTGTGACTGTGCCAGTCTATTCTGGTGGCAGTCTCGTGCGTTTTCGCTCGGATTGACACCGCTCGCCACACCGTCACTGCTTGCGGGGATGCTCTTCAACCACAATTCACGACGCCACAATCCAGCTGTCCAATGTCTCCCCGCTCATCGACACGCCAGCTGGAGTTTTCGCCATGGACACGTCTATCGACACGACGGATGAAGTTTTCGCCATGGACAGGTCGCTAGTCCGGAACTCGCCATCAATTGATTCATAAATCAATGCTTCCAGAAGATTTGCGAGTCGCGACGACGGCGGACGCGACCGCGCGATCGATGCTTATAGAAGGTAGGCTACCGGCGATCCCTTGGGATGGGGCTGCCAGTGCTTGATGCCGTGATGCTCGAGCTTCTCCGAGAGGCACTCGACAACACTCTCGACAAAGGGGATATCCCTAGTAACGGGACTGCGTCCGTTCATTAACCACCAGAATACCACTAGCACTCTACGGCACGCCCACTGTTTTTAGGCGCACTTTTGGCGCACCCTACCCAATTCGATACCGGTTCGAGTCCTGTCAAAAATGAAATCGGCCCTGACGGAATCGTCAAGGCCGATTCTGGAGTGCCCTGTATAGGACTCGAACCTATGACCCGCTGATTAAGAGTCAGATGGTCTCGGCAAACCTGGGAATCAATCCCTGACCAAGCTTGGCGAGAGCTCAATCCAAACTGCGCGCCATGAGATCGAAATCCCCCAGAATCCAGCGCTACCGGCCTTGCTATCCGGCGCACAGCATGCCCCTATGACCTCGACACGCCAACGACCCCGGGAGCCAGGGCGGCTGAGTTGCCCACAATTTACCCCCTGTGGGCCCCTGCCCTACTCACGGGGCACGCAATGTGGAGGTCCAGCCATGGCACGAGCCGACAGCATCAACAAGCCACGGGGCGGCAAGCTACGAGGCCGCGAGTTCACCGCCGTGGGCTACGTCCGGCGATCGACTGATCGCCAGGAACAGTCCATCCCCGATCAGAAACACTCCATCGAACGCTACGCCGAGGAGCAGGGACTCAAGCTCTTGCGTTTCTACGTGGATGACGCCATCAGCGGCACGTCCACGGTGGGCCGCAAGGCGTTCCAGACTCTCATCTCAGACGCGAAACGTTCGACTTGCGAGTTCGGCCAGATCATCGTTTACGACGTTAAGCGGTTCGGCCGGGTCGACAATGACGAGGCTGGCTACTACCGACACATCCTGAAGACTCATGGCGTCGAGATCCTCTACGTCAGCGAGAACTTCACCGGCGACGGAACCGACGACCTGCTGAGGCCGGTCAAACAGTGGCAAGCCCGGGAGGAGAGTAAGGACCTGTCAAAGGTCACGATTCGAGGCCTTGTGAGCAAAGCCACCAACGGAACGATGTCATCTGAATCGGGTGACGGCGGGGGATGGTGGATGGGCGGTGCTCCACCCTATGGCTACGATCTCCGATACGAGAGTCGGAGTGGAGAGTTCCTTCTCGTCTTGCGATACATGCGTGACGGCTCAAAGCAGGTGCTCGATGCAAATTGGAAGCCGGTGCGAGTGCTGGAGCGCGGGGAGTCACTGGCCGTCTCCCGGCGCGACCGGTGCAAGCTGGAACCCGGGGAGCAGAGACGCATCGAGACCGTCAAGCTGATCTTTCAAATGTACGTAAAGGAGCGGATGGGATTCAAGGCCATCGCCGACGCGCTCAATCGGCAGGACATCCCCTCGCCGCGCGGACCGGAATGGGCATCGCACTATAGCGGAAAATGGTCACTGACCACCGTGCGGGCCATCCTCGTCAATCCTGCTTACAGCGGAGACATGGTCTGGAATCGGCGCACCGACGCTCGATTCCATCGAATCATCAAGGGACAGGCAGTGGAGCGTAGGGGCGTCGTTGGACGTCGATTAGAGCCCAACGACGAATCTGACTGGATTGTGGTCCGTAATGCTCACAAGGCCATCGTGCAGCGACGGACTTGGGAGCGAGCCCAGCAGCTACTCAAGCAGCAGCCGTCATCGAAAGCCCAACGCGGCATCAATCCGAGGACTGGACAGAACGTGAACGATCGTGCGCCCAATGGAGGATGGACTGGTCCGCGTGCGAAATTCCTGCTCTCCGGCCTGATCAGCTGCTCTCATTGCGGAAGCCGGTACGAAGGCTACACACGGTATGCCAAGCAACGAGATGAGCAGGGACGACGGATCAAGAGCTTCCACTACGCCTGTGGGGGCTACATCAGGCACGGGCGAACGACCTGCACCTTGGGCGCGATCGACCAGGAACAGTTCGAGGCTGCCGTCATCGAAGCGATTCTGGACGCGTATGCCCAATTCCGGGGGCGGGGCCACAGGGCCAACTCGATCATCGCGGCAATGATCGAGCAGCAGGTCGGCGCGGACCGCAAGGCCACAACAAAGCAGCGCCGATCGCTCGAGGCCAGACGGAAAAAAATCGACACGATCACACGCAATCTGATCGACAGCCTCTCGCCAGCGAATCGGGTCCAGGTGGATCGACGACTCGCCGAGTTGGAGACGGAACGTCAGCAGGTGGAAGGCAAGCTGGAGTCCCTGGAGCGAATGACGCTGTCGGAGCAGGAATTCAAGACGCTCATTCGGGAGACCATTGCGTTCGCCAAGGGACTGAATTCGACGCTGAACGGATCGGATCTCGATCAGCGTCGGGCCAGCGTCCGGCGCTGCGTCCAGGGTATCGTGATCGATCGCGAGAACGACAGCGCCGCGATCACGATTCGTAGCCTACCCACCCTCACCGACGGCATGGGAGAGGCGCTGTCCATCGAGGTCGTCGTTCCGCTGATGCGGCGAAGGCGGTGCCGATCACCGAAGAATGCACCGACAGCAGCCAGTGTGGCCAGGGTCGCCACACGACACCGCGGGCATTGATCTGGCTCCACATTGCCTGCCGTCCTACCGGCACACACACGTCGGCCCGTCGTGGCCCGTGTGCCATCGTGTCGCAGCTTCGTCCTGCCATCCCCACCCATTGCCTCAATTGTCCGATTCCTAGCAAAATGCCCTTGCCTGGTCGCCAAGTCCATGCCCCTGTGTGGTCCCGATGCTCGGCGGATCGGCCGCAGGGCTTAACACATGACCACCGAAAGGAGACCCGACATGGCGACCAAAAAGACTACGACGAAGAAGGCACCGTCCAAGCGAGCCAAGACCAGCGATGGGCGAGCGACTACCACGGCAAAGAGGAAGGCGAAATCAAAAGGGATCCCCACGAAGGAATCACAAGGCAATAGCAAACGCACGAACCTTCTGGATGCCGCGGCGAGTGTCCTGGCCGACGCGGCGAATTCGATGAGTTGTGGAGAGATGATCGACGCGATCCTAAAGCGTCGCTTGTGGACCACGCAGGGCAAAACGCCAGCGGCCACGCTCTCCAGTGCGATCATTCGCGACATCAAGAAGAACGGCAAGCAGTCGCGCTTCGTCAAGGCTGATCGAGGTCGGTTCCAGCGGAGCAAAGTGGCCAGTTCCGGCCGCTAATCCCGGACTCGATCGACCGCAGTCAACCCCCCATCAATGACATGAGCCCCGCGTCATCGCGGGGCTTTATCCGGACGTTTGCAATCAGCCTGCCACCTACTCGCCGAGTCGGCCCATCGCACCCGATAGGCTCTTCTCTTTCTCAAAGCAAAGCGACCCCAAGGGGATTCGAACCCCTGTTTTCAGGATGAAAACCTGACGTCCTGGACCTGACTAGACGATGGGGTCGAACGAGGGTCAATGGACGTGCATCGTAGGCATTTCATCGGACCGGACAAGCCTCAGGAGCCAGAAATCGACTCACACACCCTCACCTTCCGGTCGATAGAAACGGCATGAATAAGCAGAAATCCACCCTCGTCGAAAAACTCGTTGCCGGGCTTTCCCTTGGTTTCGCGTTCATCGTCATGGCCAGCATCTTCAGTCCCTCTGACACTGCTGCGGAAAATGTCGAGCACGGAAATCAAGTCGAAGCGGGACACTTCTCCACGAATCCTCATGAGGGGCTTACCTCACTCGGATCGATCGAGAATGGCAACTATTTGTTAATGATTTTCAGTACCGATCTCGGTCCGCGCTACTCGATCTACGACCGCCAGACCGATGAGCTTCTGGCAACCCTCATCACCTCTGAGAAGGTGCAGGAAAGATTCCCTGATCTACCGCTGCAAACGATGGGTTTCACGACGCCGGACACGGTGCTGTTCACTGGACCTCACGCGAACTTCTAAACCGGTTCACCCCTGCCACACTTTCCAACAATACGCTAGGCTTCTAGGTTATGGCCGATCCACTCAAATCTGATAGGCCGGTTATCCTCTGCGCGCTGGAGTTTGAAAGCCAGATGCTCCAGAAAGAGGGTATGGAAGAACATTACGATATTGTCTGCTGCGGCCCCGGAGCGGACAGCATCTGCCTCTGGGCGCAACATCGCAAATCCAACAACGCCCCGGTGATACTAGCCGGTCTGGCGGGATCCCTGACGGCCGAATGCGAGGCTGGTAGCGCGCATGTCATCACGGAAGTTGTCGATGAACCGGGCGAAACGCACTGGTCCCCGACACTGAAAGGCATTGCGAAACCGGACGGAAACACAGACATCATCATTACCTCCACCAACGCCTCCCTCAGCGGCCGACTCGCCCGACAGCTCATGCATCACGAAACCGGTGGCATGCTCATCGATCTGGAATCCGTAGAATTTGCCATTGCCGCTCGCAAGTTCGGCTGGACGTGGGGCATCGTTCGGGGCGTAAGCGATGATCTTTCCTCATTGCTTCCGGAAGACATCGATCAATGGGTGGACGACACCGGCGGCACGCGGTGGGGATACGTCATGCGCAGACTCCTGTGTCGCCCAAGCCTGTTACCGGTGGTCCTGGAACTGCGTAATCATTCCACCCAAGCCATGAGCAACGTGGCGGAACTGATCAGGCTGATGCTGCCCGAATGAGCTATTACGGGGAAGAGAACTCAAAAACGTGCGAACGCATAGCACAACACGGTCACAACACTTGTGTCGCGAGATCACCCGGCTTGGCTGCGCTGCGTTGTATCTCATCCAGGTAAGTATTTATGAACAATATTTGCACCAGGTTTCCAGATGACCGGCGGATCGGGCTCGACAGAAATACGAACAGATGATCCCCCAATCCGACAAGAGTGGCTTCTTTCTCCCACAATTCAACCAGATCGAGCGTCGCGGCCTCCCCAAGAACCATTCATCTCACCTACTTTCAGGAAACAGCCTCAATCAGGGTAAACCCCCAAGAATCGACGATAGGAAGAAGTTCTGAACCCCAAGAGAGAAGTTGATAGGCTCCAGATCCCCCCCGTTTTCCTCTCCTGATCCCCATATACGTGGAATATTGAAATGACTCTGTGTCGTGCCTGCGCCGAGACGGGACAGCCCCTGCAATTTGGGTTCTGGTGAACCGGATCTCGATGCGAGTCACGAAATCGCCTTTTATGACCACTTCCCGGAGAGGGAGTAGGGGCGACTATTGGGAAAATACCGTAACATACTGAAAATAAAACACTTACAAAAATATGACGAAGGTGTCGATCTGGCATTGACCCGAGGGAGCAAAGGCGACTACTGTGGAATGTCTGTTCGATAATCCATCTATTCGCGACCTTCGGGTCGTGGCGTACCGCCGTCCGAAAGTGTCGGAGCGTTCGGGCGGCGGATTCTATTTTTGACCGTCGCTTCCGACATTCATTTCCTGATGAAGCTTCGAGTTACGTAGCAACGTCAATTGTGGAGAAGCAACATCGCCATCTGAACTCCCTGTGCAAATACAATCTCACAAAAAGTGAAATACCCACACGCATCAGCCAGTTTAACCGGCACCTCTGCATTGAATGCTGAACACACTGATCACACTTTATGTAGCTCCTGAACATCGCGTGAATCGTGATCACTATTATCGGTCACCGGAAGCAATCGTTTCACGGTCAAAATTCACTCCCCGCCGACCTCTCACATAGTTATTGCTTGCCGTTTGAGGCAGTTTCTTTAAACTGGTTGTTTCCATACCCCCGAACAAAATCGTCAACCTTGGGAGAAAGCCTCAGTGAGGACCGAGACTCTGCTCTGTGCGATACTCAGCACCACCACGCCCGAAGCAAGCCCATCGCCCCAAGAGCCGATTCTGCGTCTGCCTGATATCTCGATGCTTGATTCGATCGTTCATACCTCTCCCCTACTCAATCTGAGCGTGTTGCAGGATGAGCCTGAGGTTCCGGAGATTACTCAGATCCAGCGTTTTGCCGCTCAAGGCGCGGATCGCTGGACCATACAAAGCGCGTTCGCCACGCATGAATCTATAAACACTCTCACTGAGATCGGATTCGGTTTGGAGTTTTTCATCATCGATGATCTCAGTATTTCCACTGAGTTCAATGGCGTTTATATCAATCAGGATAGTCAAAATGCCGCGGGGGGAAATTTCAATCTCCTCTTCCGCTGGTATTTTCTTCATGAGACTGCCTGGGCCGTCTACTTTGAATCCGGGGCAGGGCTCTTGTGGACGACCCATAAAATTCCCACCACTGGCTCCCACTTCAACTTCGTTCCCCAAGCGGCAATCGGAGTCTCCCTGGCAATGGAATACGAATTAAGGCTGAACATAGCAGTGGGTTGGCAACACATCTCCAATGCGAATCTTTTTGAGAACAACCCGGGACGAGACAGCTTCAGCATACATCTGGGAGTGAGTTTGCCCTTCTAGCGTTGCGGATATCCCCCGCGACGCATTCAGTCCCCTCGGTATCTTCCGAAACAGAGGCTTACGTTGTGGCCACCAAAACCGAATGAGTTATTCAGTGCGTAGTGAAGCGTTTTCTCGCGGGCTTCATGGGCGACAAAATCCAGATCGAAGCCTTCATCCGGGTTATCAAGATTGATCGTTGGAGTCATGACTCCATGGAGCAGGCAGAGAACGACGGCCAACGATTCCAGTCCCCCCGCCGCCCCCAAGGTGTGCCCGGTCATTGATTTCGTCGAGCACATGGCCAGCTTCGACGCGTGTTCACCAAAGAGGTTCTTGACGGCCAAGACCTCCGCGGCATCGCCGAGCGGCGTGGATGTGCCGTGTGCGTTGATGAAATCGATCTGATCGAGATTCAACCCGGCATCTCGAATAGCAAATTCCATGGCTTTTTGGGCGCCCATACCCTGGGGATCCGGGGCGGCCATATGCCCCGCATCCCCGGTGCAACCATAACCGAGGATCTCCGCGTAAATTGTCGCACCTCGAGCTTTTGCGTGTTCAAGTTCCTCCAGCACGAGTATTGCCGCCCCTTCCGCCAGGACAAAACCGTCGCGATCGCGATCGAAGGGCCGGGAAGCTTTCATCGGCTCATCATTGCGGGTGGATAGCGCCTTCATCGAGGAGAAAGAGGCCATACAGAGTGGACAAACCGCGGCTTCCGCGCCGCCCGCCAGAATCACCTCCGCATCCCCGCGCTCGATGTGTCGATAGGCGATCCCCAGGGCATGGGCGCCGGTCGCGCATGCCGTGGCCGGAGCATTGTTCACGCCCCTGAGATTGAAACGGATAGAAGTGTTTCCCGCCAGCGCGTTGACCATGAGTTTCGGCACGGTAAAGGGTCCGACTTTCCTCGGCCCGACCGTGAAGATTTTATAATCGGCCTGCTCGACCGTCTGAATGCCCCCCACTCCTGAGCCGATGACCACCCCCCTCCGATAGGGATCTCCGGAGGTGAAATCGATCTGGCTGTCATTGGTTGCCTCGATTGCCGCATATAAACCCAACTGGCTGACGCGATCGAGCCTTTTGAGATCACGGCGCTCGATGACGGAGGTCGGATCCCAGTCCCGCACTTCGCCTGCAATGCTGGTGCTCCACTGGTCATCGTTCTCGAACACCGCGACTGTACGAATGCCGGAGCGTCCTGCCAGGAGCGAATCCCAGGTGGATGGGACATCGTGACCGACATCAGTCAATGCACCCAGGCCGGTAATCACGACTCTTCGCTTTAAAATTACGTTCATGTGCAGAACGTCTCTTGCGGAGGCATCAATTCAGGCACCCACGTGGCACCCACGCCCGTCGAGCAATCAGCCAGAAGAGATGACTCATGAATTGCTGGCTTTCAGGATGTATTCGATGGCATGGCCGACGGTTTGAATCTTCTCGGCTTCCTCATCCGGGATTGACGTTTCAAACTCGTCCTCGAACTCCATGACCAGCTCAACGGTGTCGAGGCTGTCTGCATTGAGATCATTGGCAAAGCTGGTTTCCCGGGTGATTTCAGCTTTATCCACACCCATCTGCTCGGCAACGATGTCAATGATCTTGGCTTCGATTTCAGATTCAATCACGTTTAATCTCCTGAGGAACACTTTCCCTGACTGACGAACTCAGATTGCCCGACAATATAAGCCCCCAATGGACTTGAATCAATCTCTCCCTGATCCTACCAGAATCTAGCAGATCAGCCCCCCATCCACCACCAAGACCTGCCCGGACAGGTAGGAAGAATCCTCGGAAGCCAAAAAGGATACGACGGAAGCGATTTCTTCCGGTTTGCCGAGTCGTCGGAGCGGTATGGTTTTCGTCACCCCCTCCAAAATCTGCGACCCGAGATTATCGGTCATATCCGTCTCGATGAAGCCCGGGGCAACGACATTTGATGTAACTCCTTTGGAGCCAAGTTCTTTGGCTATCGATTTCGACAGGCCCACCAGAGCGGCTTTGGACGCGGCGTAGTTGACTTGGCCGGAATTTCCTACCAAACCGGTCACCGATCCAATATTGATAATCCGTCCGAAGCGTCCTCTCATCATCGGTCTGGCGGCAGCCCGACAGGCCACGAAGATCGACCGGAGATTGACGTTCAAAACAGTATCGAAATCCTCATCGGACATACGCATTAGAAGGCCATCACGCGTGATGCCGGCATTGTTGACCAGAATATCAAGCCGGCCATGGGTTGACGCCACATCCTCGATCAAGGCTCTGAGTGCATCACCGTCTCCTACATCACAGACGCGAACCTCAGCCGTATGACCCTTCTCTTCAATTTCCTTTTTGACTTCTTCCAAAGCGTCGGCAGATCGACTGATGAGAACCACCATATGGCCGTCTGTCGCCAAGCGGACCGCGATGGCCTTCCCGATCCCCCGACTGGCTCCCGTGACGATGGCGACTCGCTGCTCGATGATTCACCCTCTGACATTGCAATAGAAAACAGCCCGCTCAATGCGGGCTGAGATTGTACTTCCAGAATTCAGATAGATACAACTGGATTCAACTTCCGCCGGGCCTTGTGGGCCCGGGGACACTCCGTGACGGAGATCGAACCGGAGCGGCGGGAGGTGCTCTGTCCGGTCTCGCGGTCGGACCTTCTGAGGCGATACCTGCTGAAGCGTTATCACGACTTGGTCGATCGTCGAGTACGATCTGTAGTGGACTGACATCCTCATCGAGCAGGTTGGCAAGCTCATGCTCTTCCTGGATTATCTGATGCCACACGGCGATCGGGTCCAATCCGTAGAGCCTGTTCATGATGTCGGGTGGGGTCGAAACTGCATCAAAAATGTAGTTGTCGCCTTCCTCGCTGTAATACCACAATTGAGGCTGGTACGTATCGCCAACCTCGAAAATTGCCATGACACACTCGAACCCTTCGGGGCTTTCCCCGGTCTCGATCAAAACCTCAGTGATACGATCCGTCGATTGGCCCCATACTCCTGACTCGACAAGCCGGTCCAGCTCATAACGATCCGTCTGGGAAAGCATGTCCGATACGGATTGATGATCGCTACGGGAAAACGCATCAAAGAAGCCGAGAATCGCTTTCCGGGCCGGAGTGCTGTTCGTGGCTTTTTCTTCATCCCACACAATACGGTTGTCAATCCCGAGTTGATCCATCAGCTCTGCGACAGGAACCACACTCTGAATCGGTTCGGCCATGGTAGGTGCTGATACAGCCCTACGGACGGTGGGAGCCGTCACAACTGGATCTTCGCCGCCACATCCGACGGAAGCGAAGCCCAGAAATCCCATCCCGATCACCATGCACCATTTTGTCAATACGTTTTTTCTACGGTCCATCATGACTACTCACTTTCACGCTTCGGTCTATTCGACGCATCAAACCCCGCAATACAGTACCCGGAGCCAATTCGTGATACTCATGTTCCTCTTCAGTTACAAGCTGACAACAGCATTGCGCCCATTTTACTGGGCTCACGATCTGTTGGACAAGTTTATGCTTAATATGTTCCGGATTCTCTGCATCATGAGGCTCGGCCGTCACATTCGACCAGATGGGAAAATCCGGGGGGTTGAACGCAATTCCGGCCAGAGCTTCAGCCATTTTGTCCGCTGCGGACTGCATCAAAGGTGAGTGAAATGCCCCCGCAACCGTCAATATCGTGGCTCGCAGGCCCATTTCAGATGCAACTGAGACGGCCCGATGACATGCCTCAATATGGCCTGATAAGACCACTTGGCCAGGGGCGTTGAAATTGGCGGCTACGAGTACCTGCCCCACTGACCCTCGCTTGCATACCTCTTTCGCCTGTTGCTCGTCAGCCCCGATGAGCGCGACCATACCGCTCTGGGAGGCTTCACAGGCTTCCTGCATGACCCGACCGCGTCGGGCGACCAGACGCAGACCATCTGCGAATCCGAAAACTCCCGCCAGGTGCAGGGCCGTGTATTCGCCGAGTGACAAGCCTGCCGCCGTCACAATCGCCATATCCCCCTCCCGCTCGATGATCCCGCGGTAACTGGCCACAGAGCAGGTGTAGATGGCCGGTTGGCTGACATCCGTTTGATTGAGTCGATCCGGCGGCCCGGAAAAGCAGATCGTGCTGAGTGATTCACCGAGAGAATCGCCCAGTACCTCATCCGCTTCATCGAAAACCGCCTTGGCCGCCGGACTGGCGTTAGCCCAGTCAGAGCCCATGCCCACCGCCTGGGCGCCCTGGCCGGGACAGAGAATGACAACTTTTTTGACAGCCATGCAGCACTCCGTATCAGACGAATCGGCCAATGTATCGATGGTCAGGCCGACCGTCGAACCTTATCGAGGTTCCGATAACTGATTGCATTAATCACGCCCGAGAATCAGACCGAAGAACCTTGATCAATGCAGATGGAGAATACGAGGCTGAGGCTTCGATTGGATGGAAAGTCAGACAAGGGAATAACCATGAAGACAAGAGATTCCGTACCTTTCACCTGGCCAGTAGCGATATCAATCTTGTGCCTGGTTTTTCCCGCCTATGGGCAGGAACAGACAGAAATCGAAGAGAAAGAGACGGAGCGCAGCTTCTCGGAAAGTCTTCTTTCTCCAGTTCAAAACTATGACGGTTTCGCCCTCTCAATGATAAGCGCACAGGACGGGGAGAATGATCTGAAAAGGCGGTCCAATTTTCTCATCCGTCTACGCCCCCAGGTTTGGATTCCCGATCTCGGCGGCAACATCAGCCTAGAGGATGCCATCGGTTTCGGCACCAATCTGGATCTCGATACCAATCTGGGAATCGATGACACCGATTCGACGTTCTCCTACGAAATCCAGTTAAATCTGGGAGGGTCGGTGCTGAGAGTTTCCGGCTTCTCACTCGACCTCTCGGCCCTGCAGAACACAATCAGCGACTTTACCTTCGGCAACCTCAACGTCAATCTGGGCGATCTCGTCGATGCCGACATCGATATCCAGAACATCAAAATTCAATACGGAATCTCGATGTTCAACATCGAGGACCACGGTTTTGAATTCGGCACGTCCTTCGGCGTCGATTTCTTCGAAATCAAGGCTACCGTTGTCGATGTTCTGGCGGCAGCAGCGGATTCGATCGACGAGCAGCTTCCGATTCCCATTGCCGGTCTTCACTTCGCCATTCCGATGGGTGATTTCCTGATCGACGCCGACATCTCCGGGCTCATCCTGACCGTTGAAAATATCGATGTCAATTACCTCGATCTCAACGTGTCCATCAGTTGGGAGCCAATCCATGGCTTCGGGATTTTTGCCGGCTACCGGATGATCGAAGCTGAACTCGACAGCAGCAACTTCAGTACGGACATCACCCTCAAGGGACCGTACTTTGGCGGCGAGATACGCTTCTAGTGGCGTTCCGCATCAGTCTTTCACACTTTCCATATATTGGCGCACCATGTCATCCCCCCGCCAATGGCGACCATCATGATATACTCGTCGCGTTTGATCTTTCCCGCTTCCCAAAGCTGTGCGAGACAGAGCCCCACGGAACCGCCGGATGAATTGCCGTAGTGGTCGATGTTGATGTACACCTTCTCATCGGGCAAGCCCAGGCGTTCCTTGGCCGCGTCGATAATACGCGTATTGGACTGGTGGACGACGAACTGACTGATGTCATCCACGGTCAGTCCTGTTTCCTCCAGCGCTTCGCGAATGACATCCTGGAATTTTACGACGGCGAACTTATACACTTCGCGACCGTTCATGCGGAGGTTGTTCAGCCGGATGGGATTGTCTTTGTCACTTTCATGAACCTCCTGAGGACGTCGGGGGGCATAGAGCGATTTCCACAACCCTCCATCCGAGTACATCGACTGATACAGGCAACCAAGGGTTGGATCTTCATCAGCGACAAGCACGGCAGCTCCGGCCGCATCGCCGAACAGAATCGAAACCGATCGCTCGGAATAATCGACCATGGTGCTCATCGCATCGCAACCAATCACGCCGACACAGCGAAAGCGTCCACTCCGGATGAGGGAATCGGCGATGTTGATCGAATAGACAAATCCCGAACAGGCCGCCACGAGATCGAAGGCCGGAGCGGGAACCGCCCCCAGGGCATCGACGATGCGACATGCGGTCGATGGACACGTCATCTCCGACGTCACCGACCCCAGAATGACCAGGTCCAGATCGCTCCCCTTCATGCCCGAGTTGTCGAGCGCTTCTTTCAGTGCGTCACGAGCCAGGGTGAAGGTTCCCTCGGTTTCAGGATCGACAACCCGACGCTCGTGGATACCCGTGCGCTTGACGATCCACTCATCGGAGGTGTCGATAAGCTTTTCGAGATCTTTATTCGTCAACCGGCGCGGAGGCACCGCCGATCCCACTCCGGCAATCCGCACTCCAATCGTCTGGAGGATACTCATGCAGCGACTTCTTCCAACGCCCCGAGCTTCTCGGAGATCTTTTCGTTGACACCCGACTTCACAAATCTTCGTATGGCTCTGATGGCGTTCATGATGGTGCGAGGCTCACTTGATCCGTGACAGATAAAGCACACACCGTTGACGCCCAACAATGGTGCCCCGCCATAAGCGTGATGGTCGTGATCTGCATAGATTTTTTTGATGATGGGTTTGAAGCGTTCGGCCAGTTCTTTATCGATGCCGGCGATTTCCCGGGCGATGGCCTTGAAAATACCCGCCGAAAGTCCTTCCGCGAGCTTGAGCATGACGTTCCCCACCACCCCGTCGGTGACGACCACATCAGCTTCGCCGTCGAAAACCCCCCGACCTTCGACATAGCCTATGAATTGCAAACCTTCGACGGCGCGGAGCAGGTCACGGGCTTCCTTCATATCCGCCGTACCCTTGGCTTCTTCACCCCCCACATTCATCAAGCCAATCCGGGGATTGCTGATCCCGCGGATACGGGAGGCGTAAATCTCGCCCATCACGCCGTATTGCATAAGGTGCATGGGCCTCGGCTCAATGTTCGCCCCCACATCGATAAGCGTCACCGGGCCTGAAAATGTCGGCAGGGTCACTGCGATTCCCGGGCGGTGAACGTTGGGCAGCCGGCGCATGAACATCTGAGCGGCGCAGACCTTTGCTCCGGTGTTTCCTGCGGAAACAATGGCGTCAAGGGGTTGCTCTGCTTTTCGACCCGCCAGCCGGGTGAGGACCACGATAGAGGAATCGGGCTTGCCTCGGACGGCCTCGACGGGGTGCTCATCCATGCCGATGACTTCGGTCGTCACGACGGTATCGACGCGACCGCCTTCGGCCCGAATACGCTGAGCAGCAGCTTCGATGACTTTCTGGTCACCCACCAGAACGAGTTCATCGTTATCGTCTAACTGGCCCACAGAAGCCACGGCACCTTCCACAATGGCATCTGGTGCATTATCCCCCCCCATCACGTCGATGCCTATACGCATCGATTACACGTCTCCGTCAGTTTTGACTTGAAGCCCCGGTCGCACGTATCCGCATGACGCGCACGCCACATGAGGCTGCTTGGCATTGCCGCAGTTCGGGCAGAGTACCGTCTGTTGGGGTGTAAGGGCCAGATGAGAGCGGCGTTTTCGTTTGCGGGCCGGGGAAGTTCGAAATGCGGGAACCGCCATCAATGGTCCTTTCTCAAAAAAACGCCTTCCACGCTCCGGAAAACCCAAATAAGGAGGGATTTTCCAAGGTGGAAAACAGTGTTCTCGCGGAGTCAACCCAGATGCCGACTCTTTGTCTGGCGAAGAGGAAGGCACACTGTAAGTAAGCTCACGGGCGATGTCAACGAATGCCACCTCTCGTCTCGGCAAGCCAACCTGGAGGCGAAATGAACCTTAACTACTCTGACGACGTGACTTCTGTGCTTTGCGTCCAGGTTCAGGTCAACATGGGAAACGACTGCATCAGCAATCCGACAGTATCAGCCAGGCGCTTGCCCGAGGGATCGAGCAGCCACAGCCAGTCGTCGAAGAGGAACTCCAGACGGATGGCAAGGAGGGCGATACGCCCCATGACGGTGAATCCGAACGCAGCCCCGAAGGTGATCATCAGGAACCAGATCCCCAGCTTGGCCGCCTTGCCCACGATCCCCTTGTGCTCGAAGGAGAAGAAGAAATACACCAGACAGGACAGCACGCCAATGATAATGATGATACTGCGGAGGCTTTCCCAGAAATCAAAGCCCATGACTGGCAGACCAGCCGCGTCCAGCAGTGGCGTGCCGTCGGCGGCGATTTGAGCCGTCTTGACATAGATCGACGTGATGCTGTTACGGATCTGGCTGATGAAGTCGCCGTGGAGGAAGCCCATGAGTCGCATGCCGGCGGTGGTGCCGATGATGAAGGCCAGCGGCCAGCGGGCGATCCAGGCACCCTTGGGGGCCAGTCGCCACAGCAGCATCACGCCCAGTATCAGTGGGATCAGGTACCAGAGGTCCTGCTTGGCCGACTCCCCCGTCAGGCCGGGCATCGCCCAGCTCTGCACGCTCTCAGGATAGATCTTGCCAAAGAGGTTGGGAATGATCACGCTCCAGAAACCAACCACCATCCAGTACGCCGCCGACACCCCCACCACCACCGACTCGGCGATCTTGTAGAAGGGATTGTCCTTATAGAGGAACGAGAAGATCGCCAGGGTGAAGAACGCCGAAAGCCAGATCCCGAAGGTGCGCCAGAAGCTGAACTGATAGACGCTCTGGTTCGGATCCGCGGCCATGGCGTTGGCATAGTCGATCGGGTGGGTCTGGTTGTAGCTGGTCCAGGTAATACGCTCATCGGCGGGAATCTGCGTCAGGTCGTAGTCCAGCGCCTCCTCGGAGGTGACGTCGATCCAATTCTCATCCTCGCCGGGGGCGGCGACCTGGGCGTATTCGCGCGGCACTGCCTTGACGTATGCCTTGCCGAACAGTCCGCCGGAGGTGACGATGCGGATAAGGATCAGCGCCAGCCCGATGGCGAATATGATCGTCCATGTCATCGTGTCACGATTCATGACGAACCCTCCCGATTGCGTTCTATGAAGAAAATGATGTTGCCGGTGATGATCAGGAGAATCATCAGCACGTGGGCGATGAGCTGGGGCCCCATGCGGCGGATACCCTCAAAGTACTTGCCCGGCTCGTCGAGTTCGCCGTTCTCGTCTCTCGCCCCGTACTTATCCAGTACCAGCATCTCGTATTCAGCGGCACCTTTGATCGCCCCCAGCAGCCCCGGCAACTGCTCAGGGATGTAGGGATAAAGCAATGGAGCCTGCACGCCGGTGCAGCCCGCCACGAGTATGATGTCGGGATAGGGAGTCGAGGCGTACTGGACCCATTCCTTGGTCCCCGCGTAGCCCGCCGAGATGTTGATCACCAGCGAAAAATCCTGCACGCTCTGGATATCCGCCATGAGAGGGATGCTGTCGATGGAGGCCCCGAAGCGATCGGTGGTGTAGAGCTGCTTGAGATCGGTGACGATGACCTTGATCACGGCCTCATAGCCGGACTTGTAGCCGAGTTGGACCCAGTCCTCGCCGTATTTCAGGTCGGGAAAGTCAGGACGCACCACCCGATCGAGGGCATCCTCGACCATGCGGGGACCGACCGGCCAGAGGCTCATGAAGTACATCTTGAGTTTTTTCTCGGCACAATGCCTGACGAAGGCGGTGGCCATCGGCCCCAGCTCGCCCTCGCTGGCGGGGTCGAAGTCGAACGCGAGGAGGACGGGGTCGCCCTCGTTGAGCTTTTCGATCTCGTTGAAGACCGCCCGGGCAAGCCCGGTGGGCTTCTCGGGAAACCTCGCATTGAGAAGGATCGGCACAGCCACGGAGAGCAACATGAGCAGGAACACCCAGCGACGATCGAGATTTTTCAGAAATTCATACATGGCTCAGTCCCCTCCCGATCCAAGGTAGGAACGATCGACGCCCAGCAGAACCTTCAGGGAGGTTGAGGCCACCCCGAGGGCGATGCCGATCATGATGGCGCGATTGCCCGCAGTGTTGAACACCTGCATGATGTAGACCGTGAAGTTCTCCAGCTTCAGCCCGCTGAAGGCACTGTCATCGGGGATGAATCCGGTCAGGACCACGCCCGCGTATGTGCGCCCCAGCAGGATGATGAACGCGGTACCCAGCAGCAGGATCGCCTCGAAATTCTTCGCCCGGAAGGCCCGGAATGCGGCCGAGGCTACATAGAACGCAAGTATCGCAAACATCGTCGCCGTCAGCGGCTTGAAGCCGTACTCATACAGCCACCAGAAGGGGCTGCCCACCTGATCGTAAACTCCGCTCCATGCATAATTGGAGAACTGGGTATTGGGATTCACGCCGATCTTGCCCAACCCCACGGTGAGGGTGACGAGAAACGCCACCAGGCAGATCACCGAATAGCCCCAGCCCGCGACGCGATCAGAGACCTTCTTGAGGTGGTTCTTGAGCAGGTTGCCGCCGCCGAGAACGAAAGCGATCGCGGCGAGTACGTCAAAGAACACCGCCGCCTTTTCACCCCAGGCCTGGGTGTAAGGAATGAAGTAGGCGATGATGAGCACCACCCCTCCCAGAAAGGTGATGATGAGTGGGACTGTCCGTTTCATCCATCGCTTCCTTTACGTGAGAATCACATTCTTTAAAAAGTCGCCCATGTTCCTGAATATGCTGCTCAGCCCCGGATTGGCACTCGTCAGTGCGGCAAGTGTGAACAAAGTGATACCAATGAACATGAGAAAGACGACGATGATCTTGCCCACGTCCTGGCCCTTGAGGCTGCCCAACTCCTCCGGCGAACCGGAGAGGTACGCTGAGGCGGCGAAAAACTCCTCGCCGATGAGCGTGTAATCGCACGCCGCCACAAAGAACGGGAGTTGGGCGGGCATCGCAGTTCCCGC
Source organism: Planctomycetota bacterium (assembly GCA_022560875.1). Lineage (GTDB taxonomy): Bacteria > Planctomycetota > Phycisphaerae > Phycisphaerales > SM1A02 > JADFSH01. The sequence goes on along the minus strand of JADFSH010000014.1, from coordinate 26,821 downwards.
GATCTGGATCGCCCCCACATGATTGCCCGTCTCGGCAAGAATGAGCGACTCCGCGTAGAACGCCCCCATGTAAAAGCATGCCGCAGGTTTCTCGCGAACCATCATGCCCGATAGATATGCGACAAAACCAAACTGCTCGTCGGTGACGTAGTAAATAAGATCCTGGTTGTAGGCGTCGGGTTTGCCCGCGGTGAGATATGACGCCTGCACCGTCTCACGAGCGGTAGTCATCACCAGCGAACGGGCGGTGGGAACCTCGATCTTTGCGTCGTATTCCGCGGCGGTCTTGGAAATGTGCGAGAGTATCGTCATGGCGGCGATGGTCTGAATGTCGTTCATGTCCTGGATGCCGGGCACGAACAGGATGGGACGTCCCATCTCCGTGGCCCGCCCCACGGCCTCATCCACCGCCTCGAGGCCGGCAATCTTGCGGACCCGGATGGGCTTGCCGCTGCGGGCGCGGAGGATCCAGAACACGACCGCCCCGCAAAAGACAAGAATAATGATGCTGAGCCAGAATCGCCCCCCGGAGGTGTTCCACTCGCCGTCGAACCATTGCAGGACAGGCGTCAATCCGACTTCCGTGACCACTCCTGCGGACTGAGAGAGGTCTGTTCCCACCGCTTTCACCATGAAGGTGTAAGACTTTTTCCCATCAAGTTTGTCAATGACGAACTCGTTTTCCCCGGGCATGGCGGTACCTAAGAACTTGTAGACATTGTCCTCGGAGGTCGGATCGCTGGAAAACGTAGTCTCGGCCCGCTCCGCCGCCCGGCTTCTGACTTCACGAACATGCGTGAGTTGCTCCTGCGTCAGGTCCGCCATACGGTCCTTCCATCCCTCGCCGAAAAGCCCCTCTGTCGCCGCGGTTTTTACCGCGTCAATGAACTTCTTCCGGTCATCTGCGATCTTCTTCTCGATTTCCTTGTCCGTCCGGGATCGATAGACGAGATAGGTTGAAACATTTTCCGGATCGTCGAGTGAGAGATCCCAGGTCAGGTCGATCTTCTCCCCCTTGTCCATGGGGTAATCGACCGCCCGGAGATTGCTCGGGGGTCGGGGTGGGGATGACACCACGCCATCGTCCGCTTCCTGGCCATGCGTTGCGCTCGCAAGCGACGACACCAAGGCCAGCAGGAACAGCAAACGCAATGGTGAGACGCGGGAGTGCTTCATGTGAACTACCCTTCGATCAGTTCCACGTTGGCTCTGGGAACGACAACACTCTCCCCGGAATCGAGCGCGACTTCAAGTACCCGGGCCTTTGATCCCGAATCGAGAGTCTGGGGTTCAGCGGGTAATCCGCCCACTTCGCCGATCATACCGAAATACGGATCACGAATAATTCGAACGGGCCGGCCGATTTCCAGCAATCCTTCCGAATGCCCGGATTCCTGCTCGTGGGCCTTTTCCTCCTCCGAAAGGGGAATGAGGATCTCCGGCCTCATGACCCCGGCCCGAATCTGGGTGGCCCCATTGACCGCCGCGATATCGCCCTCGCGGGATTTCAGCAGTTTGAATGTACGAACGGCCATGGCGATCTCTCCGAAACCTTCCGTCACTATGACCGTCAGGCCCACATCCTCATTCCCGGTAATCGCCACTCCGAGGTCATATCCAAGGAAATCTTTCAAATCCTGATCGTCCATTCCGCCGCTGACCACCGCGACGGCACCCACTTCCCGGGCCTTGCTGATGGCCTCATATGTCATTCTGGCCCCGCCGATGATGACGCAGTCATTCATTTCCTCAGTGATGAGATCGGCGGTCAGTTCCTGATCGTGACGCTCGCAGGCCATCGTCATTCTGCCGTGTGCTTCGCCTCCTATCCCGAATATGCCCTGAACAAAAGAGACATCCGCTTCAATGACGACGCCCTGGCTCTCCAAAACCTCCACCACCCGTCCGGCGAGATAGGCATCAATCTGTACGGGAATCGGTTCACCCCGCAGAATAATCTGCCCCGTGACCTCGGAGACCGCTTCGATGGTTCCTGCATGTCGGGAGACATAGGTGTTCTTCATCATCCCGAAAATCCCCTTGGTCCGGGCGAGGGGGTCGCCGATTTCGATCTTGTCCCCCTTCTGCTTCAACATGCATTCGGTGACATCGGCTGGCGGAAGTGAGAGCAGATTCGCGAGATTGACAGGGATGACATCGCCGGGCATGAAGGTCTGGGCGACGATATCACGGGCCCCGACCTCATCGCCGACCTCGACCAGAACCTCGCCATCGATGGGCAGAATGCGGCGACAGCGATGGGTGATGCGATTGGTGACCTTCAGTCCTGGGGTATATGCCTTGGCCATGATTCAGTGTTTGCTTCCGATGAATTAAACTTGATCCTGTACACGATGAAGGCCGCGCCGAACCGGCCGACAGTTTCTTTACACGAGTGCTTCCTCCGGCTCCGGATAAAGACCAATGGCATCCACCCATTTGGCAATGGCCTTCTGGCAGGCCGGGCGATCGACTGGCAGGCGCAAGGGGCGGCCCCGGGCATCGAGGATGAGACCAACGGTGCCGCCTCGCACTTCTTGTTCGATCTTTTTCCCGGGACCGGCCCCGAGATCGAAATTCCGGGACGGCTCGCAGGTGATCGTCGCGGTCTCTTCCGGGCCGAGGGGCAGGAGTCTAATATCGCCGAAATTCATTTCCCCGGATTCGTTGAGGGTGTCGCCCCGAAGGGTAAAGGTGAAGCACAGCTTGTCGGGTTTGCCAAGTCCCTTGGCCGCCACACATGTGCCGAGATAGATGAGACAATCCTTTTCAAACACCTCGACCGCGGCTTTGGTATGCACTTCCGCCAACACGCCCAGATGAGGCATCATGAAAATCGAATCCTTGGCGAGATGGGTCACGCCCTCCGGCTCAAACGCGTCCACCAGCAAGAGCGCCGTCTGGTGCATCCGCGGCGCGTGGGAGAGCACGCCGCCCGAGGCGACGAGCAGGTTGAGCTTCATGTTATCAACGATCGTCTGACCGCCGGCTTCCTGGCTGAAGGTGTCGCCCACGGTGCGCTGCTGCTGGACGCCCTTGAGCGTGGTGGCGAATTCCTTGTGCTGGATGTACGCCAGTCGCAACGCCTCCCGGGCCACCGCCTGCTCGAAGATCAGCGCCTCCTTGGACTGCGGGATCGTGGTGGGACGGATCATCTTGTTCTTCACGCGATTGCGCAGCTCGCGCTCGTCCATGTCGAAATGGACCCAGCGGAGAATATTCTCCATCCCCGATTCGGCGCAGACGTTGGAGATCGAATAACTCATCCCCAGGTTTGCGCTGACGGTGCGATTAAACGTCTTGTCGAAGACGCTGAAGACATCGGTGGTCGCTCCCCCGATGTCCACCCCCACCACGTTGATCTTCTTGTCCTTGGCAATGCGCTGGAGAATGTTGCCCACCGCGGCGGGGGTGGGCATGATCGGGGCGTCCGTCCAACCCATGAGCTTGTCGTAACCCGGGGCGTGGGCCATCACGTGCTCGAGAAACATGTCGTGAATCATGTCCCGGGCCGGGCCGAGGTTCTCCATCTCCATCTTCGGCCTGAGATTGGGCACGATCGACAGGTCGATGGACTCGTCGAAGACCTTCTCGATCAGCGGGGCCGCGTCCTTGTTCCCCGCGTAGATCAGGGGCATGGTGAATTCCTTGCCGAATCGGGGCTGGGGCTTGGCGGGGGCGATGAGTTCGGCGATCTGCACCACCTGGGTGGTGTTGCCGCCGTCGGTCCCTCCGGAGACGAGAATCATGTCGGGGCGCAGTTCGCGGATTCGATTGATCTGCTCGTGGGGCTTCCGTTTGTCGTTGGCGGAGATCACATCCATGACAATGGCTCCCGCCCCAAGGGCGGCCCGCTTGGCGCTGGCGGCGGTCATCTCCGCCACCACCCCCGCCACCATCATCTGCAATCCTCCGCCCGCAGAGGACGTGGAGATGTAAATGTCGCAGCCTTCATCGCCGGAAGCGGGTTGGATGATTCGCCCGCTCTCATCGACAAGTTTTCGCCCGGAGAGCTCCTCCACCTCCGTCACCGAGTTGATGACCCCCATCGTCACGTCAGCGAATGGTTCCTCGACCGTGGTCGGGGCTTCGCCGCGATGGGTCTGGCGATACACCCCTTCCAGTTTCTGGATGAGAATCGCCTTGGTGGTGGTGCTGCCACAGTCCGTGGCAAGGATCACCTGTACCTGGTCCGGATCAATCTGATTCATCAGTATCCTTCAAGTTTTCGTGGTATGAAATGTCAGGCTGTTCCCCGGCAGAATAGGCTTCGCGAACAGCTTGCAGGTGCAAGCGAATATGGTCTGCGATACTCTCGCCCTCATTCTCCAGGCGGGCGAATTCCTCTTCGAAGAATTCAATTCGACGCATGATGTACTCGAATGATCCCCGTCGTTCCAGGAAGCCGGTAAAGTGCTTGTACCCCTCGAAGTCAAGCTGACTCACGATTGACCAGACAAAAGGCTGCGCAACGTGCATCGATTGGGCGAATACCCAGTTCAGGGGCCGCGACATCTCCAAAAAAATCAATCCCGGCGTGGTCAGATGACGTTTGGCGATCTGAATGCAAACCCAATCCACGGGTAGCTGTTCCCGAGCAGTCGGTGTAGCCGGACCCGGAGGGTCAACGGCAAATGCGTGCTTGAATCCTTTCACGCGTGTCGCTCCCTGGCCAGAAATCGATCGATGCTTTCAATGATCCGGTCGCGCTGGTCGTCAAAGAGAATGTGCATCCCCTGATAGGCATCCAGTCGCGAGGCCCGGGCCCGGGTGGAGAGATACCCTCCGTGTCGATCATGGACGAACCGCCTGAGATCCTTCCAGAGCATCCTGACTTTTCTCAGCGGATAGTTCGCGGTGATCCCTTCCTCGTCGATGGTGTAGCGACTGGGAAAGAAAAATCGGTTCAGAGCGAGCACCAGCACCACAATCGACAATCCCGCCCATCCCGGACTTCCAAAAGCCTGATACGCCAAGACCGCGAACGCGAGAATGATGACCAGCGCCACCGTGGTATGCGTCAAACGCTCCTTCGCCGGGTGCGCCCGCCAGGAAAAAGATTTCATCGTCTCATCGGTCATGGAGAACACCATTGAAAAACACGTGCCGACACCGTACCTTGCCCATCAAGACCGGCTAGCTTACTGAATAGCCATCATCCGGGAAACTCCGGTTGCCTCATCCTCATTCAAAATCGATGACGGTCGTGGTTGCGGCGGGAAGCCAGATCTCCTCCTGGCTGGTCTGGATGGCCATTCCCTGCATGGGATCGATACGGATAAGACGGCCCCTCACTTCCACTGAGCCGTTCCGCAGATGCAGCATCCGCCCCTTCAGATAATCGCGTGAGAGAAACCCCTCGATGAGGTCTTCATCGGGCAGCCCCAGAGCGCGATCCACGTGTTCGATGATCGTCTCCGCGACCACGATGCGATCGATATCGAGTCCGAGTTGATGAAGGCTGATGGCTTTGTCCTGCAGCTCCTCGGGCCAGGTTCTCTGAGTGACATTCAAGCCGATGGCGGGGAGGGCTAGTTCGCCGCACTGCTCGACCAGAATGCCCGCAAGTTTCCTGTCATCAACGATGATGTCGTTCGGCCATTTGATGCCCACAACCCTGCCCAGGATGCTTTCGGCCGCCTTCGCGCCACCGATCGCCATTGCGATGGCCAGGCGTTCGGCAGGTTCCGATTTTATCGCAAACGTCATGGCGATCCCCGCTTCGTCGCTCGACCACGCCCGACCGAATCTCCCCCGACCCGCGGTCTGCTTCCAGGCGACGAACACATCGCCGGGGATGGCGTTCATCCTGCGCGCGGCATCCTGAGTGGAATCCGTTTCACGAAGCAAAAAGACCCGCCGAAAGAGCGTGCATCGCTCCGCGATGATTTTCTCGAGCCGGTCCGGCCACTCTTCCACGGGAATCTGCGGGGAGCTCATCTGAGATCAAGCCCCACATCAAGGAAGGGTGCGGTATGCGTCAGCGCGCCGACGGAGATGCGATCAACCCCGGTCTCCGCGATCGTGCGCACATTCTCAAGTGTCACGCCCCCGGATGCTTCCAGCAGAATGGACGGACGCATGCTGTTTCGCAATGAAACCGCCTCGCCCAGGGTTTCGGAAGGCATGTTATCAAGCAGAATCATGTCCACGAACCCGTTGCTCAGGGACAACACTTTCTGAAACTGTTCGAGCGTGTCCACTTCGACCTGGACGAATTTCAGATCGTGGGCGCCCCGGGCTTTTTCAATCGCCCGCATCAAGCTCTCCTTCCACTTTGAGAGAGGCAGATGCGACAGGTGGTTATCCTTATACAGGGCGGCATCAAACAAACCGAGGCGGTGCAGGGTTCCCCCGCCGCAGCGGACGGCGTATTTCTCCAGGTTTCGCAGTCCCGGAGCGGTCTTGCGGGTGTCGCAGATGACAGCCTCTGTGCCGGCGATGGCGGCAACGTAGGATTTCGTAAGGGTGGCGATACCTGAAAGTCGCCCGAGAAAATTCAGCATCGTCCGCTCGATAAGCAGCATGCGATCGAGCCGGCCGGCGAACGTGCCCAGACTGTCACCGGCCTGAAATGGTTCGCCGTCTGTTTTCTGTGGTGCGAATTTGGGGGGATTCTGGATTCGATGCAGCAGATGGGTGACCAATTCGATCCCCGCCATTGTGCCGCTCTTTCTCGCCACAACCCGGGCTTTCCCCAGCAGGGCCGGGGTGATGATGCTGGCGGTGGTGACATCGCCGGAGTCTCCAAGATCCTCGGCTAAGGAGGCATCCAGCAGGTTGGCGAGGGCTTCGCCCCGGGTCAGCTCCCGGAACAGTTCCGGCAAGGGAAGTGCATTGAGATCTTGCATTGGAAGGAAGTGTAACGGATGCCTATCTCGCGCGGCCAGCGAATTGCGGATGGCATCGACTCTGGCGTATCCTTGTGACCATGGCCACGGTAAAGAACCGCCAAAATCTCCACCCCATCGAAGCCTCCCCCCTGCATGCGCGACGGGAGCGGGTGTTTCTCCTCCTCGCGGGCATCTTCCTCGGCACGCTCGCCATGCTCAACATCCTGGGCATCACCCGCTTCATCCACTTTGCGACCTTCACCACCGAGGGGGGAATCAACATCACCTTCGCGGCGGCGGTGGGCGTGCTGCCCTACCCCATCACTTTCCTCTGCACGGACTTCATCAGCGAGTTCTACGGTCGCAAGCGGGCCAACTGGGTGGTGTTCGTGGGCCTGATCCTGAATGTCTGGCTGGTGTTCATCTTATGGCTGGGGGGCGTGCTCCCCGGATTCGAGGCGATCGACCCCGCCACGGGTGAGATCGTGCGGGATGCTGCAAACAGGCTGCCGGTGTTCTACGAACTCCAGGCCCTGACCTTCGGGGCGGTGACCGCGTCGATGGTCGCCTACCTCGCCGCCCAGTTCTGCGACGTCTGGCTGTTTCACATCTTGAAGAAAATCACCAAGGGACGGCATCTCTGGCTGCGTAACAACGGCTCCACGCTCATCAGCCAATTCGTGGATACGGTGGCGGTCATTCTCATCACCCACTTTTACGCAAACGCCCTGCCCATCAAAGATGACCAGGGACTGTGGGGACAACTGATGCTGTTTATCGCCACCGGTTACGCCTTCAAGTTCCTGGTGGCCCTTTTCGACACAATCCCCTTCTATATCGGCGTTCATTACCTGAGCCGCTATCTCCAGATCGACCCCCGGAAGGAGCATGAGGCGGACGAGGAAGAGTCCAAAATAGGCACCGAGACATGAACGATGAAAAGACAATCTTCGGCAAGATCATCGACGGCGAAATCCCCTGCCACAAGGTGTATGAGGATGAGCACGTGCTGGCGTTTCTCGATGTCGGCCCCCTGAGCCGGGGCCATACGCTTCTCATTCCCAAGGAATGCAAAGCGCATTTACATGAACTCTCCGACGAATCCGCCGCCGCGCTCGGGCGCGTTCTGCCCCGCTTGTGTCGGGCGGTGATGCAGGCGACCGGGGCCACGGCATATAACGTGCTCCAGAACAACGGATCCGCCGCCCACCAGGTGGTGATGCACGTTCACTTTCACATCATCCCGAAGTTCGACGATGCGGGGCTGGGTCTCAAGTGGAGTGCTCGAACTCTTGACAACGAGGCAGCACAGGAACTCAGTTTGCAAATCAAGGTGGCGATGGACACATAAGATCTTCCGACTCAGCCGCGACGTGCGAAGACTAATTCGATGGCTCGTTTTCACGATCAAGCGAGGCGAGAAAACGCGTCATCCGCTCGAGTTGGCATTCGTATCTCTCTCGATCGGAATGATTCTCTTCCATCGCTTCCAATTGTTCACGCATGGATTCGATCTGTTCCCTCAGTTCCCCTTTCCTCTCCTGCATCGATTTGCGCGAGCAGTCCTCGAGTGTTTCAATCAACGCCGGGACGCCCCCCTCCAGACGCTCCTCGACATGCCCTTCCGGCGTAACTAATTTCATCGCTGGAACTCGATTTTCAGCTATGATTGTTCCCCCTCGCACGATGATCGGTTCCGCAGTACAACCGCCGAACCCCTCGAACGTCGTTTTCAATAAGAATCCGACGATTTGAAAATCTGCCTGGCGGATGAACAGATGCAGGTCGAATCGATCATTTTCCAGTCTCAGGACATGGATGGGAACGGGATCACCCGGCTCAGAGCCTATGCCTCGAAATCTCGCCATCTCCTTGTAACTTTCCATTTCGGGATGATCACGATCAATGTACGAGATTCTCGCGTTCGGAATGATCGCCTCCAAATCCTCGCCCAGCAGGAATGGTAATTCCATCGACAAGAGAGGAATCGTCCATGAAACCCTCGGCTGGATACGCGAACATAGCCTATCGATCTCGGAATATGACAATGATTCAGCTTCAATCGTGTAAAGAACACGCTGCTCAGTCCTTGAATGCCAACAGGCAAGCTTGCCCTTTTCCCATCGTAGCCCGATGCCACCTTCCTGCCTGAGAGCCAATAGATCATCCGATCTTCGAAACGAGAGATACTGACCGTCCAAGGCGAGTGTTCCCATATCTTCCATTTCCGGTGCGTCGATCCCATAAAGTGTAAATGAGTCGTATGAATCGAGTGCGCGATAGGCTTCCGCCACTTTTTGAAGGATTTCCTGCGCCGATTCGCCCTCCCTCTCCGGTTGAGCCTGCGGCGGCGGCGAACTCTCCTGATAGAGCATGAAGATCAATCCCAGAACGTACATCATCATTCAAACTCCTCTGTTGATTGTTCGAACCTTTACGGAAACACCCCCGTCAGGTCATAGGCGCGGCCGATCTGTTCCAGGGCGGCGCAGTAGCTGGCGGTGCGCATGTCGCATTCGTACTTCACGCGGGCGAGCTTGACGCGACGGGCGGCGAGGATCATGTGCCGGTTGAGGCGTTCATCCACCTCTTCCGCGGTCCAGTAGAGCGACGATTTGTTCTGCATCCACTCGAAGTAGGAGACGGTCACGCCCCCGGCGTTGCAGAGAATGGCGGGCAAGACCTCGATCCCCCTCTCCTCCAGCACGCTATCCCCTTCCGGGGTGGTCGGGGCATTGGCGCCCTCGGCCACGACCTTGGCGTTTATGAGAAGCGCATTCTCGGCGGTGATCATCTGCTCCATCGCAGCCGGAACCAGCACATCCACCGACATGGAGTAGAAATCGGATTGCGATATCGCCGCGGCTTCGGAAAAACCACCCACTGCTCCGGTCTGGGCCACATGCTCGGTCAAGTCATGACAGGAAATACCCTTGTCGTTGTGGATCGCCCCCGAGTGATCGAGCACCGCAACGAGTTTGGCCCCAAGATCCTCCAACAGGCGACCCGTCCAGCCCCCGACGTTGCCGAACCCGATGAGGCTGAACGTCATGTCACTGATGTCGATATCCAGTTCGGGCAGCATTTCCACCAGCACATCCACCAGCCCCTGCCCGGTGGCCTTCTCTCTACCCACCGACCCGCCCAACTCCACCGGCTTGCCGGTCACGATCCGATTGTTGCCCTGGCGGGTATGCTCGGGCATCATCTGCTGATAGGTGTCGGCGAACCAGGCCATGATCTGGGCGTTGGTTCCCACATCGGGGGCGGGAATATCGTAGTCCGGGCCGATCTGGTTACTGATGGCCGAACAGAAGCGCCGGGTCAGGCGCCTGAGTTCATCGGTGCTGAGTTTCCGGGGATCGCAGCGCACCCCACCCTTGCCCCCGCCGAAAGGGACCCGCACCAGGGAGCACTTCATGGTCATCAGCACCGCCAGCGCCTTGATGTCGTCGATGTGGACATCCGGGTGATAGCGGATGCCTCCCTTGTAGGGCCCCAGAGTGTTGTTGTGCTGGACGCGATATCCCTTGAAGAGTTGATGATGTCCGTCGTCCATCAGGACGGGAAAATGCACCATGATCTCGTTCTTGGGTTGGGCGAGGATTATCTGCTGATGATGCTTGAGCTTGACCAGGTCCGCGGCAATAAGCACCTGCTCTATCGTCTGGTGAAAAAGGTTCCCCGGATCGCGGACGATCTCAAGTTCTTCAAAGACTTTCGCGGGCAGATGATGGGATGTCGAGGCGGATTTGGTCCTGAGTACGGTGTTGGCCATGTGGCAACTCTCCAGGCCAGAGGAAAAACCGCGACAGACATGCCGCGGCAAACCGTTGTCTGGCTTGAATCTTAGCAACCGAGTCGCCCTGAAGATATTTCTCCAGGCGCCCACCTCGTCTTTTTTGAGGCGGATGGACTACCGCTCAGCGATGACCGCCGCCTCTGCGCCCGCCATCATGGCCTCGATCATGATCGCCCCGTCGCCGGCTGCCGCTTCGGTGCCGATCATGGCCGCGATCATGGTGATCGCCACCATAACCGATCGCATATGTGTAATTGTCGTGGTGGCCATAGTCATAATAATCAACGTGGGACCGGTACGAGGAGCGATAGCCGTAACCCACGGAATACAGTCCACGATGGCAACCCGTCAGCATGATGGCGGCAAAAAACAGCAAGCTCATCAATCTCAACTTCTTCATGGCATGATCACTCCTGTGGTATCCATACCCCAAGGACACGGCTTCCCGAGTGTTATTCCGTCCATTCCGCCCTTGTTTTCCGGCGTTATTCTAGCCTTCCGCCTCGACCGAGAGCGAGGGGCCGTAGGTCTGGATCACGCCCATCCAGAGGGTCTCGATCCCCTCAATGAGTTTATCAAAGGCTTCCTGCTCAGCCCGTCGTCGAGATTGATCAATCGCCGCCTGGCTTGTCCAGTTATTGGCGAGCTGGGTCTGATGGCTGGTCGCCTCAGTCAGACCGTAGACGTAACCGTTGCGGGTATCGATAAGCACCGCAGAGACGGTGGTGGTGACCCGCGCTTCGTCATCCGGGAATAATCCGAGAGTGATGATGCTCAGGGGGACGATTGCTTCCTCGACGCCGAAGGTGGTATCGAAAGTGTATATCAGCAGCATGCCCGCCTGCACAGTCGCGGCGGCTTCCCGCAATTCAAGCTCGGTATTGAGCTCTTCAGCCACCACCAGACGACTGAGCGGAGCCAGCGTGCGAATCATGGGCAGGGCCGCGATCCGATCGAAAGCCTCGTCTGATTCCACATCCCGGGTTGTAACAATGCGATAATTACCTCTACCATAACTGCCGGAGGTATAAGACGAATAGTTCCGATCCTGGACCCGCACCACGGCCACCGTCACCGGAAACGACGCCAGCGGCTTGCGTTCAAGCCTGCGACTGATACTGACATCCGTTTGTTCCTCGAGTATTTCTTCGGTAATCCCCATCGCCCTGAAATTCGCCGGACCGCCCGGCACGCGATAGGACACGCAACCGGACACGGAAATAACCACAAGGAGCAGGGATCCCAGCGCAAGTCCCGACCTCACGCCGGTTACAGCCCCTCTGATTGTTTGTGCATGATTCATGAAGGTATCTCCTGTATGAGCTTTGCGATGCACCGACACCTGGCGGCGCAGGTTCGTGAAAAGGACACGAACCACCTACGTTCATTCCTTTTTCATCAAGTCATGTAACTGGCGGGAGGCAGGAGATCGCGCTGTTCTGGGTCGTAACGGTTTTCCCGCTTCAAAGTAACTCCTTTTCCTTCCGGCTGATAGACTGTTCCGCTGGATGCTTGCCCCGGAAAGGGAAGGTATGTCGGACGACATGACACATTCAGATGGTGAATCCGGAAAGCAAGAACCAAGCGCCAACCAGCCTTCGGATACCACGATTGACCAATCGAGCATCCCCCGCTCGTTTCCGAAGCGTATCGGCCAATATCACCTCAAGAGAATCATCGCTGCCGGAGGCATGGGCAGCGTCTTCGAGGCCGTACAGGAACATCCTCGTCGCACGGTTGCCGTGAAGATCATGAAGCGGGGGCTCGCCTCACGCTCCGCGTTGCGACGTTTCGAGTATGAATCGCAGATCCTCGCCCGCCTGCGTCATCCGGGAATCGCTCAGATCTACGAAGCGGGCACTCACCACGACGACGGCGAGCCGGTCCCCTACTTCGTCATGGAGTACATCCCCAACGCCCTCCCCCTGACGGAGTACGCCCGGAAAAAGAATCTCGATGTGCGTCAGCGTCTCAGCTTGTTCGCAACGGTCTGCGATGCGGTGCATCACGGGCATCAGAAAGGCATCATCCATCGCGACCTCAAACCCGCCAATATTCTGACGGATTCTTCCGGGCACGTGAAGATCATCGATTTCGGGGTGGCCCGGGCCACTGATTCCGACCTGGCGATTACCACCCTTCAGACCGACGTGGGCCAGCTCATCGGCACCGTTCAGTACATGAGCCCGGAGCAGGTTGAGGCCGATCCGCATGATCTCGACATCCGCAGCGACATCTACAGCCTGGGCGTGATTCTGTATGAACTGCTGACCGATTCGCTGCCCTACGACGTTTCCAGCGTATCCATGCCCGAGGCTACCCGACTGGTGCTGAATCAGGAACCGGCCCGGCTCAGTTCGATTCACGCTTCCCTGCGCGGGGATGTCGAGACCATCGTCCGCACCGCGATGGAGAAGGATCGCGAGCGGCGCTATCAGTCCGCGCGGGACCTGGCCAACGATATCAATGCTTTTCTCAATCACGATCCCATCAGCGCCCGCCCCCCCAGCGTGTCGTATCAGATGAAGCTCTTCGCGAGAAAACACAAGACGGTGGTGATCGGCGTTGTCTGCGTCATCTTCGCCCTCACGCTCGGCATGATCGCCACCACCATCGCCATGATCAACGCCCGGAAAGCGACTGAACTGTCCCTGGAGGTGATCGAGAAACGGGAAGCGTTGATTGACTCACTTAATAACGAGGCTGAACTTTTCAAGGCGGAATTCCTGGCCCTTAATGCCGCCCGGGAGTTGCAGAAGGAAACCGTCGCCATCTCCGATTTCATTGTCGGCATGCTGGAGGGGGCCAATCCCCGGCTCTACGGCAAGAATATGACCGTGCGGAAGATGCTCGATGTCGCCAGTGGCAATATCGAAGGTCGCTTTCCCGATCAGCCGCTGACGGAAGCACGGATCCGGCAGGTGATGGGCACCTTATACCTATCGCTGGGCGAGTATCAAGCCGCGGAGCCCCATCTCATAGAGGCGCTGGACATTCATACCGAGCGACTTGGACCGGATGACGAGCTGACGTTGCGGAGCGCGAACAATCTCGCCAACCTGCACTGGCAAACTAAACGTTACGAAGAAGCCGAAGCCCGATTCCTTGAGACGGCCCGCCGGAGCGAACAGGTTCTGGGGGCTGTCCATTCCTTTACGCTCATCACTAACGCCAACCTCGCCACGCTGTACAAGACTCGTAACGATTATCAGAAGGCCGAGGAGCTCTATCTGAAAACGCTGGATCTCCAGCTAAAGAATCCCGGTAACGATCCGACGGATGCGCTCGATACGATGGAAAACCTGGCGGATCTTTATGTCAAGATGGAACGCTATGAGAAAGGCAGGGAGTTACTGCTAAAGGTCGTCGAAGCGCGGAACCAGGCCTTGCCCGAGGGCCATCTGACCACCCTCAACTCCATGAGCAGTCTCGCCATGATCTACGAGCGGCTCGGGCGATATGAAGATGCCGAGCAACTGCTCGATGCCGTACTGGAAGGGCAACAGAAAAGACTCGATCGGTATCACCCCCAAGTGCTGATTACGGTCATGAACCTGGCGGATGTCCTGGTAGGTCTGGAGCGTTATGAGGATGCCGAGCAGATGCAACACGGCCTTCTGAGCATCATTCGTCAGCGTCAGCCGGAAAATGCTCTCTATATCGCATCAATACTCGTGGAACTGGGGATGACCCTGAATCACCGGGAGAAATTTGTCGAGGCGGAAAAACTTGTCCGGGAATGCCTTGAGCTGCGGGTCGCGACACTCTCCCCTGACCACTGGCTCATCGCCAATACCCGGAGCGTGCTGGGCGAAGCCCTGACCGGCCAGCAACGCTATGGGGAGGCCGAAGAACTGCTCCTGGCGGGTTTCGAGGGTATCCGCGACCGAAGCGATGTGCCCTCGATCCGCAAACGTCAGGCCATCGAACGTCTCGTCAGTCTTTATGAACTGTGGGACAAGCCCGAGCAGGCGCAACGACACCGAGCGTTGCTGGAAAAAATCAATCCTTCAAACATGCGATAAGACTCAGGCCAATACCGCCTGCGCCGCCACCAGTCGTGCGACCGGAACCCGGAAGGGCGAGCAACTTACGTAGTCCAGACCGATTTCATGGAAGAAGTGAATCGACGACGGGTCGCCGCCATGCTCGCCGCAGATGCCGAGCTTGAGGTCGGGGCGGGTCAGGCGACCGCGTTTGCAGGCGATCTCGACCAGTTGCCCGACGCCGTCCCGGTCCAGGGTCTGGAAGGGATCGCAGGGCAGCACTTCCTTGGCCAGGTAATCCGGGAGGAACGTGTTGATATCGTCGCGACTGAATCCGAAGGCAAGTTGCGTCAGGTCGTTGGTGCCAAAGCTGAAGAAATCGGCGACTTCGGCAATCTCGTCGGCGGTGATCGCGGCCCGGGGGATTTCGATCATGGTGCCGATGGGGATGTTCAGCTTGCCGGTGTACTTCTTCGCCTTCTTCACCTTCGCAATCGTCTCTTCGGTGAGCGCGCGGAGCTGGGCCAGCTCCGCCTTCATGCCCACCAGCGGGATCATGATTTCCGGTCGGGCGTCGATCTTCTTTTTCTTGCACTGGATCATCGCCTCGACGATCGCCCGCACCTGCATCTGGAGAATTTCCGGATAGGTCACGGCGAGGCGGCAACCCCGATGCCCCAGCATGGGATTGAATTCATGCAGGGCCGATACCCGTCGTTGAATCACCGAGGGCGTCACCCCCATTTCCCGGGCGAGTTCCCGCTGGGCCTTCGCCTCGTGGGGCAGGAACTCATGCAGAGGCGGGTCGAGCAGGCGAATCGTCACCGGCAGGCCTTTCATGGCCGTGAAGATGCCCGCAAAGTCGCGGCGCTGAAACGGCAGGAGTTTCTTCAGGGCCTTCTCGCGATCCTTTTTATTGTCGGCGAGGATCATCTCCCGCATGGGCCGGATCCGATCGCCCTCGAAGAACATGTGCTCGGTACGGGTCAGGCCGATGCCCTGGGCCCCGAATTCGCGGGCGCGTTTCGCATCGGCGGGGGTGTCGGCGTTGGTGCGCACCTTGAGGGTGCGAACCTGATCTGCCCATTTCATTATCGTGCCGAATTCGATAGAGAGTTTAGGGGTCGAGCGTTTCACCGACCCGAGCATGACCTCGCCGGTCGAGCCGTCGATGGAAAGTATGCTTTTGGCGGTGTAACGCCTGCCACCGACGATGACGGTTTTCTTGTTCGCATCGATGTGCAGCGCACCGGCCCCGGCCACACAGCACTTGCCCCAGCCCCGGGCCACCACCGCCGCGTGCGAGGTCATGCCTCCGGTGGAGGTGAGAATGCCCACGGCATGGTGCATGCCATCCACGTCCTCCGGTGATGTTTCCTTGCGAACCAGGATGACATCCTCGCCCGCCTGAGCGCGTTTGACCGCATCTTCGGCGCTGAATGCCAGCGCCCCGGTCGCCGCCCCCGGTGATGCGGGCAATCCGGTGACGATGACCTGCGCGTCCTTCTTGTCATGGGCCGAGAAACTCGGCAGGAGAAGCTGCGTGAGGTCTTCGGCGGGGACGCGACACAGCGCCTCATCGCGGTCGATACGTTTTTCCTTCACCATATCCACCGCGATCTTCACCGCCGCGGCCCCGGTGCGTTTGCCGGTCCGGGTCTGGAGCATGTAGAGCGTGCCCTGCTCGATGGTGAACTCGATGTCCTGCATCTCCCGATAATGCTTCTCAAGGATGTCCTTGGTTTCGAGTAGCTGCTTGTATATGGCCCGGTTCCATTTGGGCATGTCCTTGATGGGTTTGGGGGTGCGAATACCCGCCACGACATCCTCGCCCTGGGCGTTGATGAGAAATTCGCCGAAGAACTTGTTCTCGCCGGTGGAGGGGTTGCGGGTGAAGGCCACGCCCGTGCCGCTGTCATCACCCATGTTGCCGAAGACCATCGACTGGACGTTGACCCCGGTTCCCCGCAGGCCGGTGATGGCATTGATCTGGCGATATTTTATGGCCCGGGGGGCGTTCCACGACCCGAACACGGCCTTGATCGCCAGTTCGAGCTGCAAGAAAGGATCCTGGGGGAAGTCCTTCTTGACGTGCTTGCGATACACCTTTTTATAGGCATCGCACAGCTCGATCAGGCCTGCCGTCGGCACATCGTTGTCTTCTTTGGCCTTGTATTTTTTCTTGATCTTGTCAAACGCATTTTCAAAGTGCTCATGGTGCATGCCCATGACCACATCGCCGAACATGTTGATGAGTCGCCGGTAAGCGTCGTAGGCGAATCGCTCGTTGTCGGTCGCCGCCGCGAGGCCCGCCACCGCATCGTCGGTCAGCCCGAGATTGAGAATGGTGTCCATCATGCCCGGCATGGATGCCGCCGCCCCGGAGCGAACCGAAACCAGCAGCGGGTTCGACTTGGAACCGAAAACCTTGCCGGTCTCCTCTTCGAGGGTGGCGACATTGCGACCCACCTCATCCATGAGCCCCTTGGGCATCTTCCCGCCCAGTTCGTCGTAGGCGGCACACATCTCGGTGGTGATGGTGAATCCGGGGGGGACGGGCAGGCCGATCGAACTCATGTCGGCCAGGTTCGCCCCCTTGCCCCCCAGCAGTTCGCGCTGTGAAGCCGAGCCTTCGGTCTTGGTGCGACCGAAGTAAAAAATCTTCTTCCCGGCGTTGTCATTATTTTTGTGGGACAGATCAGATCTATTCATGCCGATACGCGCGATCACGGATGGTGCCGTCGATGTCATGGGGATTCTCACTCCTTTGAGAATTGAGTCGGCAAGTGTAGCATCCGACTTCCGTGAGAGAAGGAGAATCGTTCGGTTCGAGGGGGAATCGGGAGGAATTCTCCGGAACCGCTATTATCTCCGGCGATGCTGAACTTGCGAGAAATCCGCACCGTTAGTCTCGCGGCTGATCCCATGCGACTCGCCACCACTTGGCCTGACGACTGGCCACTCATGATGATTCATTCCGGAAGGCCGCATCCACGTTGGGCGCGCTGGTCGATACTGGCCCGGCCGATCGCTTCCTGGCGCTTCCATGAACGGAGTATCTTCAGGGGAGCCCGGATCGTCGATCTGCCCGAGTCCACATCGAATGACCCGCTTGATCTGCTGGATAGGATTCTCAAGGCGACCGCCCATACCCGCGACCCATCACTCTCTGTCAAACTGCCTTTCACCGGCGGCTGGATTGGATACATTTCCTACGATCTGGGTCGAATCATCGAGCCGTGCGCCCAAACGACGCGGGGGAACCGGGGGGCCCGGATGGATCGCCCCTGGCCGCTGATCGAAATGGCGTACTGCCCCGATGCGCTGGTGTATGACAACACCAGAGGAGTGTGGTATGAAATCGGTTCGGGGCAACTCAGTGAGCAATTGAAGGCGAATGAATCCCCGGTATGGTCCGGTGATCATCCGAACCCGGAGATCGGGACCCTCCGCAGTTCATTCGATCCGGATACGTATCTGGATGCCATCGGTCGGACGATCGAATACATCGAGGCGGGCGACGTTTTCCAGGCCAACATCACGCAGCGCTTCTCCACCCCGTTTACGGGATCACCGCGCGCCCTGTGGCAGGCGGCCCTGGCCTGTAGTCAGGCCTGGTACGGGGCGTATCTTGAGTTTGACGATGCGAGTGACAACGACGCCCGGCGCATCATTTCCGTCAGCCCTGAGCTTTTCCTCCAAGTCAATCCCGAAGACCGAAGCGTCATCTCCCGGCCCATCAAGGGTACCCGTCCCCAATCCATCGATCCCGAAGTGTTGAGAAACTCCGCCAAGGACAAAGCGGAACTCAACATGATCATCGACCTGATGCGCAACGATCTTGGCCGGGTCTGCGAGTACGGCACGGTGTTGGTGCCTAAGGCAAGGGCCATCGAATCGCATCCCACCGTGCATCATGGCGTGGGGGAAGTGACCGGCACACTGCGCCACAACGTGACCAGCGGCGAACTGCTCCGCGCGACCTTCCCCGGAGGATCGGTGACCGGCGCCCCCAAGATCCGGGCCATGCAGATCATCGATGAACTCGAGCCCGTCCGGCGCGGGCCCTATTGCGGTGCGATCGGCTGGTTCAGCGACAGTGGACACGTCAGTTTGAATATCGCCATCCGCACGTTGCTATTGAGCGGTCGCCATGATTCGACGACGAATTGCTTCCGGGGCACGCTGGATTATGGCGCGGGAGGTGGCATCGTGGCGGATTCCGACCCTCTCAGCGAGTATCGCGAGAGCCTGGACAAGGCGGCGGTGCTGCGGCTCACTCTGGAAGAGCTAAGACGCCCGGCGCTTGAGACTCGCCCATCCTCCTGATAGTTCTCCACGCAGGTTGCCATGCGGATAAAAAGTCAACTTCAAGCTCGAGGAGTTTCATTTCTCATTGACTTGCATCCTTCCGAAGTCCGCAAATACCGTTCCTGTGCCTAAACCGACAAATCCGAGAGGGGTGGCGAATCTGAATCCGCAGAAGCGAACCATCAGGCGCGATCCGTCCCACATCAAATTAAATGTACACAACTTCAGCGAGTTACCTAAGACTGATTTTCATATTTCGTTCAAGAGGAATGTCACCGACCTGCTTCGGTTACTGGCAGGATTGGGCACATGCTCGCCGTAAAGTTCGTCAAGATGATCGCCACTGAAGATGCCCGATCAGGCCGATTTGCGCTCTTCCTCACGCTCCGATTCGCGTTTGAGTTGCGACCGCTGCTGCACGGCAATGTACTTGCAGATCTGGTCGGCGACGAAACGCTGGTGTGATGGATTAAAGGAGAAGTCGAAGCTCATGCCTGCGTACACACTGTGATTCGATTCCAGGTGCGTATGGACGAGCTTGCCGGTGGCGTAGATGGGGGTTTCGAGTTCCGGGGGAAGCGATATCCGAATCCAGAACATTTTGTGCGAACCAAGAAAACTTGACTGATCCGGTTCGACGTTCAGGCCCACACCCCCCCCGCCGATGTTGACAAGACTTGCGCTAAACTTCGGCCCGATCTCCGGCATCACGTCATCAGCAAGGAATTTCTCGCCCGCGTGCGGATTGTCCGTCGCCGGCATTTCAGACTGTAGCTCGTTGGCGAGCTCCGCGATGACGACGGATTTGGGATCCAACAGGGGCCAGACTTCAACCTTCGGCAGGATCAATGCCGCGGTTTCCACCCGGTAAAAATTTCGGCGCTGGCAGCGTTCGACCTGGTTGGGTAACACCAGTCGCATGGCGGGCACAGTTTTGGAGTCGTTAAGCCGGTGCTCGAAGGGGCCAAGGTTCGTGGTGGGAAACATCCAGCGATTCTGGCCGATGGCGATGATGGCGACCATCTCGACCCCTTTGTCAACTCGAATGAGTTGCCCCAGGGTCATTGGTTGTTCCACGATGACATCGGTCTCAGAGATACCCAGCAGTCTCACCCGCCAGATGAGGTGCTGGCCACGATCGTCTTCCCCGTAATACCGCGCAATGGCAATTTCCAACGAGCCGTTTCGCTCGAAGATCTGGTGAAGACAACGACGCCATCCCGAAGTGCGTGATCGGTTCGCAGGCACGAGCAGAACCCTCTTTTTGCATAGGGGGCAAGTTCAGTCAGTGAGGAAACAATGGACTTATCGACCGGAGACTGCGAGTACTTCACACCAACTCAGTCTCGTACAGTCTCTCAGGTCTTCTCAGATCGCATGACCATCACCCGCCACTCGACCTGACCCTCCGGTATCGACAACCCCGATAACTCACAGGCCAGACGGAGTGCTCCGCTCGTCCACAATCGCAACCTGGTATCGGACGTCTTGAGTTGCCAGCAATCCGTATCCACCTCCCCACCCGTACGAATCGCAAATACCGCATCGTCCGGGCTCCAGACGAGTTGGGAGCATCCGTCCTCGCTCACGCCAGACTGCCAGTTTCCCGCGGTCAATTCCGGCCAATATTCGTGGGGCAGGTTGTCGATGACGAAACTGCCGTCGGTCAGCAGCGCTGCCCTCACTTTCCGCAAGAGTCTGACCGCATCGTCCACGTCCGCCAACAGCATGAATGTGTTGCCCAGACAGCACACCAAGTCAAACCGACCGAGATCATCCGGCCAATCGCCGCACATGTCCATTTCTATCAACTTCGCTTCTCCATTCGTGTCAGCAAGCGATCGCCTGCAAGACGAAAGCGTTTCACGATCACGATCGATCCCCACGACGACATGACCGGCCGCCGCCAGGGGCAGGAGAACCCGACCGATGCCGCACCCAAGGTCGAGCACGCGCCGAGGCGAACTCCCCAGCATTTCAAGAAGACCGGCAATCTGAGCCTCACTCGCCTCCGGATCGAGCGGTTGCTGATTTCCCGGCCAGTCTGTCACTTCGGTGGGCATCACATCTTGACATGAAGCAGAGACGCGAGTTGCTGGAGACTCTCCTGCGCGTTCTGCGAGTGTAATTTCGTAAGTGGTTGCTTACCGTACCGGGATGCATAAAAAATATCCGTGATAACGTGAACGCACTCGGCGACTTCGGGCTTTGTCCCGGTGAGGCTGTCGGCAAATAGCGCGGGAGGTTGCCAGGACGGCTTTCCATGCCCGCCTTTTTTCAACACATACAGCATGTCGATATAGAAGCCGAGTTGTCGCAGCATCCGTTGATATTCCCGCCCGCTCAGATGTTGCAGGTGCAAGACACGCCGGATGGCCAAGGAGCGGCGCATGAGTTTGATCAGGGCGATGACGGCAATGCTCAATGCCAGCGCGACGATGCCCATCCAGATATATCCCGCCGGCCCCAGCAGGAATGATTCATTGACGCGCCGCGACCAGTCCCGGGCCATCTGCCACATCGCCCCCAGCCGGTCGGTCCAGCCCATGTCCATGAGCGCGGTCAAGTCACGTTGAATCGCCGCGTCAAAATCAAGAAAGTTGCTCCCGATCCCGTTCTCCAGATTGCTCCAGATCCGTTGGACCCGATCCGGAAACGAGGCCGGTACATCGTGCAAAGCGCTGAGCACCGCAGGCGGCGTAGGGTCGAACGCCTCCCAGGTGGCCGATCCCGTCCGCACTTCGACCCAGGCGTGGGCGTTGGATTCAGAGATGATGTACTCCCGGGTGGATTCATTGTATTCGTACGCCACATAGCCGATCACCAGGCGCGCCTGGATTCCGACCGTGTGGCACATCGCAGCCAGGGCCGACGCGAAGTATTCACAATGCCCTTTCTTTGTATCGAACAGGAATTGTGCGATCGGATCATTGTCCGGGGCCGACGCGGACACGTCACTCAGGTCGAGGGTGTAGGTAAACTGCGATGATCGAAGATAGCGATTGAACGAATCGGCGGCGCGTCGGTTCCAACTCCATTCCATACGGGGATCGATGGGTCGGGACGTTTGCTCCCCGGACCGGGAAAGCAACTCAGTCGCCAATTCCCTCACCCGCCGGCTGCGGTATCGACTCGTATCCCTCCACACACGGTCGAGATCGGAGCCGTGAAGGAGAGTGTCCCGGGTTTGTTGGCTCGGTCGGGTTTGCGCGCGGATGTCATAAGCCATGAGACGTCCGACGTGCGGCGGCTTGCGGATGATCTGAGTCACGGGATTGTATTCAAAATTGGAGATCGATGACGATTGAATCGAAACTGGCGTCGCAATAGACGGCAGCTGGTCGAATGCCATATCGAGCTTGACGTGCTGAACGACGTACGAAGTCTCATCCGCAAGGTTGTCGGCAAGCGGGGAAAATTCATTGGCCGTCGCGTCGATGACAACAGGCTCATGCGGAACCGCTCGCCACTTCCCGCCCGCGAGATATTGATCGAGCACGCCTGCACGCATAAAAAACGGCGCGTCGGTCAGGGGTACGCCATCTTGATCCAAAATCTGCACCCTCATGATGGGACGACGGGAATCCGTGATGCGGGAACCGCCTCCGAGGTTAACCTGATCGAGAAAAGCGACACGTCTCTTGATGGCGGAGGGCAGACCGGGAAGCTTGTCCTCACCTATTCCCCTGGGAAAGGCGAGAAACACCAGGATACTGAGCAACAGACCCCCTAATCCCAGAATAAGCGCAAAGAGTCGAAACTGAACGCCGACTCTGGGGCCGATCACCGGCTTGAGAATGGGCGCGAGCCGGTACCCCCGCGGAATCACGTTATTGCGATCATCCTTTTCACGTTCATACGCCCCGTGCATCTGATGCAGAAGCAGTACGTACACCCCGAGTGCGATGTACACCACTAGGACCAGGCTGAACAGCAGGTCCGCCGACTGCAATGATCCAATCACCATCAGCAGAAAACTGAAGGCAAAGAGCTGGCTGTAATCGCGCTGCGTTTTGTGCTCGAAGAGTTTGATGACCGTCAGCCACACCGCATACCGCCCCAGCACCCCCATCCAGTCACCCTGATTCTGATACCAGTCAAACAGCACATTGAGCGAAACCCCCAGCACCAGCAGATGTGACGCCCAGGATGGCAGGTTTCGTCCCCGGGGCCCCTCGGTCACATACCAACTCACGATGGCGAGCGTGCCGGCCACCAGTAGCAGGACCAGGCTTTTCTGGGACAGGCAATAGCCTGCGAGGCTCAGAAGCACCAGGCAGAACGCCAGTACGGGGAAACTTCGCAGCAATCTCATGCCGCCTCCTCCCCTTCCCCGTTCATCACCGACTCATAGGCGGGCAATGAGGCGTAGGTGACCGTCTCCCACCCCAGCGCGCCGACCGCCAGCGTCTTGAGATGCAGACCCGTGAAGTACAGCACGTCCTCGCGACTGGTCATCGGGGTTACCCGAGCGGGAGAAATGACCACCAGGCCCGCGCGTTCGGCATCGAGCAATGTCGGCCCGGTCGAAACGATCCGTTGCGCTCCCAGATCGATCGAAGCGAGCGCGGCCATGATCTTGTTGACATGCCATTTGCTGTGGCGCATCGCAATCTGCGCCACCCCCGTTCCCGGCAGAGAGAGGCCGACTTCGTAGCCGGACTCATGGGCTGCGTGAACGATTGATGCCGCAAGACTGATCGCCATTTCTTCAAGTTGCTTTCCGCTGAGCCCTTCGGCGCGACTGCTCTGAAGCTGATCAGTGGGCGTGGTCAGGTCAAGCACGACACGAATCTTGGGCGGACTGGGATTCGCATGTTCGATGCACACCAACTCGCCGATCTGGGCGGTGCGTTTCCAGGCAATGCGACGCAGACTGTCACCCGGACGGTATTCCCGCAAGCCGTAATAATCGTCACCCGAACCGGTATGCTGCGAGACCCGCATCCCCAGCAGCCCTATCGGGGTAAGCGAACTGAGCAATCCACGGCGGAGTTCAAACAACCGGGGAAAGATCAGGGTGTGCTGATCCTGGGCCACGGTGATGGTTCGCTTCACCAGACCGAAGGGAAAAGACGTCCGGACCCGCACCTGGCAAAACCGCGCCTCTCCGCGGCGTTTCGGCCAATACACCGCATCACCATGGACCGAATCACCCGGGCCGATATGCATGATCCAGGCTCTTGCCGGCTTCATCAGTTTCTGCCAGCTTCGGGGATGATCCAGGGGCTGATCCTCGAGGTGAAGATTGAAGACCGGCACGAGCCATTTTCTATTTTTTACCACATACCGAACATTAAGCGGCTCACCCACCGCGCCATGCTGGGGATCGAGACGCCTGATTTCCAATCCGCGCAACATCCAAAATGGAATCACGATGGAAAGGGTCAGCCCCGCAACCAGAACCCCGAACACCCAGAACAGAAGATTGTTCTGATTGCTCATGGCGGGCACGGCGATGACGATCGTCAGACCGAGATAAAACAGGAAGGGGAGATGGCTGCGAAGACGCTGGATCATCGATTCAACCGGCAGGGACCATCACTGGGCGACAGGCAAGGATCACTTGAATTTCTCGTATTGCTGCAAGAGTTCATCCGTCATTCTCGGCATGACCGCCACGCCACGGCCCAGGGTGATGAGCATTTTCAGATTGGTGCCTTGCTTCGGCAGCGTGAGGATCGATTCGGCAGACTGTGTCTCAGGCAGGTAGGTATGCACCAGCCATTGCTCGACCAGCCAACCGGCTCCGAACGTATTGATCGGAAGGATGAAATTCCCCCGTGCGTCGGAACTTGCTGTCGCCACCAGTTCACGCCCTAACGAGCTCGGATCCCGGAAAAGAAACACCCTGACATCCGCCATCCCCGAATCCTGGAGACGGCTGTCGTCGGGATGGACAAAAGTCACCGAACTGTATTCACCCCGTATCGCCTTGCCTTGAATGACATACCCACTCCCGCAACCAGGCATCAACAGCCCCGCAACCACCACCAGGACGACTATCAATGATCGAAAGGAATTCATGGGCAATCCTTAATCCGGAGCCGGACATGGTTGTCGCATCAGTGCGAATCCATCTTCTCAGGCTCAACTGATGACGGGGGCGTATCGGCATTTCATCATACGATAGGACTGGGCGACCGGTGCGGAGGCAAATTCAATCCCCGCTCTTTTTCTCGGCTGACGACTGATCAACGCCTCCTTCAGAAGGATCGACAGGGGTTTCCGAGTCGGTTTCAATCTCCGTCTGAGACGACGTCGGTTTTCCTTCACCGGGACTTTTTTTCCTTGAAGGAGGATTGAGACCTTCCACGTCGGGCAGATCCTCGATTCTCGCCAGCCCGAAAACCTTGAGAAACTCACTGGTCGTGCCGTAGAGCATGGGCCGTCCGAGTTCCTCGGCTCGTCCCACAATCTTGATTAATCGTCGTTCCAGCAGGCCTCTCAGAACCTCGCCGCACGCGACCCCCCGGATGGCCTCGATCTCGGCGCGGATGATCGGCTGGCGATACGCGATGATGGAGAGGGTCTCCAGAGCGGCATGACTCAGCTTGGAGGATTGCCGATCGGTGTGCAGGCGTGTCAGCAAGGGGCCGAACTGGGAGAGGGTGAGCATCTGCCAGCCCCCGGCAAGCTTCTCGATGCGAAATGACCGACTCGATTTGGCGTAATGCCCGTTTAGTTCATCAATCGAATCCCGAAGTCGCTGGGTGGTCCCCGCCCCACTGATGCCCAGCAGGTCACCCATTCTGGCTTCGGTCAGGGGCCGATCGCTGCTGAGGAGCAATGCCTCGATCCGGGTTTCGAGGGGCTGGTCGGAGCAGGGCTCATCGCCGGTCGGTTTCTTTGTTTTTTCCGGCTTGATTTCAATCTCCACGATACGGGATTGCTCGCCCTGGATGACCACTTCGGAGGTTTTTTCGCTGCTGTTTTCAACCATGACCCTCACCAGCGTACCCGCTTATGCGTCAATCCGCGATTCAGTGGAAGCCTGTGTCAATTTGCCTTGCTTCGCCCTGACATCATCTCCGCCATCGACTTCTTGGCCAGGGCGAGCTGGTAATCGTGGTCCACCCGGCTTCGATCCTCGCCGGAGATTGTCACGCGGGCGGCGGCTTCGGCGAGCTGGGCCTTGGCCTCCTCCAGGGAAATCGAATCCGCGGGAAGGGCATTTTCCGTCAGCAGGGTCAAAATCCCATCCCCGGCCTGCGAGAACCCCCCATCGAGCAGATACCACCGGCTCTCACCCTCCGTGAGATCAAGCCGCAGCGAGCCGATCCCGAGCTTGGCGAGAATCGGGGATTGCTCGACCATGATTCCCTGCTGGCCGTCCCAGGCCTGGTAGGAGACGTATTCGACCTCGCCTTCAAAGACGGATTCGGAAGGAGTGACGATCGAGCAGCGAAAGGTCTTGGTCACATGAGGCTCCTGAATAACCGGGGACCGGGGGGGAAGCGAGACATCCTAGCGTGGGCGCGAGGAGTATCAAGAGATTGCAGTTGACTGATCTGAGGTGGCGGTCTGTTCCTTGATCTTCTCCAACAACGCGATGAACCGGGGATGATCGCGGAGCGGATCCATGTCGCTGTCCTGCTCGAGCCAGTCGGCATACAGGGCTTCGGGACCTTGGCGTTCGAGACACTCGATGGCCTTCTCAACCATCCCTAATAAAGCATACACGCAGGCAATGTTGTAGTAATGGAAGTTTTTCTCGGGGGCAAGCGCCAAGCCACGATCCGCCCAGGCAAGAGCCTCTTCCCGTTGATTGAGCGAGGCGTAGCCTGCCGCGAGAAGACCAATAATGCGAAGATTCCGGGGGTTCAACTCCAACTGACGTTTCGCCCTCTTGATGCCTTCCTCGGCCGCGGCGTCGGCTTCCTCATCCC
>JADFSH010000091.1 GCA_022560875.1 Planctomycetota bacterium | reverse complement strand
TGATTTCAGCCAGGATTTTTTCGGCAAGGAAACGAACCTGTCGGTGTCCGGGCAGCTCAATGTCGAGTGTTACTGCCAGTCTCTAGGTAATGTCTATACCTTCGGCCCAACCTTCCGGGCGGAAAACTCGAACACATCGCGGCATCTGGCGGAGTTCTGGATGATCGAGCCGGAGATCGCCTTTGCCGACCTCAATGACGATGCGGATCTCGCGGAGGATTTTCTGAAGTACATCTTCAAGGCCCTGCTGGAGGAGCGACCGGACGACATGGCGTTCTTCGCCCAGCGCATCGACAAGCAATGCATCGAACGCCTGGAGAAGTTCATCGAATCGAGCTTCGAGCGGGTGGAGTACACCGATGCGATCACGGCCCTGGAAAAAGCGGTGAGCAAGGGCAGGAAATTCGAGTTCCCCGTCAAGTGGGGCGTGGACATGCAGTCCGAACACGAACGATATCTGACGGAGGAGCTGTACGGCAGGCCCGCAGTGGTGCTGAACTACCCCAAGGACATCAAGGCGTTCTACATGCGGATGAACGATGATGGCAAGACCGTCGCCGCGATGGATGTGCTCGCCCCCGGCATCGGGGAGATCATCGGCGGCTCCCAGCGCGAGGAGCGACTGGACAGACTCGATGCCCGCATCATCGAGATGGGGCTGAACATCGACGATTACTGGTGGTATCGCGATCTGCGGAAGTACGGCACGGTCCCCCACGCGGGCTTCGGCCTGGGCTTCGAGCGAACGATCCAGTACGCCACCGGCATGGCCAACATCCGCGATGTGATCCCGTTCCCGAGATCGCCGAAGAATGCGGAGTTTTGAACTCAACTCAAACCATTGACATGCAGCGCAACATCGACAACACCGGCAAGGCGATCCGATTGATCACAGGGGCGGTCTTTGAGAGCATCGGCCTGATGCTGATCGTTCTCCCCTGGGTCGGCAAGTTTCCGGGGGCGGGGGCAGGGAACTGGCCGTACTAGGTCGGGGTTCCCTGCGTCCTCTACGGCTGGTTCGCCATCTTCGAGGGCCTCACCGGCTGGTGCATCGTCCGGGCCATGGGGATCAGGACGAAGTATTGAGCGAATCAACGACTGATGAAGGCTTACCCGGCCATCATCCCGCTACCGTGCCGAGCACCATGAGTGCGGCCACGCCGAGCAGGCACATGATGTTGAGGCACAGCCCGATCACGGACACGGATTTGGCGCGATCTTTCTGAGCGAGGCCCACTGCCGCGAGAATGACGCCCACGAAGTTGCCGAACATCCCGGCGAGTATGAAAAGGCCGACCAGAACCAGGATGGGCGAGTCGTCGGTCATGCCGCCGGGAGTCGCAGCCTCCATATAGCCCGCGAAGCAAATGGTGGCAAACAGCATGATGGCGGTCAAAATGCCGAGGATGAGTGAGGCGATACCCAATCCCGATTGCCTGATGCCGCCTCCCGGCAAGGGCTCACTCACATCACCTTGATATTGATAATTTGCATAAGGCGAAGGCTCATTCGGGATGGATGACATCAGAGGTGGCATCGTTGATGGGTTATTCATTACGGTCCCCTCACTGGGTTCGATGATGTAGGACGTGCTCGTCTAAAAAGATCGTCAACATATTCTCTGGTCTTGCTTCAATTCCTTCAAGCGAAGCGGGGTCAGTATTTGCGGATTATCCGAGTTGATCCGGGTGTGAAGGGCCCTGGGCATTTCAACTGATACCGACATAATACGCGAGGGAAATGAGCGGCAGGGAAGGACGATACCACCTATATGTCACAGACTTTCGATCCGCGATCGACAGCGACGCTTGCTTCAGCGACCGCGCCTCCGGACTCCGATACGAACCGCCCGGCACCAGCCCAGATGCAACAGACGGCGCAGACCAAACAATCGGAATCCCTTTCCTCCACTCAGATGGCTGAGCTGGCGGAGGCCCGGACGCGAACGAAGAAGATATGTCGCGCGGCGAATACCGCCACCTTCAACACCTGGTCGGTAGGGATCTTCGCGGCACCTTCGCTGGTCATGGGCATCTTCGACCTGCCTACCTTCCTCATCGGGGCGGGCCTCGCGATTGTCGCCTTCAATGAAAGCCGCGGGGCGAAGATGTTTCGCCGAATCGATCTCCGCGCCCCCACCCTGCTCGGTTTCAATCAGATCGGATTGGGCGCTATTCTGGTGGTATACGGCATCTACGGCATCGTTTCGACGATGATCGGGCCGAGCTATTACGACGAACAGATCATGAAAATGCCTCAACTCGCCCCCACCCTCGAACCGCTCGGAGAACTCTACCAGCTCATCTCGATCCTCGTGTACGGGAGCATTATCGTGATCAGCATCGTCTTTCAAGGCCTGACGGCATGGTACTATTTCAGTCGCACCAAGATCCTGCGGGCGTATGTGGAGCAGACCCCCTCCTGGATTCTCGATGTCCACAAGGGCATGCCCCTGTTTTAGGCGCTACCAAAGATCAACGACAACTCATCGAGTCAGCTTACTCGAGCAATCCCGCCGAATTATCCCCGCGGAAAACTCGCCTTCTATCAAGCGGTAACGAAATTCCCGGGCTGTCTCCGGCATGCGGAATCAGATAGGATGTATCGCGCGACTGACTGACACCACCTATCAAAGAGCCCACAGACCACGAAACGGAGTCGCCATGACCTGGACCGTCTATCTATCCGGTGAAATTCATACCGATTGGCGCGATCAGATTATCAACGGCGCGACGGAGAACTCTCTCCCCGTCACCTTCACCGGCCCCATTACCGATCACAGCGCCAGTGACGAGTGCGGCGTGAACATTCTCGGGGCAGAGGATGACCCCTTCTGGCACGACCACAAGGGGGCGAAGATCAACGCGATACGCACACGGAACCTGATACGAAAGGCCGATATCGTGGTCGTGCGATTTGGCGAGAAATATCGCCAGTGGAATGCAGCGTTCGAGGCGGGATACGCCTGCGCTCTCAATATCCCGGTCATAGTCATGCACAATCCCGAGCATCGGCATGCCCTCAAGGAAGTGGATGCTTCGGCCCTGGCCGTGACCCAAACCCCGGTTCAGGTTGTGGAAATACTTGCCTACGTGACGACGAAGAAATAAATCAGCTTCCGAGGCATACTTTGCGGCAAAATATTTGACCATTGATATGAACATCGAATATCGTGGAGACCAATCGAGACTGACCGGAACCTCCGCTCCCGCGACGGGCGCGGCCAATTTGGAACTTGACGATGCAATACATCACTGAAGAAGACAAGAAAAGAATCGAAGAGAAACTTGCCGAATGCATCGGGAAGCAGAAAATACTTTCCGATCGCATCGGGAGAGCCCGGGAGATGGGCGACCTGAAGGAGAACGCCGAGTATCACGCCGCCAAGGAAGATCAGGGCCTCAACGAGCTGCGCATCAAGGAATACAAGAACAAACTCGCTATTTCCATCGTCGCCGACACTGAAAATATTCCCGAAGATATCGTGTTCATCGGGGCGATCGTGAAGCTGCGCGATATCGAATCCAAGGAAGAAGAGATATATCGGCTGGTGGGGGAACCGACGAATAACTTTGACCTGGACTACATCGAGGTATCGCCGAGTTCTCCCATGGGTGAGGCCTTGCTCAAGGCCCGGGTCGGAGAAGTGATTGGAGTTGATCTTCGCCGGGGCAAGCGGAAATTTGAAATCGTCGAAATCGTCAGTTGATTTCACCACCCCGTATTGGAAACTTACCTCATCCACTCCACAAGTGACAACAATGAGGAGGCTCGATGAGATGACTTTCCGCATCACGCAGGTTGATTCGTTTACCGACACGCCATTCAAGGGTAACCCCGCTGCGATTTGTGTGCTTCCCGAGGCCCAAGATGCATCCTGGATGCAAAATGTGGCAAGGGAAATGAATCTCTCCGAGACTGCGTTCCTGGTACGCACGGGAGACACATTCAACCTGCGTTGGTTCACCCCGGTCTCTGAAGTTGATCTCTGTGGGCATGCGACCCTCGCCGCTGCGCATGTACTCTGGGAGGAAGGTCATCTGGCGGACAATGAGGTGGCAAAGTTCGATACCCTCAGCGGGCGGCTGGAGGCACGCCGCGCCGGCGACTGGATCGAAATGGATTTTCCCTCCGAGGAGCCGCATGAAATAAACGCGCCTCCCGCTCTCTCCGAAACGCTGAATAGCACGTGGCGATACGTCGGTTCGAATCGCCTGGATTATCTTGTCGTCCTGACGTCGGAGGATGAGGTACGGAATCTCAAGCCCGACTTCATCAGGATGAAGGAACTCGGTATGAGAGGCGTGATTGTCACCGCCATGACAGATGATGCAAGTGAATATGATTTCGTTTCGCGCTACTTTGCCCCGCTCTTCGGTGTTGATGAAGATCCCGTGACCGGCTCAGCCCATTGCTGCCTCGGTCCCTACTGGGGAAACATACTGGGGCTGGATGAACTCTCCGGTTTTCAGGCATCTGAGCGCGGCGGGGTGGTGCGGGTTCGGCTCGCCGATGATCGGGTAACCCTGATCGGCAAGGCGGTTACGACAATGCACGGCACGCTGACGGAAGCCGCCGTCGGTGAGCAACTGGCCAGCTCGTAAGCCGCAATTGAATTCGATGGTGTCCGACACTCCGCTTGGACAAAGACCCGCGGTGGTACCCATCTCCTTTCGTTACAATCACCATCTATGTCAATCCTGCGTATAGGAATCGCACAAATCGCCCCGGTGTTCCTCGATCGGGCCGCCACGATTGAAAAAGTCGTGACGCGTATCGAAGAAGCGGCACAAGAGTCCTGTGAATTGATCACATTCGGGGAGGCGATCATCCCCGGTTATCCCGCATGGCTGAGTCGAACCGACGGGGCAAAGTTCGACGATTCGTTGCAGAAGGAGATTCACGCGCTGTACCTCGAACAGGCGGTCGTTCCCGAGCGGGGACACCTAGAACTCGTCTGCGATGCCGCGCGGGAGGCGAAGTCGATGGTCGTGCTGGGCATCGCCGAGCGCGCCGCTGACCGAGGCGGGCACAGCGTGTATTGCTCACGGGTGATCATCGGCCCGGAGGGCGACATTCTCTCGATCCATCGCAAGCTCATGCCGACCTACGAGGAACGCATGGTCTGGGGGATCGGCGACGGATCCGGCCTCGTCACCCACGCACTCGGAGATTTCACCGTGGGGGCTTTGAACTGCTGGGAGAACTGGATGCCTCTGGCCCGGGCGGCGCTCTACGCCGCGGGCGAGGATCTGCACGTGATGCTCTGGCCGGGATCGAGTCTCAATACGCACGATCTCACCCGCTTCGTCGCCCGCGAATCTCGCAGCTACGTCATCTCCACTTGCGGGCTCCTCCGCGAGCAGGATTGTCCGACTTCCATGCCCCATCGTGATCTTTTTCTCCCTTCGACCGGAGAGACAATACTCAACGGTGGATCCGCGATCGCCGGACCGGACGGCGAGTGGATCATCGAGCCGATGACAGATCGGGAAACATTGCTCGTGGCCGATCTCGATCATGCGAGAGTGCGCGAAGAGCGGCAGAATTTCGACCCCCCTGGACACTACGCCCGACCGGACGTGCTGCGTCTGATCGTCGATCGCCGTCGTCAGGTATCCGTCGAGTGGATAGATCATGCCGGCGATATTCGCCCTGTCTCGTCTCGAAATGATCCGCCAGTTTGAAACACGATCGCGAAACTGAAGATTCTGATCCAAAAAAACCTCCAGTGAAAAATCCGGTAGGATGACAACCATGGCCAAGGAGCGCATCATCTCACCGCTCGCCCAGAAGCGCGACGAGACGACAACCGGCCCGGCAATCAGACCCCGGACCCTGGATGAGTTCGTAGGTCAGCGGGATCTGGTGGAAAAACTCTCCATCGCACTTCAGGCCGCACGCCAAAGATCAGATTCGATGGAGCACGTGCTTTTACACGGCCCGCCGGGACTCGGCAAAACCACCCTCGGCCACGTCATCGCCGAAGAAATGGGCACGCACCTGTACGTCACATCAGGCCCCGCCCTGACCAAGGGCGCCGACCTCGTGGGCACGCTGACAAAAATGCAGCCCCACGATGTCCTGTTCATAGATGAGATTCATCGTCTTCCCCCCGCCGTGGAGGAATACATCTATCCCGCGATGGAGGATTTCAAGATCGATTTCACCCTCGATTCGGGGATGCACGCCAAGGTGATCACCTATCACCTCAAGCCTTTCACCCTGGTCGGCGCGACCACTCGGGCCGGTCTGCTCACCGCCGCGCTACGCAGCCGTTTCGGCATCTCGCATAATCTTCGCTACTATGAGCATGATGAACTGCTGGTGATTCTGGACGGGGCTTCATCCCGATTGAACCTGGATTCTCTGAGCGCCGATGCACTGAGCACAATCGCCCGGCGCAGCCGCGGCACACCACGGGTGGCGATTCGACTGCTTCGGCGGGTGCGTGATTTCGCGCAGGTCCGTGCCGCGGGACGTATCGATCAGGGTGTCATTGACGATGCGCTGGCCCTTGAGCGGATTGACGAATTGGGGCTGGATGAGCTTGATCGAAGCTATTTGCAGACGATCGCGACCATTTACAAGGGTGGCCCGGTAGGCCTGGAGGCGATTGCCGCCACTCTCGGGCAGGATGCCGGCACGTTGGAAGATGTCGTGGAACCATACCTGCTCCAGATCGGCTTCATCGCCCGGACCAGACAAGGTCGCCAGCTTACGACCCCTGCGTCCCAATACATTCAATCCCAAGAGCAAAGCGGTATGACGCGGAACCTCATGATTGAGCCCACCCCGTTATTCGATCCGGAAATCGCCAGTACCGACAGATAATTCATACACCAACTCTAATTATCTCATCAAACGTTGAGACACGAATACCCTGGATTGAAATAATCATGACCTATTTCTACACATTATTGGACTTGGAATTCCTCAGCATGGCAGATTCGATTCTATGTGGGTCCGGCAGGAGCACGGGAGGAACGCCGAGTTTAAGGGAATACCCTCAATCCCCGAATCCAGGACGATTTCGTAAGTGGTTTCATAACAGACAATTAGGCGTAATTTGAGTCTTTCTGGGGGGTATCACCGAAAAATCTCTATATTTCGATTGCATCGTCCGGAAGTGCAAGTAAACTTGGGGTACATAGAGCCTGCGAATACGGAGCAGGTTCTACCATTTCTCAAGCAGGTTCACCCCCTCATTTCTTTTGAACCTGCACAGTATTTGCGGTCAGCAGACAAAAAAAGCACTTGTCAATCAGGGCGCACAATACCTCTTGATTCATCGTGGTGGTTGTTTTTGTGATGTCACATTAGCACTCCTGATGCCCGGTGCTGCTTTCGACTGATCGCATACATGCGACGCGCAATACGTCGCAGAAAGGAAACGCTCATGAGAAAGTCTCATAGGGCATTTACCATAATTGAACTGCTGGTGGTCGTCTCGATCATCGCCCTCCTCGTCGGCATTCTTCTGCCGGCCATCGGCAGGGCTCGCGAGCAAGCCAAGCTCACCTCCTCGCAGTCCAATCTCAAGCAGATCGGCACCGCCGCCGGCATCTATATCGCAGAATGGAACGATCGTCAGTTCACCATGATCGTCGACAGCTTCTCGACCTATGGCACTGATGGTACGTCTGCGAAATCCGGCTATCGCGCCGCTCACAATGGCGAGTGGGCCTCGGACTTCGTGCTCGGCTCCTGGTCCGGTGCAGGTACCTGGTTCTGGGTCTGCGGCTCCGCTTGTCTCCAGGTTCCCATGGCATTCGAAGGCGGCAATGCAGGTTTCGGTGCGTTCCGAATTCCTCATGCCCGTCAGTTCAGCCAGTATCTGACCGGCAGACTGTATGACCCGGTCTGGTTCGCGCCCAAGGATGTGGCCGCGGTGACCGCGATCGAGCCTTGCGAAGGCTATGCCGGCGAATGGTGCCCTGACGCCCCTAACGGCCCCGCCAATGGTGGTATCTATCCGCCGAGTTATGTCATGTCTCCCGCCGCGATGTTCGCCCCCGATGTCATGGCCAACCCCGACAAGGGTGGCCCGGGACAGGGCGGCTGGCAGGATCCCTACCAACTGAGAGCTGGTTTCCGCTCACCGAGTACATCTCAGGCCCTTTTCCCGGACCTGAAGACCAACTTCATCGAGCATAGCTGGCTGCAGAACACTGACCGTGACGACCGCGAGTGCAACCCCCAGGTTGTCAATGGCACCTATGACGGCTGCGAGCCGTTCTACTTCAACCACGGCTACAGCTCCAATCCTGTTACGCTTTTCTATGATGGACATATCGAGGGTGTGGGTCAGTTTGATGCCATCCTTGCGTCCAAGCGCAACCTGTCCCAGATCGGCTGGGGTCTCTGGAGCATCGATACCCCGATGAAAGGCGAATATATCGATGGCGCAGATGGTGGCTACTTCATGGATATCGGCCATGACTGGACCGCAACCAGCCACCATATCCTGACCACGGACGGCATCCGCGGTCGCGACGTCTTCGGCGAGAACTAATTCCGCCCAATACGACACCACGCTGAATCACCAGGGCTGCGCCTCACGGCGCAGCCCTTCTTTATGACTTTCCTCCTGCTACACACTTGTCGATGTGAAGCATGAGGTGGGATGGTATAGAATGACTATCCCCTTTGATATCTGGATCGAGAATCACGTTTCACCCGGAACAAACGAATGATCTGTCCTCAGTGTGTTGGTGTGGAGAAATTTTTCGATGAAAAATACGCGAAACGAGAACTGAAACGTTATCAGCGCAAGGGGCCGGTAAAAACCACGCGTCTGCTCATCGAGGCGATCCGGACAGAAGGTGTGAAAGATCTTTCGCTGCTTGACATTGGTGGTGGTATCGGAGCAATCCCGTTCGAACTGTTCGAGGCGGGGGTGAGCAGGGCCACCGATGTGGAAGCTGCTACGGCCTACCTCAAGATCGCCCGGGCCGAGGCGGAGCGACGGGGGTTCGCCGATCGCGTCGATTATCGTTCGGGTGATTTCGTGGAAGAGGCAAGCGACATCGATCCTGCCGATATCGTGACCCTCGATCGCGTCATTTGTTGCTATCCGGACATGCAGAAGCTGGTCAGCCTTTCCGCGGCGAAAGCCCGAAAAATCTATGGACTGGTCTATCCCCGACTGAATCTGGTCATGCGTCTGGCTCGACCTCTGATCAATCTCCAATGCCGCATCAAACGATCCCCTTTTCGCTTCTATCTTCATTCTCCCGCTGAAGTGGATCGAGTCCTGCGAGATTTCGGCTTTACACGACGCTGTGAATCCAGAACGCCGCTCTGGCAGATCGTGGTCTTTGTACGGGTGGAATGACGAGCCTCTCTCGTCCGCTATCATTCCCTCATGAGCATGACACCCGACGAAGGACATTTCCACCGCGCCACCCTCGCCATTCACGGGGGTCAGAGACCCGATCCCGCCACCGGCGCGGTGATGCCTCCCATCTGCCTCTCCACAACCTACGCCCAACGTGCTCCCGGTGAACATCAGGGCTTTGACTACTCACGGGGCACGAACCCCAGTCGCTACGCCTTCGAACGTTGCATCGCCAAGCTCGAAGGGTCGGATCTCACTGAGGATCAGGACATTTCCTGCGGCGGATTCGCCTTTGCTTCCGGTCTCGCTTCGATCGGGGTAACGCTCGATCTGCTCGATTCGGGCGACCATGTCATCGCGATGGACGACCTCTACGGCGGGACGGGGCGACTCTTCAGTCGCATCCGGGAACGGTCCGCGGGATTGACCTTTTCCCTGGTTGACATGACCGATCCACGTAAGGTCCAGGAGGCTATCACCGACCGGACGAAACTCATCTGGACGGAAACCCCCACAAATCCCCTCCTCAAACTCGTCGATCTCGATGCCATTGCAACCATCGGGAGAGAACACGGCATCCTCACCGCCTGCGACAACACCTTCGCTTCCCCAATGCTTCAGCGTCCGCTCGATTATGGCTTCGATATCACGATGCATTCAGTGACGAAATATCTCGGGGGTCACAGCGACGTACTCGGGGGCGTCTTGGTGACAAAAAAATCCGAACTGGCCGAACGTATCCGCTTCATCCAGTTCGCCGGGGGTGCGGTACTCGGCCCGTTTGACTGCTATCTTGCCCTGCGCGGTCTCAAGACTCTGGCCGTGCGTATGCGCCAGCATTGCGAAAGCGGGGCGAAAATCGCCGCATGGCTCGAGGCACATGAACTCGTCGAACGGGTGATCTACCCCGGCCTGTCCTCCCATCCGCAGTACGAACTCGGGCAAAAACAGATGTTGTTCAATGGCAAACCCGCGGGCGGCGGCATGATCACGATCTTCCTCAGAGGCGGGATCGAGGAATCACGCACCTTCCTGGAAAATATCCGCATTTTCACTCTGGCCGAATCGCTGGGCGGAGTGGAATCCCTGATCGAGCATCCTGCGATCATGACGCACGCATCCGTTCCTCCTGAACGCCGCAAGTTACTGGGTATTTCCGACAATCTCATCCGGTTGTCGGTGGGCATCGAGGACACGGACGACCTGATCGCCGATCTTGAGCGTGCATTCACGGCAATCGGCTCCAGAAGCGTTGCCCCGGTCTCCTGAAGGCTTCTGAATCGGTATCCTTCACTCATGAGCAGACTGCGACTGGAGTACGCGAATTGTCTGGCCGATCGCGTGGGAACGCACGGTATCAGCGCATCCACCCTTGAAGCCGCTTCCCGGCAGATGTCCGATCTCACTCAACAGCTCAATAGCTCCAAGGGGACAGGGATGGAATGCTGGCGATTGCTCCCGTTCGATCCCTTGCGCACCGCTCACCTTGAGGGCATCAATTCACTGACAAAGAAACACCGGGATTCCACTGACAATCTCGTCGTGCTTGGCATTGGGGGCAGCGCTTTGGGAAATATCGCCCTGCACAACGCGCTCTGCCCCCTCACCTACAACCTTATGCCGCGCCCGGAGCGCGACGGCCCCCGGATTTTTGTTCTCGACAACGTCGATCCCCAGGTCATCACCCGGACATTCGCCGAAATCAAACGTACCGACCCCTCCTTTGAGCGGACGCTCGTCAATGTCATCAGTAAATCCGGAGAAACCGCAGAGACCGCGGCACTTTTCATGATCGCGCGGGGGATACTTTCAGAGGCGATGGGCGATAAGCATTCCGATCACATCGTCGCCATCACCGACCCGAAGCAGGGGACCATGCGATCGATCTGCGACGAAGCGGGTTATGAAACGCTGCCGGTTCCCGAGGGCGTGGGAGGACGATTCAGTGTGCTATCACCGGTCGGACTGTTCAGCTCCGCGATGTGCGGCATCGACATCAAAGCTTTGCTGGATGGGGCGGCAGAGATGGATGAGCGGTGCTGTGAGCCTGATATCCGGCAAAATCCCGCGGCCATGCTGGCTTTCCTGCTTATCGAACTGACCAGGCAAGGCAAGATCAATCACGTACTCATGCCCTACTGCAATGCGCTGTATTCGCTTGCCGACTGGTATCGTCAGCTCTGGGCCGAATCGCTGGGCAAGCGGGTCGATCTTCAGGGAAATGAGGTTTTCGCCGGGGCGACCCCGATCAAGGCTCTCGGGACGACCGATCAGCACAGCCAGATTCAGCTCTATCGCGAGGGGCCCAACGACAAGGTGATCGGATTCGTGGAAGTGGAGACCTGGGACGATGATGTTTGCATTCCCGCCGGCCTCGGAGTTGAGAATCTTTCCTATCTTGAGGGAGTCAATCTCAGCGATCTGCTTAAGGCGGAGAAAAAAGCCACGGAATACGCATTGGTGGAGAGCCAGCGTCCCAACTTCACGATCACCCTCCCCCGGCTCGACGCCCATTGCGTCGGCCAGTTCATCCAGATGTGGGAGATCGCCACGGCCTACGCGGGATTGATGCTCAACATCAACCCCTACGACCAGCCCGCGGTCGAGACCGGCAAGGTCGCCACCTTCGGCCTCATGGGGCGGGCTGGATACGAGGGATGGAAGGACAAGGTTGAAAAGACGCTCGATACTTCCTCGCATATGATCGAGTGATATCCAGTAGTACGATAGATTGACCCAATACAAAGAAGTTTCACATGCCCCTGTACGACTACACATGCCCTGAGGACGGCGAGACGATCACCCTGCTTCGGGCCATGCGCGAGGCAGACGAGCCGGTGGAAGATCCCAAGGGGCTTGGCCGAACGTTCATCCGCGTTTGCAGCTCTTTTACGGTCGGGGCTTCCTCGAAACCTCAAAGCCCCCCGCCCTTCTCCGGCGGCTGCCCATGCGGCAATCCGGATGGCCCCTGCAACAGTTGAAGACTATTCCTGTTTCAGACCATTGCCGTAAGGAAAACATTTCTTCCTTCAAGCCAGGAATGGCCGATCAATCCTTCGGAGACGGCCATGAAACTCAATCTTGCGGCACCGATCGAAGACGGAATCGGATACGGGATTTGCGGCACCAACCTCGCGATCGAGCTGTCACGGATCACCAATCTCAACATCACCAGCTACCTGGATCAAGCCTCGGTCCATCGCCCGATCGAGCTGAACTGGCTCTGTCCGCGTATCAAGGCGACCGCTACGGATTGCGATCCCGATCTGCCTACGATCTACGTTCAGGATGTCGGCGATCGCCCGCCGGGAAATCCGGTCATGCTTTACACCTGCACGGACACGGAGCGGCTTTCACAGGAACGCATCGACTGCTATCGACAAATGGATGTG
Organism: Planctomycetota bacterium; assembly: GCA_022560875.1. Taxonomy (GTDB): domain Bacteria; phylum Planctomycetota; class Phycisphaerae; order Phycisphaerales; family SM1A02; genus JADFSH01. Next base: position 1,044 of record JADFSH010000091.1, on the reverse strand, counting down.
CTGGTGGGCATGTCCGCATGGAATCTTGAGGCGTTTGAAGATGCGGGCTTCACCAATTGCGAGGTCATTCTCCAGGGCTTCGATGAAACATTGTTCTTTCCGCGCGATGATTCCCGCCGCGTCTTCGACGATCGGTATGTCTTTTTCAGCGGGGGTAAGTTCGAGTATCGAAAAGGACAGGATATCGTACTCGCGGCCTGGAAGATTTTTCACCAGCGTCATCCCGATAGCCTGCTGGTGACGGGCTGGTACAACGCCTGGCCACATTTCATGAAATCGATGTCGCTGACCTCGCACATCGAACTGACCATGATCGAACATTTTGAAGATTTGCCGTCCCTTTTGCCGCTCAACGACATCGATCCGGAAAGCGTGATTTTTCTCCAGCCGCTCCCCAACTGGACCTACGCCCAAATCTATCACCAGTGCGATTGCGGTCTCTTCCCCACCCGGGGTGAGCCGGCCACAAACATGCCGATGGTGGAGATGATGGCCTGTGGCAAGCCGGTCATCGCCTCCTACTGCGGGGGGCAGGCGGATGTGCTTCAACCGGATGACAACTGCCGAGCCTTGACCGATCTCGGGCGCGAGCCGGCCAGTCATGAGCGTCCGATGAAGGAGGATCTCGGGCAATGGTGGTCGCCGTGCGTGGAGGAACTCGTGGCCCAGATGGAGTGGTGCTTTGAGCACCGGGAAGAGGCTGACTTGATCGGCCGGCGGGCCGCTTCAGATGTACGCTCCCACATGACGTGGAAGCACACCGCTCGACATTTCGTTCAACTGGCGGAAAAGGTGACATCCCCGGTCGCAGCCACCGCCTGAGACTCCGGCTTCGTCTCGACCCGAACTGATTTCATGCTCATTGCCCTCAGGACGGCTTCCATGATGGCGTGCGGCATGAGAATTTCCCGATCCCAGGCAATACAGCAGGAAAATCCCTTCGGGCAGGTTCCGGATGAGGCGTGGCACGGAGCACACGAGATATCGCTCATCAGAGGCCGGATACTCGGATAGGGAGATGCGTGCTCTCGGCGCGTCGGGGCG
>JADFSH010000220.1 GCA_022560875.1 Planctomycetota bacterium | reverse complement strand
CGCAGTCGTACCCTTCGATATTGCAGCCCAGCAACCCCATCTCGGCGATTTCGGGAATGAGATCGGCGGGAAATTGATGCTGGTCAAACGCTTCGGCGATGATGGGCAGGACGCGCTCATCAACGAATCGCCCCACGGCATCCTGCACCGCCTGCTCATCCTCGCTGAGCAGATGGCGCACGTCATAGAAATCGGTGGCGTTCGGCGAATCAGCAATGGTGGGCTCGGGGGCGGTCATAGATTGCACGGTTCTTCAGGACTGATCATCCTTCACTGATGACAGTCCGAAAGGGATGAGACAGGTCATTGTACTGCATATGGTCCTTCTCGGACGGCAGGCGGAAGAAATGTTCGCCAATCTTTTCCCTCATCTCAATCACGATTGGCTCCATTATTCGGCCAACACACCATGCGGACCCCTCGTAGTCTCTGTACAGCATGCCGCCAAATCGTTCTCCATAATCTCCATCTCCACGATCAAAATAAGCCTGTATTTGCAGGCCAAAACGATTGGTTAGTTTACCGCCACATAAGATCCACCGGGGATTTACGGGGTAATCCTATCGAGCCATTTCGTAACCGAAGCGGAGGTGAGAATGGTTATAACGGTTCGAATTTCGCCGTGAAGTGACGGAGCGCTTCGGGTTCCTCCACGATGCGAAATCCCTTGAGGGTGTCGGCAAATTGCTTGACTTCCAGCGCTACCTCGATCACATAGTCGATGTGTGATTGCGTGTAGGTTCGACGCGGGATCGCCAGACGCACAAGCTGCATGACCGCGTGCTCGCCCATCATGACCGACCCGATCTCACAGGTTCGGATTCCGCCCTGCTCGTAGAGTGCGCACGCGAGGGCCTGACCCGGAAATTCATGGGGGGGGATGTGGGGCAGCAGAGCCGACGCGTCGATATACACCGCGTGCCCCCCCGGGGGCTGGACGATGGCGATGCCCCCCTCGGTGAGTTTCTCACCCAGGTATTCCGTCGATCGGATGCGATAGCGCAGGTAGTCCTCGTGCATCACCTCCTCGAACCCGATGGCCATGGCCTCGAGGTCGCGCCCGGCCAGGCCCCCATAGGTGACGAACCCCTCGGTGAGGATCAGCAGATTGCTCGCGGAGGCGAATTTGGCGTCATCGCGGATCAGCAGCACGCCTCCGATATTCACCAGTCCATCCTTCTTTGCGCTGATCGTCGCCCCATCGGCGAGGTCGAACATTTCGCGCACGATGCGCGGCACCGACTTTGAGGCCTGGCCCGGCTCGCGGGTCTTGATGAACCAGGCGTTCTCGGCGAATCGGCAGGCGTCGAGAAACAGGAGCTTGCCGTACGCATCGCAGATCTCGCGCACTTGTTTCAGGTTCGCCAGGGAGACGGGCTGGCCCCCGTTGCTGTTGCAGGTCACGGTCACCATGACGAAGGGCACATCATCGGCACGCTCGTTCAGCAATCTTACGAGTTTCGCCACGTCCAGATCGCCCTTGAAGGGGGCGATGGTCTCGGATCGCGCGCCTTCGTCGGTCAGCAGGTCGATCGCCTCGGCGCCGCTGTGCTCGATGTTCGCCCGGGTGGTGTCGAAGTGGGCGTTGTTGGGGACGATCATCCCGTTTCCATCGGCGGGTGAGCCGATCAGCACCTCGACGAGCAGTCGCTCGGACGCACGCCCCTGGTGCGTGGGGAGTATGTTGCGCATCCCGGTCAATTTTTCAAGCTGATCCAGAAAACGATAGTAGCTCGTCGCCCCGGCGTACGACTCGTCGCCCCTCATGATACCGGCCCACTGCTCGCTGGACATCGCCCCGGTCCCCGAATCCGTGAGCAGGTCGATGATGACGTCGGTGGCGGGAATCTGGAACAGATTGAAATGCGCCCGTTGCAGGCTTGCCAGACGCTGCTCCTTCGTGGTCATGCGAATGGGTTCCACCGATTTGATTCGAAATGGTTCGATGATTGTTTTCAACTGATATTTCCCATTTGACGTTCGCCCTGTTCCCCGCCAGGCATTCGGATCACAAGTTTAACACCACTCTCAGGAAAACCAAGTATCACTCGCTTACCTACAAATGGAATCGATGGTGACAAACAGAGTTCCAGAGCAATTCTGGGTTTCGACAGGCTCACCACTCGTCATTCAATCCTTATATAATCAATGTGATGTCGCGGGCTGAAAATTAGCCCCCTACGGATAAAGTAGAATCATTGAAATGTTGTCATCTCACCGAAAACAGGGAATCCCGATGGACGCGACGGGTTCAGCAACCCAACAAGCGGCCAGGGGCATGGACTGGTCGGAACCGTGCAGCGCCGCCGCGAAGCGGGGCATGATGATCATCCTCGTCACCTGCTTCATCATCCAAAGCTGCCTGGTCTATTTCGATGCGAATGAGTCTCCATCGCTGTCGGTCGCGGCGAGCCGGGGACGACGTATCTGGCATCAGCACAACTGCCAGACTTGCCATCAGTTCTTCGGGTTCGGGGGATTCCTCGGCCCAGACCTGACCAACGTCTCCGAGCGTTTGACCCCCGGGCGACTGAACGATCTGCTCACGGTGGGTTCGTCCCAGATGCCGGCGTTCAACCTGGCCCCCGAAGAGATCGCAGACATCCGCATGTTTCTGGAAGGCATGAACGAGACCGGCCAAGGCCAGGCCCGCTTCGGCGAGACGGGGCCGGCGGCGCGGCTGGTGCGGGCCATCAAAAACCAACTTGCCACCGAGACCGATCCGGTCACGCTCGCCGGTTACGACATGTTCACCAGCCGGGGATGTCAAGGCTGTCATGTAGAGCGAAAAAACATCATCTTCGTTGTGCCCGACCTGATGGACGTGACCGAGCGGCTCGACCGGACGGAGATCATGAACGTGCTTGAGAACGGCCGTCGCCCGAAAATGCTGGCCCCGTTTCTGTCGGCGGAAGGTCGCGAGCAGACCTACGAGTTCCTTCTCTGGTTGAGACGCCATCGCGAGTCGATTGATG
>JADFSH010000013.1 GCA_022560875.1 Planctomycetota bacterium | reverse complement strand
CCCAAAGAGCGACTCAACCCACCGAATTCACCCACACAATATCCTGAAGACCCATTGGAATAATGTTCATCCCGACTGACCCTGCAAAACTTACCCTACTCTCGAATGCAAATGCTCCGCAATCGCCTTGATCATCTCCGGCCTCGTGCCGCAGCAGCCGCCGATGATGGTGGCGCCGTCGGCGATCCACTGGGCGGCGTAGTTGGTGTAGCGCTCGGGATCGACCGCGTCGGTGGGGATCCAGTTTCCCATGGGGTCGGCGTAGCCGATGTTGGCGTAGGCGGCGATGCGCACATTCGACGGAACCACGCTGCGGAGGAGCTTGACCTGCGATTCGGTGCTGGGGGCGGCGATGCAGTTCACGCCGATGGCCCAGGCGTCATCCAGCGTGGCGAGGTATTCGGTCAGCGATTCGCCCGCCAGCGTCACCAGGGGGGCCCCTTCCCGCTTCGTACAATAGCTCACCATCCACTTGCCCCCGGCGGGCATTTGCTTACGGGCCTGCCCGATCGCCGCCTCTGATTCTCGCAGGCAATTCTGCGTCTCGATGAGAATGACATCCACGCCCCCGGCAAGGAGATACTCGATCATCATGCCGTGTTCAATTGAGCAGGTTTCATAATCTGGGGCGAGATCGGGGCGATAGCAATCTTCCAGCGGGGCGACGGAACCGAGAATCAGCGCCTCGGGATTGACCGCATCACGGGCGCGCTGGGCGATCTCGACTGCCTTGCGCGTCAGCTCCTCCGTACGATCGGCCAGCCCCGCCTTGGCAAGAGCGCGGCGGTTGGTGCGGAAAGTGCAGGTGGTAATCGCCCCGGCCCCCGCTTCGAGGTATTCACGATGGACCTCCTCAAGCACTTCAGGATGCTCTATGACCGCGTGGGCCGACCACAGGGGCAGGGAGATGTCAACGCCTTTGCGCTCGAGCAGGGTCCCCGTGGCGCCGTCGATGAGCAGGATAGATTCTTCGAGAGAGGTCATCATGTCGGAAGTCTATCGAGAATCATTACGGGAGGCAGGGGTATAGTTGGGCGTGCCTCTGCCGCCCGGCTCAGGATGCTTTTCTCTTCCGCCGGCGTTTCCTTTTCGGTGGCTCATCCTCGACGATGTACGCCTGTGATGCATGGCGCATGGTGATCATCGCGAACTCAGCCGGGTTGTTCTTCCGAGGCGGCATCCGATCTCCCCCGCCAACGGTGACGCAAAGACGGCTTGGTCCGTTCTCAAAGATCCGGTAGCGATGTCGAGTTCCACCGGCGCGTGGGTAATGGTCGGGGCCGGTTTGCATCGTAATGTGCCTGTAATGAGCATGTCCGGAAAGCGTCAGGGGAATGCCAAACTCCGCGGCCCTGCCGAACGCCTTGGGGTTGTGGGCAAGCAGGAGATGAGCGAACCCGTTACAGGATTGCTCGACAAAGTTCGCGCATTTGGCGGCGGATGTCGCCCCTCGAATACCCGCGATGTGCAGCTTCGATCCGTTGCGGGATATCTGAACGGCTTCATTGCCCAGGAGTATAATCCCTGCATCCTTCACGATCTGCAAGATTGCATGAGGGACGTGTCGCTCATCGTCGCTGCTCAGGACCAGGGCTGTGCCGATCGGCGCGCCGATATTCCCCAGGGCATCAAGCAGCGTTCGGGCATGAGCATGTTGCAGATCAACGACGTTTCCGGTGACGGCTACGAAGTCCGGCTCCCGGGAGGCGATTTCCTTGATCATGCTCTCTGCGTTTTCAAGTGACATCAACCCGCCGAGATGACAATCACTCAGGTGAGCGATACGCAGGCCGTCAAAAGCCTCAGGCCAGGCAGGACTCGAAGTTTCAACCTCGCGAACCACGACGCTCCGGGCGGAAGATTGTTGTGAGAAACGTCCCCCGGACAGGCGTCTCGGACCGGATGTGAAGAGTATGTTCCTCACCCGTGGGTTGGGGTTGTGTCTCCGGTCTTTCCGAGGTGAGCGAGTGGAGCCAGGCATGTTCAACAATGATATGCCAAGGGGCCAAAGCGGCACTCACCCAGACAGGCATCAGGGATTTTTGGGCAGCATTTCATATCATCATTTTAGAAATGCCTTCAACCGTTTTTTTACCGCACGTCGCTTGCGAGGTTCATCTAATAGTTCGGGCCCGTAAAGTACAATCAGTTTCCTGATCACCAGCAAATGAATCGGCGTACCGGGGAGGGACTTCTTGAATGCTTCATCCGTCAGTTCTAGAGCCTTGCGCACCCTCAACATCTCATCACTGGCTGCATTCTGACCAGAATCGCCCCGATCCGGGTCGGCCAGACGGTTGACCGCGGCACAGGCTTGAAGCGCTCTGATGTGATCAAGCCAAGTGTCATCCTGAGCAAGGATCGCATTCCAGTGGCGCAGGTTTTCCTCAAGCAAGGGTTCGGATTCCTCATAGTCACCAGACCTGATGAGCCAGAACCCGAGAGCCGTTTCCCAGATTCTCTTCTGCAATCCGGACTCGGTCTTCTCACGAATACTGCGCGCCACATTGATTTGTATGGCCAAGTGATCAGGATCTTCCGGTACATTGCTGAGTATCGTGTTGCTATAGAGCCATTCCATCACCCAGAGGGAAAGAAGTATTTCTGTATCCTGACCCCTTTGATTCTGATTTTTCAAAAGGGTGAGATAGGTCTTGAGGACTGCAAGGGATTGATCCTGGGCTTGCTCAAGCATTTCGGCATTGAAACGCTCCGTACGAGCCACCGCCGCAAGATGTTGAAATGTCGCCCCGCTGATTACACTCAGGATAAGCAGAGCAGCCAACATCGCGGCCAGACCGGGCTTTCGCAGCATCCACAGCTTGAGCTTGCGAAAAATCGAAGGCTTCGTCCAGGAGATTGGCTCGCGATTCATCCAAGCCTCAAGATCGTCGGCTAGAGCTGCCGCCGATCCATGTCTCTGCTCAGGTCGAATCGCCAAGGAGCGCTGGCAGATTGCGTCGAGATCACGATCGATGTCAGGAATGAGCTGTCGAAGTGACGGCGGGTGAAAACGGCCTGACTCCGGATCGTGCGTTCGTCGTATGTCCTCCGGCGTGTCACCATTGGGCAGCGATCGGGTCAACAGCCAGAAAAGTATCCCACCCAATGCATATATATCAGTGGGGATAGTCAGGGCTCCGGATTCGAGCCGGTACTGCTCGGGAGACATGAAGGCGAGGTTGCCCAGCAATTCAGGTTCGACATCCGATTCGAGGTTCGCGACAAGGTGTTCCTCGACACGTATCGAGATTCCAAAATCCGCCACCTTCGGCTGACCGTCGGAAGTCAGGACAATATTGCCGGGCTTGAGATCGCAGTGCACGAGTCCGGCCATATGTGCCGCGTGGACTCCCCGGGCAATACGGATCATGAGCGAGACGGCCTCGCGCACGGGTAGCGATTTCTTGTTTCTTCGAGACCACTGATTTAGTTCCCCACCATCCACGAATTCATAGACGATAAAATCCTCATTCTCGTCGGACACACCCCGGTCGAAAACGCGCACGACGTTGGGGTGATCGATTCTCCGGGCCTTGGTCGCCTCATCAGTGAGCAGTCGTCTTGACCAGTCTGATCGCTCGCGTCCGGAAAGTATCTTTATCGACACCAGAGCCTCATGCTCTTCCTCGGAGAGCTGACGATCCACGGCAAGATACACCTCCCCGAAAGACCCCTCGCCCAGCAGATTGCGAAGCTCATAACGCCGCGATCCATCTTCCAGACATGTTCCGAAACCGCACGGCAGTTCCCGCAATTGCGAGGGTTCCATAATCGTCTGCAGACGCGCCGTGGACCAAAGGGCATCGTTCAGAACGACCGCTTCGCGAATCGGGGCCTCAAGAATCGGATACTCAGCAATAAGCGATTCGATGGATTGCTGATTGAGATTACCGCTCCGGGCGAGCGCGCGTAAGTACATGTCGATTGCCGCATCCAACGGTTCGGGACGATTCGGAAGATCCTCGACTGGCTCCAGATACCGTCCCAGGGTGATTGGCTTTCCCAACTGGAGACGCAATCTGCCATCCTTTTCGATGGCATCGGCAAGGATGGAATCATCTTCAACATCAAGAGATTGCAGGATGCGTCGAAAGGAAAGCTCGCCATCCTCGCTCTTATACATCTCGGAGATGACTCCGGAGAGCGTCGCGCTGTTGACGATTATGCCCGGCTTTCCTGGAGAAATTCCGACTGGAGCAATTCGCGTATTTTCTGCCATCGTTTTCTGACCCCTGTATGAGCCATCCCGATCGATTGGGCGATCTCAATGAGCCGCGATCCGAACAGCCATTGGGTAAGAATTTCCCGGTCGATGTCATCGGAGAGCAAGTTGACAACGCTGTCAATTTCGATCTCCACGCCTTGTTCGTCACGTCGTTCCGCCTGTCGAAACCGCGACATCAATTCCTGGGCGAATTGGCTATCGAGCCCCTCCGCTTTCTGAAGTCGGCGGTACATCCGCGACTTGTCGATCACGGCATTGGTCGCCATGCGAAAAATCAGTGCCCAAAGCTGGTTCTCACTTTGCGCTTCCAATTTCCCGGTCCGGACGTATTGATCCAGCCTGCGACCGACCGTGGAAAAAATATCCTGCGAATCGAAGAGCCGCCTCATCGAGGGATTGAGTTTTCCCCGAATGCGGCGTCGGATGCGATCTTCATAACGGATGATGAACTGAGCGGCGGCTTCACGATCACCATTCCTCATACGCCTGAGGAGTGATTCGACATTTTCCTGTGAAGCCGGCTCCCCCCCCGGATCCCCCCCCAGAGCATTCAGCAGCGGTGACTTCGCCGTCTGCTGATTCAGCCACTTCCCCTGGGATTGTCCTTCATGGGAGGCGTTTTCCTTCACTCATCAAGCTCGCTGTTTGTCAAATTCAAATTTTTCGCTCACGCCCAGCGGGTTTCGTTCGCTTACGCACTAGGAACGGTGGCACGGTGCCGCACGTTCACTCGACACCCCTTCAGATGGAGGCAACGGTATGACTTCAGCAAATCTCCCCCAGTCTAACACACGCAACATTGGAAACGGAGTGCAAATCGGAAAAAAATCGATTCAAAGACGCAGAGCGGAGAGTGGAAAACCCCTACGGGAAGGACTTTCTCAAAGTTCCCGCCCTCTTTTCTTTCGAGCAAGTTCAGCTCTCCTTTGCATCACCCTTCTGTTTTCGCTCTTCTTTCTCTTTTCTTCCGACCAGGCTGCCGCCCAAACCGGTGACTCATCACCCATCGTAAGGCTTGACTCGAACCATCAGACGATTAGCCCGGTTTTGAGTAATTTGGATGATATAATCGCACTCATCGAAGAACTCATTCGCATTCTTGAGGAGGCGAAAAGAAAGATTGAGGAAGGTCCGGACGGGAAAAGAGATGACCCTCTGGTCTTCCCACAACCACTCTCGGTCATTTTGGATGGCGTCCAGGCCCAAATCGACCAACTTTTCGATCCTCTCCAAAACCCGAGTCTCACACCGGTTGATGCCGGTTCGGTGGAACGCTTTACCCCACCCTCAACACTTGCTGACTACGCAGCTATGAATCTCACCCTTGCGGATGAAGCCCTGGCTGCCGCACTCTCACTGAGCCAGCCGTTGCGCGACGAAACGATCGGCTCCAGGCTCAAGACCATCGAATTATTACTTCCCGGTTATCTGCAAGCAGGTCTCGATGCCGGATTCGATTGACAAATGTCGTCTGCGATTGAGTCATCCTAGAGCGGAGAATGTCTGATTGCCTATGGGAACCTCTGAACAAATAGTGTGGCGGGCACCTCACCCTCCATTGAGATACGGAAACCGCCGGTTACATCCAGTCCTTTCAGATTATTCAGAGGTTCCTATGAGCAATATGAGTAAACCCCTCATCTATTGGAAGCGGGAAAAAAAGTACGAAAGAGGTGATATTCTCGAAAATTAGCGTTTTTTGGCTCACGTTTGGGTATCCGCTAACGTCTCTCTTTACGGGGTTCGGTGTGCCTCACTCGCCAAGACTGCGAGACATCGTCCCCCCTATGAAAAATACTTGCCATATCTGAATGCACAAGGCTTGGCACTCGGTCTACTCCCCCCTCTGTGTGCCAGCCTTGTTTTTTTTATACGAATGAGTTCTCTCATAATGGTCACGGACATCCCCCCATGTGATGCATGAGGCGGTTGCGTGTCCTAGATTTGACCAAAATGCTCCTATCCGTAATCCTGCATACGCGAGAGTTTGGGCCGCCTTACCTCGCATCATTCACTTTTCCTGAGTGACACCTGAAGATAAAGCTTTGATCTGACGTTCTTTACGTGATAAGCTGAATCAGCGAACGCCACATTCATCTGTCGTGAAGTGACATTTGATGTTTCGACCGGGGCAGATTATTCCAGATCGAGTTCATGTGAGAAAGATGCTGTGATCAATACATTCAGCCAGATGTTTAAATCAGCCGCTCTGATTGGCGCGATTGCTTTGTTGCCGGTCGTTCTGGGTTTCCAGAGCGGGCAGGATCAGGATGACGACGGAAAATCGCAATCATCACCCCAAAACGAACTCACGGTCACGAAGGCCAAGGGGGGACGTCAGATTCCCGGAAGGGCATATCGCAACAAGCACTGGACCCTGGATGATCTGGTGGTCGATCCCCTGGGCAGCCCCGATGACCTTGCCGGAAAGATTCGCGTTAGCCCGAAATCCGCCTTCTCCCAGGCCAAACAACTGGGTGGTACCGCAGACATCGGCGAGATCGCGGTTCTGGAAGACGATGGCACGCTGGTGGATCTCGACACAAACACAACCAATACCGTCTCCATCGTCAATAAGTTCTATGAAACGCATGGCGATGAATACGATGAACTGGCCATCTTCACCGCCAGCACCTATCCCGGCGATATTGATCCTGAAGCGGGCTTCGCATTCTTCCAACTCTCTGCCGGCATAACTGCGGGTATCAATCGCTTTCGTGGTATTCCCAATGAAAACGAAGGTCTGACCAGACTGCTCGGCTGGTGCAATATGAACGATCTGCCTGAGTATCCGGCCGATTTTACGGTGGACTTTTTCAATGGCACTGCATCAGGGGTGGAGATCATGGGCCAGGAATTCGAACATGCCTTCGGTGCGTTCGTCCAGCCCGATCCTGCCAGTGGCGCGGATATCCTCGGTCGCAGCAACGCCCATTGGAGCTTTTTTCTTCACCATCCCGGCACCAACAATGCCTCACCCATGGAAGGTAATCGTTGGCGCAACATGGGCGGGGGAACGTTCGAGACTATCGAGTCATTTACCGGATTCAGCGAACTGGATGAATATCTCATGGGACTGCGCCCGGCCCCGGATGTCGTTCCCTTCTACGTCATTGATTTTGAAACCGATCCATTCAGCGATTGGGGTTTTCCCACCCAGGGTATCACCGTCACCGACGGCACGCGTATCGATCTGACGATCAACGACATCATCGCCAATCACGGCGCACGGTTGCCGAACGCTTCCACTTCCATGAAGATTTTCAAGATGGCCTTCATCCTGGTCATTCCGCCCGGCACGACGGCGTCTCAAGCCGATCTCGACAAAATCGACAGCTTCCGTCTGGCCTGGGATAATTATTTCTGGAACACCACCGAAAACCTCGGCATCATGAACACTCAGCTGGGCATTACCAATACCCCCATCACCGATCCCTTCCAGGTTTTCGACGCCGAGAGTGACAATGTGTTGGACTTTTTTGAATATGTTCAGGGCGTCACCCTGGACGAACTCGGGATCAACGAGCCCAGCGGAACCCGATCGCTGCATTTCGACGGCAACTGGGGTGGCGGTGATGAAATTCGCTCAAGAATCATGGATCTGTCCATGTATCTTGAGGGTGAGTTAAAGTTGAACTATTCAGTGCAGCGTACGGGGGGCGGGAATGCGCCGGAAGTCGATGAGGATCTGCAAATCGAATACTACAATACCGCCGGCAACTGGATACCGCTGAGTATCCATAATGGGGGGGGCATTAATGAAACGGTCTATAAATCATTCAGCAAGACGATTCCTGCTGACGGATATCATTCTCAGTTCAGATACCGCATCAGACGGCTTCAGGGTACCCTGGGAGCGCTTGATGACTGGTTCGTGGATGACATTTTCCTGAGCTTCATGCCAACCTGTCCGGCGGACATCAACCACGATCAGCTTGTCAATGTCACGGACCTCCTTGGCGTTCTCGGGCAATGGGGTGGTTGCCCTTTGCCATGCCAGGCTGATATTCGCGAACTCCCAGATACGTGTTCAGCGGATCTCAATCGCGACTGCAATGTCAACGTGACCGATCTGCTTTCGCTCCTTTCGGCGTGGGGTCTTTGCATACCGGAAAACGATGACTGCATTAACGCCCGATTTCTTGGCGATGGGGGAATCGTCTTCGACACCACCGGCGCCTCCACCGACGGGCCCGCCGATTGCCCCGGCCTGGAAAAGGATATCTGGTACTGCTATCAAGCCGAATGCACCGGCGAGGTCACGTTCAGCCTCTGCGGCTCAAGTTACGATGCACAATTTGCGATCTATGACAGTTGCGATCCCGCGACCATGTCGCTTCTCAGTTGTGCTCTGGGGGGCTGCACGGCACCATCCATCATTACCCTCAACGCCTCTCAGGGGGATGTGTTCAAAATTCGAGTCGGAGGCCAAAACGGAGACTCCGGCCAGGGCACCCTCACAATCTCATGCGTCGTTCCCGTTCCCGTGAACGATGAGTGCGCGAACGCCATTCCCATCTTTGACGGAGATACCCCGTTCAACACGCTCGGAGCCTCGACGGACGGCCTTGCTCATCCCGCATGTGCGCAGGGGGGGGATGGCGGAGTCACGGTCAATGACATCTGGTATACCTATCTTGCCACCTGCACCGGCACGCTTAATCTTTCAACCTGCAATCTTGCCGACTACGATTCCGACATTGTCATATACAACCCGGGCTGGTCCTGCCCGCCGACATCGGCTGAGGTGCTTGGATGTGATGACGATACTCCCGGTTGTGCCCTGTTTACGACGGATTTCTCCGTTCCCGTTTTGGCTGGTCAAACCTATCTCATCCGACTGGGGGGCTGGAGCGCCATCACGGATCGTGGTACGGGATCAATCGTGCTGACCTGCTCACCATGAGCGTTGTAAAGTAAGCAAACACCTATGTCTCATGGCAACTGACCTGGGGATCTCTTAAGGCGGTGATTCGCCATCACCGATATTCGTCTTGGCATTCGGTGGTTCCCGATCACCTCCGGTTGCTTTCATGTTTGTAGCATCTGCTCCAATGGATGACCTTTATGGCACCGGAAGAATCACAATCTGATTCTGTCATCGCCCTGGCGCGGGGGATTCATATCCTGCGGGATGATCTTCGTTATGCTTTCTCCCGCTCTGGTGGTCCCGGCGGGCAAAATGTCAACAAACTCAATACCAGGGCGGAACTCAGAGTCTCCGTCAGTGACATCGTGGGGATGAACAACGCGGCGCTTGATCGTCTGCGTACCGGTGCGGGAAGACGATTGACAAAAAACGACGAAATCGTCATTCATGCCGAATCATCACGCTCTCAACTCGACAACAAGAATGAGTGCCTCAGGAGGCTGCGTAACCTGGTAACCCGTGCCGCTATCGCCCCCAAACCCCGCAAAAAGAAAAAGCCGACGAAAGCGATGATTGAAAGAAGACTCAAAAAGAAACGTAGGCAGTCGGAAAAGAAGACGCGACGCAGTCATCCTTCCCATGATGAACAATAACGTGTCGCCGCGAGCGTAATGAAGACATTTTCATCTCTGACCGTACGATTGCTTGGCGCCCCCACTCACGCCACGGACATGTACTGTTTGAGATAGCGAATGGTCTCGGCCTGCGCCTGCAGGTTCACCTTGTTCAGATCGCCGATGGAGATCATCCCGAGGATCGTGCGGCCATCCTCAGCGATGACCGGCATGTGGCGTATGCGTTTTTCCCGCATCGCCACCCGGACTTCATCGAGCGGGGTGTGAGGCGCAGCGCAAGCGACCTGTTTGGTCATCACCTCTGAGAGTCTGGTTTTTGCCGGATCCCGCTTCTCGGCGACAATCCTGCGCATGACATCTCGTTCGGTGAAGATCCCGGCCAGGGTACCCTGTTGCACAACCAGGACGGACCCGATCATCCGTTCGTTCATGAGTTGAGCAGCCTCAAGCACAGTGGCGTCTGGAGCCAACATGGCCAGCTTGTCTTCTTTACGTTTGATGAGTTGTTCGGCAGTGGTCATAAAACACCTCCTTGCTTTCTGCCCAGCACCCACCCTCGATACATTGATTATTTCATATATAAAATCACTCGAAACCAGAACGTTGGCAAGTCTTCATTTGCAGAATTGATTGTGGTTTTTTTCACAAAGTCTTGCCATTACATGATTTCCATTTATAACCCCCTGTGACATCGGATGTTGTGATAAACTTAATCGAATACTCTGTGCCATTGATAGACACCAAAATATATTACCCTCCACCTCGCCTGAGTTGGTTTTGTTAGGCATATGTGCAAAATCATCACCGGTTCATTCGCACCACTGCCTTCACGGGTATTGAAGACCGCCGGCAAACAACAACACATTTGACGGAGCGTCGTGATTACGCCAGTCGTACCTGACCCGAGCCTTTCACGATCTTGCCGATGATCATCGCCCGTTCCCCGGACTTGTTGAGCTGGCTCATGATCGACTTGGCGAAGGTCGGGCGCACGATCAGCACGTAGCCGATGCCCATGTTGAACACTCGCATCATTTCGTCGTCCTCGACGTTGCCTTGCTTCTGAAGAAACGTGAACACTGCGGGAACGTCCCACGCCTTCCGGTCGATCCTGGCATCGACATCATCACCCAGCGCGCGAGTGAGATTGCCGGGCAGCCCCCCGCCGGTGATGTGGGCCATGCCGGAGACGACTTTTTTCACCCGGTACTGACGTAGGAGCTTCACAATGGGCCTGACGTAGATACGGGTCGGGGTAAGCAGAATCTCACCCAGGGTTTGATCACCGAGGTCATCGTAGGATTGGTCGAGCTTGAGCTTTCGTGATGTAACGATCTTGCGCACCAGAGAATAGCCGTTGGAGTGAACACCATCGCTGGCCAGGCCGATGATCACATCGCCTTTTTCCACGCGGGTGGGATCGATGGCCCGTTTCAGTTCGACCACCCCCACCGAGAACCCCGCGATATCGAAATCCCCCTTTGCATACACATCGGGCATCTCTGCGCATTCCCCGCCGATCAGGGCGCACCCGGCAATCTCGCAGCCCGTGGCCACCCCTTCGATGATCTCTGCCGTCTGCTGGGGCTCCTGACAATGCAGACCCAGATAGTCGAGAAAGAACAACGGCTCCGCTCCCTGCACGATCAGATCATTGACGTTCATCGCCACACAGTCGATGCCGATGGTGTTGTAGATCCCCAGATCCGACGCGAGCTTGACCTTGGTGCCCACGCCATCCGTACAGGCCACAAGAACCGGGTCTCGATAATTGCGTTGAAAGAGCTTTTCGTTGTAGTCCAGCCGGAACATTCCCGCGAACGCCCCGTGCTGGCCGATCACTCGCGGCCCATGCGTCCGCTTGAGCATGGATTGAATCATGCCCACCACACGATCACCGGCATCGATATCAACGCCCGTATCGGCGTAGGTCAGGCCTTTTTTCGATCCGCTCGTTATGACGGTCACACCTTCAGTGTAGCGGCTGGTGAGGGTGAGTCGAAGCCATCATGCTCTCGCCCAAGTCACGGCATGCCCGCAATCATCACACACCCGCCCGTCGCGGGTGACAATCATCATGCCGCAACCGGGGCAGCGGCCCAGGGCAAGACGACCGTACCGTCGAAAAAGCCCGGGCAGACGCATCAGTCCGAAGGCCAGAGCCGCATAGAAAATTGTGTTAATTGCAAATCCGAAGGGGATCGGACGCAGAGGCAGACGCCACGGCCCGACATGCCATGATCCGGGCTGGGTGACTTCCGGATTGCCCTCCTCAGTCATCCCCATCCAGGTATGCCAGAAACTCACCTGCGGCCAGCCGTAGGCGGCATCGATATAGCCCGCATAATCATCTTCAAACGAGACTTCCGGCAGCTCCCGGATTGTAGACCACGAGGGTAGAAACCCGGCGGGAACGAATGATGCCGGGGACGCGGCGTAGGCCCCGTTGGTGGCAATCGCCCGGGTCGCACCGAAACGAGATTGGACCTGTACATGCCATCCCTCATGGGTTTCCAGACGCTTTTGGCGCCAGGATTGCATGAATTGACCAGTCTGATTGCTTTCAAGTGAATTCTGCCAGTCAGACTGGATATTGATTGCACACAGCCAGGCGACGACAAGATTGGCGGTCAGACCGAGGAAAAGACAGAGGATGGGGATGAGAACCTTTCGCATCGAAAAGCTCTATCGGCACCCTGAACCCCTGAATTGACATGACAGGTCAAGCAAGCAGTTCGCTCTAAACCTGACGAGGCACCAGGAAGGTCAGGCATGGGGGCGTAGATAATTCAATCTCCTACACCCGTAAAGCAACCCCAAACTTTCCTGCCATCCCCTTTCCGCTTACCCTACCGCCATGGCCATACTCATCAACGGTAATACGAAAGTCATCTGCCAAGGCATCACCGGTTCTGCCGGGGCCAATCACACCAAGGTCTGTCTCGACTACGGCACGAAGATGGTTGGCGGCGTCACCCCCGGCAAAGGGGGACAGAAAGATGCCAATGGCCTGCCCATATTCAACACCGTCGCCGCGGCGGTAGCCGAAACCGGGGCCGACGCAACGATGATATTTGTTCCACCACCGTTCGCGGGCGATGCGATCATGGAAGCTGCGGCGGCGGGGGTAAGCGTCATCTGCGCCATCACCGAAGGCGTCCCCACCCAGGACATGATCAAGGTGAAGGCGGCGCTGCGCGATTATCCGGAGTCCAGCCTCATCGGCCCAAACTGCCCCGGCGTCATCACCCCCGGAAAAAGGGTTTCCGGTGAAGGCGCTGAGGCCACCTTCTCCGGGGGGTGCAAGATCGGCATCATGCCGGGCTACATTCATAAATCCAAGGACGACGCCGCGACCGGAAAGGCGGTCGGCGTGATCAGTCGCTCGGGCACGCTGACCTATGAGGCGGTCTGGCAATGCTCGGAACTAGGCATCGGCCAGACAACCTGCGTGGGGATCGGGGGCGATCCCGTCAAGGGACTCAATTTCATCGAACTACTGAATCTCTTCAACGAGGATCCCGAAACGGATGGCGTGGTGATGATCGGTGAAATCGGCGGCTCCGACGAAACTGATGCTGGCCATTGGGTCAAGCAGAACATGAACAAACCCGTGGTCGCCTTCATCGCGGGGCGCACCGCCCCCAAGGGAAAACGCATGGGACACGCCGGGGCGATCATCGGCGGCACCGACGATACCGCCCAGGCCAAGATGGACTCCCTGAACGCCTGCGGCGTGACGGTCGCCGAATCCCCCGCCGACCTCGGTTCGTCGATGGCGGAGGCGCTGGGTGTGAATTCTGCGGTGACGGCGTAACAATATTGACGTTTGAATGACACACTCATCAATGTAGGACAAATCCCGCCGCTAAACGTGCATCAGTAATATGTCTCCCCCTTGATTCTCAATGCCTTCCTACGGCATCCTCACCGCCAGCTTCGGATCGGCGACCATTTCGAATTCGATCGCGTCTTCCGCTTCCGCTCCGCTCAGTTCATCCCGCACATGCACTTTCAGGTGATACTTGCCCACGGAGAGAGCCTTGGGGATGGTGATGATCTGGAGCAGGAAAAAATCGTGGCGCTTCTTCCGGGATCGGTCGGTGGCGACCTGCATGTCGCCGCTGCGCCACACGGGGATCCCATCGCGGTCGGAATAGATCGTGACCTGCTGGGCGAGCTGGGTCACCCATTCGCCGTTCTCGTTGAGTTTACTGCTGAAATCTTCGATCTCGACATACACGATCACCTGCTGCTCGGTATGGGCGAGGTAACGGTAATGATCGAATTGCTTGTACTTGCCGAACCCATCGACCTTGTAGCACAGGGCAAGGGTGGGGAACTGAAGCTGCGGCTCCTTGGTGATCGCATCACGCAATTCGGCAATACCCTGGGCGATGGCCTCCTCGACATCCACGTTGTCATCCAGTTGCCGGCTGAGATTTTGAAAAAACACCTGCAACGCCCCGAGCAATTCACGTTCCGTGGTCGTCAGGTCAGGCACCGCATCGGGATTCAGCTTCGCATCAGGATCGACCATCACCATCGCCGCGATGGGAAGCAACTGCTTGAGTGGATGATCACTGTGGGCACCCTCGATATACAGCTCGCGACGAAGATCCACCATGAGTTGGCGGAGTCGATCCGAAGCAAGATCCACCCCCGCCCCCGGATAGTCGGCCCTCGGATACTCGGCCCCATCGGGAAATTCCCAATTTACCTCTACCCTGTCGAATTCGTTTACATCCGGCGGTCGGGCCGGATCACGCAACAGCGTGGCAGGCTCGAAAGATTCGGCGTCACGCCCAGCGCCGCGTCTGGATCGTCTATTCCGCCGCGCAACCATCCGATCGGAACTCGTACCATCATTGAAAATGACTCTTTTTCGGAGATTGGGGTTTTGCTGGCCGGCTGACTGAGCGATTTCAGCTGGCTCATCACTCCAACGCAGCCCCGACCCCTTCTCTTGACGCTGCTTGAGATACTGATCAACATCGCGCTGGGCCTGTGACAGGCGATCTCGCCCCTGGGGATCGAACGGTCGGACATCCCCGACTTGCTCCTCGGGCTTCGCGTTGAGCGTAATCCCATCGCCTATCGTCGCGTGGGGTGATTCACAAGCGCTCAACCCCGAAACCATCAGCGCAAGAATTGCCGGCGTGAATGTCCGAAGGTGAATTAGCCCAGAACCCTGTCTCATGCGCGGGGGTGCCTCCTGCAAGTCTTTCGGCCATCCTGGCCTTCACGCACGTCAAACTTGAACTCCCGAATGCCACTCAGTTCGAACCTATGGTATCGGCTATGTGCATAGTGAGCACTTCAAGACTTCGACGCGGGTTTGCCATCCCCGACTTGTTTTTTTTGTCCGTCATCACCGCATTACGCAGAAGTTGCGCGAGTTGGTGGGAATCGATTTTTTTTGCCGCCCGAAGGATGGGCCCACGCGACTCACCCCAGAGCCCGATCTGTTGGGCGACAGTGTAATCGTCCATCCCCTGTCGCATCAGCTTGGAAGAGGCATACAGCTTCCGGGTCAAGTCAATGACTCCCCACATCAAAGGCACTTCGTTATGTCGCGAGACATCCATCAACTCGCGCAACTTGCTCAACGCGGCATCCGCATCGCCCGTCGCCATCGCCTCCTGAAGGATCCACGCCTCCTCCTCGCGGCTCATGCCGACCATATCCACCACCAGCTCCCGCTTGACAGTCTTCCCCGGCCCGACAAAGGATGCGAGCTTGGCAAGTTCCATGTCCAGACGGTCGAGGCCGGAGCCGAGTCTTTCGACGAGCAGTTGAGCCGCGTTCCGATTGATTTTCACATCATGTCTCTGCGCGCCCTCTCCCACGACCCAATCCACCGCTTCACTATCCTTGGGGGGATCGAAGCGAACGACAGCGCCGACCTTCATCACGAGCTCGGTCAGCTTGCTTTTTCGCCAGGAATCCGCCTTCATGAGAAGGGTGGCGTCCTCGACCGGCGAGGCGGCGTAAGCTTCCATGAGTTGTCGGGCCGTGCGGCGTCTCCCGCCGGCGGGAACCGAATCCTCGTCCTCCTTCAAGACGAGAAACTGATCGGCATTCTCCAGTACCACGAGCTTGTGCTGCTGGAGCAGGCCGTAACTTCTCAGTTCATCAAGAATGACGGCTGGCTCAATTGTGGCCCCGTCGAAATCGAATCGCTGGATCTCGCCAAAGGCCTCGGTCATGACATCAATAAAACGGCCCGTCCAGTCCCGTTTCCGGAGGGAGTCTGCGCCGTACAGAACCACAATTCTCATGGATGCAACTGGGTCGGGAGGCGGGGCGGATTTACCTTTCGCGGGTCTGGCCATTTGTCGCGCATCATACACCCGGACCAGAAAACGGTGTGCCGACCTGTCCGGGACATCATTTCCCGGTTCTATGCCGGAACGGCGACCGGCTGGCCGACGTATGACTACATGTCCGGAAAGGGGCAAGGTTTCAGGAAGTCGGGAAGTTGCTCGGACCGGGACCACCTAGCCGGATAGGCTGGTGGCGGGCCTCATTTCGACAGGCTCAAGGCGGATGGCCCAAGCTCACGATACGACGAGTCTGAACAAGGAATTGATACGTGCTTTTGATGCACATCATCGAAGGAGGTGACCGGGGGAAAAAATTCGAGCTGCCGGCCCATGAACCACAGCTCATCGGTCGCTCCACGGAAGCTCTTCCCTTTACCGATGATACGATCAGTCGTCGCCATGCAGAACTTACCCCCGACCAGGGCAAATGGTTCATCAACGATCTTGATTCCGCCAATGGCACCTACGTCAACGGGCGCATGATCGTCGATCGAACCGAGTTGAAGCCGGGTGATCGAATCCGTTGTGGAACGATGGTCGCGGTGCTCGAACAAATCGGTGAGAACCGATCTCTCAGTCGCATGAGCCTGCTCGACGAGGATGCAACAGATATTTCGATCCTGTCCACGGTGGACCAAAGCAGTGAAGGCACTTTTCTGAACGCGATCGATCCCCTTGCGGCCGCGATTGATCACCTGAACATGATTTACCGGCTCATCGCCTTGACCGGCCCGACCTTTCAGCGTGAGGAACTGCTCCAAAAAGTCATGGACCTCTGCCTCGAGGAATTTCAACCCGATCGCGGTCTGATCCTACTCGGCAGTGAAATCGACCAGCTTGAGCCCGTCGTGGTAAAACGCCCTTCCACCGATATCCATACTGAAGAAGACGTCATCCCCGCCAGTCGAGTGGTTCTTGCCCATGCCCTGGAGAAAGGCGAGGGCGTCCTGGCGAAAGCCGCGCGGTCGGACCCGCGCTATGCCTCGGGTGCGGGTCAGGATTTTTCAGTATATTCGGTGCTTTGCGTACCGATTCGCACCGGTGAGCGCATTTATGGCGCGATCTATATCGAGTCATCGAAAGTTGATTTCACGTATACGGAAGCACAGCTTCAATTGATGAACGTGTTCGGGCAGCACACGGGGCTGGCCCTGCTCAACGCGGAGTTGCTCACCTCAAAAGTGCATAACGAGCGTCTGGCCACGGTCGGGCAGACCGTCGCGTCATTGAGCCATTCGATCAAGAACATCCTTCAGAGCCTGCGGGGAGGGGCGGATGCGGTCGAACTCGCCCTGAACCGTAATAACCTGGACATGGCTAAGGAAGGCTGGCCGATCCTCAACCGAAACCTCGATCGTATCTTCGCGTTGACGCTCAATATGCTTGCGTACTCGAAGCCTCAGACACTCGATATTGAGCTGATTTCACTCCATCAGGTGATAGAAGAAGTTACTGAGCTGATTCAGCCCCAGTGTGCCCGCAAGCGGGTCAAACTCAATCTTGAACTGGCCGATGACATGCCGCCGATTCCTGCCGACGCTGGGGCCATGCACCAAGCCTTGATGAACCTGCTGTTTAATGCGATCGAGGCCGTATCTGCCAAAAGGGGGATTATCACGGTGCGAACGCGATACTTGACCCCGACCAGGGAAGCTGAAATTGCTGTCATCGATAACGGCCCCGGTATCGACCCAACCTTGCGCAAACAAATATTTGAAGCCTTCTCATCCACCAAAGGCCAGCGGGGCACGGGTCTTGGTCTCGCCGTGACCAGAAAGATCATTCATGATCATCACGGCACGATTCGCCTTGAGACGCAGCTTGGTCATGGCGCAAGCTTTATCCTCACCTTGCCCACCGACCGGGACGGTCTGGATCCTGATGACACGAGACAGCCCTCACCACTGCCTCACGTCGAGATACATCAGGATCTATAACCCATTTTGAAACTGTAATCCCCGTTTTCGAAACTAGAATCGCACATTTTGTGCCGATACAATGAGCGAGCCGATGATGGCGTCAAACCTGCAAGGACCGCGGAAAACATGACGAACTACGGAATGTCCGACTTAATGAGGAATATAATGACCCCGATCTCCGGATCGGTTATGGGACCGCATATCCCTGATCCAATCGCCGCGGTGCAGTATCAGCGTACGCGCGAGATGACGCTTGACGAGCTGATGCTCGAAAATCGGGTGGTTTTTCTCGTCGGGGAAATCAACTCCGTTTCCTCCGCAAGGGTCATGATGCAGATGCTGTATCTGGAAAACGAGAAGCGCGGCCAGGAAATCAACTTCTACATAAACAGTCCCGGAGGGTCGGTGGATGACACGCTGGCGCTCTATGACACCATGCAGTTCATTTCTTCCGAGGTGGCGACCTTCTGCATCGGCAGGGCCTATTCCGGAGGGGCGGTGCTGTTGAGCGCGGGAACGTCCGGCAAGCGACATATCCTGCCCCATGCCAAGGTGATGATCCACCAGCCCTACGGCGGGATGACCGGGCAGACCACGGACATTCAGATCCAGGCCGAACAGATTCTCAAAGCCAAGAAAACCCTCAACGAGATCATCGCCCATCACACGGGCCAGGATGTTGAGCAGGTCACCAAGGACGGGGAACGCGACAAGTACTTCGACGCGTGGGAAGCCAAGGACTATGGCCTGGTCGATGAGGTCTTTACTCCCGACAAGGACAAGAAGGAAAAGAAAACGGACTGAACGATTGGTCCCGATCTGATGAACCGTAATCTTGATGTTTCTTGAAACTTCACCTGTAAGAGAGTCTTAGGTAGATCATGTCAACGCTTGTTCCCATCGTGATAGAAAAGACCGGTCGCGGCGAACGTGCTTACGACATCTTTTCGCGTCTCTTGACGGATCGGATCATCTTTGTTGGCGGTCCGGTGAACGATGAAGTCGCCAATCTCGTCGTCGCCCAACTGCTCTACCTCGCCAATGATGACTCCAAGGCAGACGTCAGCCTTTATATCAACAGTCCCGGCGGCTCCGTCACCTCAGGGATGGGTATTGTGGACACGATGCGTTTTATTCCACCCGATGTATGCACCTACATCATCGGCCAAGCCGCATCCATGGGCTCCGTCATCGCCTCCTCGGGCACCAAGGGCAAGCGATATACGTTGCCTTATGCCCGCAACCTCATGCACCAGCCTCTGATGACCGGCGTTATTGAAGGCCAGGCCACCGATCTGGAAATCGAGGCCCGCGAAATGCTCCGCATCCGTGACGCCATCTATCGGATCTACTCTGAAGCCACCGGCCAGAGCCTGGAAACCATCGCCAAAGACTGTGAACGCAACAAATGGCTCGAAGCGAATGAAATGGTTGATTACGGGTTGTGCGATGAAATCCTCGAGCGTCTTCCTGAAAAGACCAAGTAATCCTCAGATATCACTGAAATTCAGGGCTAGCAGGGGTTGAGCCGCGAGCTTTGGGAGCGGCTTTTTCTTTGCCTATTTTTCTTTCCCCGGCAACGTATCTCAACCCCAAATCAGTAGCCGTGGTCAGGCTTGACGGCTAGGCTAAGGAACGAATCAGTGGTCAGAGCAATTGGTATGTTCAGGATGATTCCCCACCCTTGCAGAACCCGGAAGAAACGCTCTTCATATCGATTTCGCCATCGCCGTGGGAGTTCGCTTCTCCCCGTGATCCTGGGGTGCGCAATAATTGTTCTGCTCATGGGGGCCGGCTTGTGGATGGCGAGCCGCGTCGCTAAAAAAGCCGTCGAGGAAGGCCGAAAACTTCAATCGTCACGCCAGCAGGAAATCGTCAATGCCATGCAACTGGCCATGCAGGAAGCCAACGACGAAACTGCAGGCCTTATCACCACGGAAAATAAGTCGATTCCGCCCCCCCCAGTGGCGAATACCGATCAACTGAGAAAGGCCGAGTGGTCTTCCCTCGTCAATGATTTTCTGGCTGCGCGACTTCTTGCCATAGAACCCGGGGCGACGACATCGCTCGAATCGATCTTGCATGGGGCCATCGCGGATCTTGATGCCGCTATCGATCTCCATCCCGTGGTGGAAAGTGCCATCCGAATCAGGATCGCCGAGTCGTATCTGAAGCTGAGGCGACTTGATGATGCGGCGGTTCAATGCCAGAGCGCATTGGATCTGTTCGATAGAACGTTCAGTATCAAACATCCTTATTCGATACGCACACGACAGAATCTGGCCGTTGTGCGTCTTCACCAAGGTCAAATCACCGAAGCGGCCCTGCTGTATCAACAGCTTCATGAGATCCGCCTGGTGGAAAACGGATCTGATGACCTGAAAACCATCGAAACCCTGCGCATTGCCTCGATGTTGCGTAGTTTTGAAGCAAACCCCGTGGGTGGCGCGTTACTTTCCGAACCCCCACCTCCAATTCAGCGTCTTCTCGACCTCGAACTGCCCAGTTGCAGGTTCCAGCCGATAGAATTTTGACATGACCATCTCCTGCAAATTCCTTATCCGACTGATGACGCCCACTTTCGCCCTGGCGATGATTTCGCTGTCCGGCTGCGGGAGCAGCTTGACGTCCGACGAGGCCGATGCGTTGAGGCGCAAGGTGCTGGATCTGGAGAAGATGAATCTTCAGATGTCGCTCCGCACCACCGAACTGGAAGCTGAACTCAAACGCCAGAGCGCTGGATTTGATTCGCTTCCCGTGGAAATCAGGGAAAACACCCCCCGGGTGGCGAGACTCACCATCGGACGACTCAGCCATGCCCGTGACGATGATGACGATGGTCGCTCGGAAACGCTTCTGATATACGTTGATCCAGAGGATGGATTCGGCCGCTTCGTGCAACTGGTCGGAACCTTGACCGTGCATGCCGCCATACTTCCTGCTGATAGAGATGCGATTACCATCGGTCGTTTCACGCTGAAACCCGGCCCCCTACGAGCCGCCTACCGATCTGGCTTTTCCGGCATGCATTACACGATCGAACTCCCGATCCAGTTGTCTCCCGAAAACAGCGGTCAGACCTGCTTGGTTCGCGTGATCTTCAAGGATGGCCACACCGGCCTGGAACATTCCACCGAACGTGAGATCAAGCTGCAGTGAAATACCTCCCGAGATATATCACCCCTGCTCTGTATACTATTGCCATGCGACGACTGCTTGCGACAGTGCTGATACTGACTTCCGCCACCCTCGTCGGATGCGGCAAAGCTCTTTTTGTGGGTCAAAAAACCAATACCACGCAATTCGATACCTACGACCGCATGCGCGGGCAGTACAAGCCGCGAACCGAGCCGGACGTCTTCGGAACGCCGCAACCGGCGTTGCGAGCGCGGCTGTCGCAAAAACAATGATCGCACCGCTAACCAGGAACTCCCGACAAGCCCTCGCTCCACCCGAGTCCGATAGGAAACGACCCCGGTCAATGACGTGGAGAAACTTACTTTGTCAAGCTCTGCCCGTGGTTTGATCCGATAGATCAAGTAACGTCGCAGGCTTATCAAGTGAGTAGAGCACGGATCGCTCCATCCCGTATCAACCGCCCCACCCGGCGTACCAAAATCGTCTGGTTATCCTTTTTTGTGGCGATGACAATGGTAACGGGGCTTCTGACCCTGCAGGAAAGCGCGTATCCCGGGGGTGGTTTCCTGATTGCGACGAATATCGGCACGCTCGGCACTCAGCCTGCCTACGACCCGGTCTTCCAGATCAGCACTTCCCTCGATAGAAAACGCTGGACGGGAATTGTCATTCATCATTCCGGCGAGCCGGCGGGTGATCTCGAATCCATCAACCGGCTGCACCTCAGCCTCGGACTGAGGGGTCTCGGCTACCACTTTCTGATCGGCAATGGCAATGGCCTCGGCGATGGCGTTATCCACATGGGCTACCGATGGGATCAGCAACTCCCCGGTGCTCATGTCGCCGGCCCTTCTGGAAACCTTCACAACCAGCGGTCCATTGGGATCTGCCTGATCGGTAATGGAAACCGACGACCCTTTACTAATGCCCAAATAGCCCAGCTTATCAACCTGATCCAGAGACTCCAGATAGAGATGAAGATTCCCGCCAACCAAGTGTATCTCCATCGAGATCTGACGGAAAATACCGCCAGTCCGGGGCGATTTTTCTCTGTCGCCCAACTCCAGGAACAGTTGCTGGATTTGCCTTATTGATCGTTGGGCAATGCCACACTACCCTAGTTCCTGTCGATGAACTGAGGCTTTGATCTCAGTAAGTTCATTATTATTCAGACTTTTCGTCACGATGGATCGTGTCGATATACCAACATCCGAGCGATTTGAGCCCGCAGGGGCGATAATCAGCAATTCGGAGAAAGATTAATCCGCATCGCAATGTCCCGAGGCAAAAGCTTCAACAGTTATCAGATTTTGACCAAACTCGGCAATGGTGCGGCGTCGGAGTTGTACTCTGTCTTCGACAAGAAGACTCGCCATGTCTGGGCTCTGAAGCATGTGATCAAGAATGACGAGAAAGACCAGCGATTCCTCGATCAGGTCGAAAACGAGTACTTCGTCGGCTCAAAACTCGACCACATCAACATCCGGTCCATGGAAAAGCTCGTCAGGCATCGCAAGCTTTTTAAGGTCCAGGCCATATCCCTGATCATGGAACTCGTGGACGGCGAGCCGCTCGACAAGCGTCTCCCACGCAACTATGCCCAAGCCGTCAAGCTTTTTCTGCAGGTCGCCAACGGCCTCAATCACATGCACGGTCGCGGATTCATACATGCCGACATTAAACCCAGCAATATTCTCGTGGGGGATAACGACGAGGTAAAAATCATCGACCTCGGACAGGGCTGCCCCATCGGCACGGTCAAGAAACGCATTCAGGGAACACCCGGCTATATGGCCCCCGAGCAGGCTCATCGCCAGGCCATCACCCCCCAAACGGATATTTACAATTTCGGGGCTACGATGTACTGGGTTCTCGTTCGCGAACTCATCCCCACCGTCATGCCCCCCAAGGAGGAGAACGGCGGCAGCTTGTTTTCAGGAGCGGTCGAGACGGATATGGTCGAACCACCAGTCCCGCCTCATGTCAAAAACCCCCGCATCCACTCGTTGCTTTCCAAGCAGATTCTCGACTGTGTCGCGCTGCATCCAGACGACCGGCCCGAATCGATGGAGATCATCAGCAACCGGCTGGAACTGATTTCCGATCTTCTGGAAAATCCCCCCCAGCCTCCCCCGCCGATGATTGATGAAGAAACAGTGTTCTAGAACCTTTTTCGATTCGTCGTGGTGATCACCCCGCACGTCGGTTGGTTAGGCCTGCGCTGTTCTGGTCGATCAGTTCGACCAGTGAGTTGACGGGCGCCTGAAATGAGATGGAAATCGTCAGGTCGTGATTTTGCTTGCCGGGAGAAATTTCGATGACCCGGACCAATTCCGTCAACAACCCGACCGGGGGAGGCAGTTCCATCTTGAGATAGACGTCCTGCCCGACCCTGAGCTTGTTCATGCCGTTGGTGCATGTGATTCTCATGCCCCCCTTGCTCAGGTCAAGAACCCGACCGAAGATCGTCGATCGATGCTCGAACGAGGTGAGTTCGACCTCGGGCTCATCTCCGAGGGCGAATTTCCGCCGCGGATTCTGGCGTCGTTCCTCTTGAACCAGCGATTCCGGAATCGAAAACCGATAGCCGTAGAGGATGCGGTTTCCTTCGAGTTTTTGCTTGATCCGGCCTTGACAGATCGTGTGGCCGACAATGCGACCATGCCGAATGAAGAATCCGAGCGAGTATAGTTTTCCTTTCATCAGGTATCGTGCCACCTCGGGGGGAGGTTGACTCACGACCAGCTTGTTGTCATCAACATCCTCGATGGAGACGACGATCATCGGTGGTCGGGCTGACAGCGACTTAACGGGCTCAAGCTCGATGCGCACTCCATCGCTCTTTGCTTCCTTGAGTCTCTGCACGACCTGAGCGCGAGTCTCGTTGGAACTCTTAAACAGATCACGAAATATGCGCAACACACTTGCCACGATAGTGATCTGAATCGACCTATAAGTATGGCGTATTGAGTTATCAGGGCTATCAGTCGCCGAAAGTGGAAATATGTCGTCCGGTAATCAGTGAACGTTGAGATTATGCCTCCAACGAAAGCACCGTGACATTCGCGTTGGTGTACACGCAAATTTCCCCGGCGATCTGGAGAGCCTCACGACTGATATCGGCGGCGGATAGCGAGGCGTGACGCAACAGCGCCCGGGCCGCGGCCAAGGCATACGCACCCCCCGATCCGACGGCGCACACCCCGTCCGAAGGCTCGATCACATCGCCCTGGCCAGAGATCATGAGCGTCTTGTCCAGATCGGCGACGACCAGCAGCGATTCCAGCCGGCGCAGCGCACGATCGGTGCGCCAGAGCTTGGCCAACTCAATTGATGCCTTCATGAGATTCGTCGGCGCATCCTTCAATTTCGCCTCGAAGCGATCGAGCAGGGCAAAGGCGTCGGCCGCGGAGCCTGCGAAACCGATGAGCACCCCCGCGCGCTTTGCCCCGAGATCATCCAACCGCCTCACCTTCACCGCATCGGCCTTGGCGATCGTATCGCCCAGGCTCACTTGCCCGTCGCCGGCGATGGCGATGTCCTCTCCTTTGCGAACGGCAAGTATTGTCGTGGCATGAAATAATTGCATGACCGTAGTGTATCCGAACTCACCTGGGGCCAGTAACATCCCGTCGCCGGGACATCTCATTCCGAGGGAATCGGTATCACCTTCACCTGCCCGCTCGAATCGCCCGTCGCGACCCATTTCCGCTGGGTGTCAATCGCCAGCGCCACCACGGAGCGGGCATCTTCCAGCTTGATTCTCGTGTTGTCACCCGTCGTGAGATTTCGAATCCTCACTTCATCATCAGTCACACAGACAAGGTAGCGCCGGGCGGGATCAAATGCGACCGCCTTGACTTCCCCGGCACAGATTGTGAACCGCCGGATCGCATCCGGGTGGTCCGGGGCATCCGGGGGGGTCAGGGACCAGTCCACAACATTGCCCAGTCTGTCTATCGCGATGATTCGCCCGTCATCTTCCGTGACCCCGATCGCCATCACGGGCTGGGTCAGGCTCTCGAACCGGCGCAAGACCGAACCCGACTCGACATCACACTGATAAACCGTTCCGCCCTCGGAACCGGCGAAGATGTGGGATCCATCCGGACTGAATGTGACGCTGATGAACGCGCCCGTCGTGCCGCGCACAGTGGAGGTTTCATTTGTCTCAAGGTCGAAAATCCAGAGGGTCAGGTCGTCGCATCCATAGGCGATGTGCCTGCCATCCGGGCTGACGGCCATGCTCATCAGACGACCACAATTGAGATAGAGCTTGTCGAGGAGCTCTCCGGAAGAGGTGTCAAACAAAGAAACAACCTGGTCATCCGCCGCGGCGATGAGACGTGTCCCGTCCAGGCAGAAAGCGAGATACTTCGGCGGGGCTTCATGAATCCGCGAAACGAATTTAACCTCTTCATTCTCGATGTCCAGCAACATGATTCCATGATCGTTTGAGCCGGAGGCGAGAAAACGCCCCGATCCATCGAAACGAAGGCTGACGATGCCCGCGGTGTGCTGGTCAAACACAATCGGGCGACGACCGGCTTCCACTTGTTTCCGCTCAGCTTCATCTGCGGCAAGCTGTGCACTGAGGAGTGAATTCTGGATATCGTCCAGTTCCGCCTGTGCCTGCTCACTCTGTTTCTGCATGGCGGAAAACGAACCCATGACGATAACCGCGGCCAGGCCGGTGATAAGCAGCACTGCCGCCGCAGAGAGAAAGAGCGTCCGGTGGCGGAGAAACAACAGCCGGGAGCGGTATCCCAGGCTGGCGCGGCGGGCGTTGATCGGCTTGTGGGCGAGGAACCGGACAAGATCGCGCCCCAGACTGCCTGCGGTCCGGTAGCGCCGGAAACGATCCTTCTCCATAGCCTTGAGCAGAATCGTCTCCAAGTCGCCAGGCAGATCAGGGCGCACATCGCAGGGCCGGGGCGGCATCACTTCGCAGATCATCTGCACCGCGGTGAACACCGGCAGGCCCTCGAGGTTATAGGGATGCCGGCCCGTGATGAACTTGTACATCAGTACCCCCAGGGAATAGACATCACTCCGCGTATCGATATCGGAAAGTCCCGCGTTGACCTGCTCCGGACTCATGTACTGCACCGTTCCCACCAGCCTCCCCACTTCCGTCTGCATGGTCTGGCTGGTGACATCAAGCTCCAAGGCCCGGGCCACCCCGAAGTCGATGATCTTGGGCATGCCGGAAATGTCGATGAGAATGTTGCTCGGCTTGAGGTCGCGATGCACGATCTTGTTGCGATGCCCATGCTCGATCGCGGCACAGACCTTCACGAAGAGTTTCAGTCGCTCCTCGAGGCTGAGATCCTTGTCGTCGGCGTACTGGAGAATCGTCTTCGCCGAAGGCACGTATTCCATGACGAAAAACGGTCGCACTACCGTACCGTCGTCGTGCGTGCCCGCGTCATAGACCTGGGCGATGCAGGGGTGATTCAGGCGACCGAGGATCTCCACCTCGCGCCGAAACCGGTGCAGGGCGCGCTCCGCCGAGGCATCGGACTTCATCACCTTGAGCGCAACGGGCCGGCGCGGCTGCTTCTGCAATGCCCCGTACACCACTGACATGCCGCCCATACCCAGGATTCGGGTGATCTGGTAGCCCCCGATCTCCTTGGGCAGCTTCAGCCCTGCCTGAGCCTCCTCAGCCTCCGCCACTGTGTCGGATTCTCCGGTAACGGGTGGCGGCTCGGATGGTGAACCCGCGGCTGACGATGAGGATGGAGTATCCGGGGATGGGGTTATTCGGGGGGTTATCCGGGGGCTTGACCGGGGGGTGGGTTGAGGGGTGGGCGGAGGAATATTCCGGGGGGGCGTTCTGATCTCGATATCCGAGGTATCCGGGTCTGCGGCGGGATCAGTCCCCTCAAAAAGCGTCGGGGCATCTGCATCCTCCACGCTCGCCTGCGCATCATCCTGCGCCGACTCATCCCGATCAGGCTTGTCACTCCCTGACTTTTCCGCCATACGCCACACCTCGTCTCTGCCATATTCTACAACCACCATACACCGGAAATCCGATCGGAGCGGAGAAGAATCACCCGGTTTGAATCAAGCAGAGGAGCGAAAGGGGCGGGGGGTTGGAAGTCTCAGGTGGGGCTCCAGGAAATATCGGTGAGGACAAGGAGAACCGGGGTATTTTAATGACTCTGATTCAATGCGCCCAACGGTCTGATCGTTTGCGATTGCAGTTCGTTTGTCCTTTCACTCCGCGGATTCGGAAACGCCCTTGGAATCCCCTATCTTGAAATACCGGGGAGTAGACTTCCCTTTCACTCCCCGCGTTCGGCGGCGTCATCGCGCCGGCCACTGGTGTGGTATTGCTTACGCCGCTGTGCATACGCCTCCGGCGAGATGGGCAGGTCGGGCTCCTCGCCGCGGGCATGCTGATCGTGGAGCTTCTTGAGAAAAGGCACGCACCACTGGCAGCCCGTGCCCGCGCTCAGACAGTCGGAAAGCTGCGATGGCACCGAGGGATTCTCGCGATTCAGATAGGTGCGGAGCTTCCGCAGACTGACGCGAAAACAAAGACAGACATGATCATCGGGGTGCATGAGAAGACGGCATTCGGCACGAGGCATTAGACACGAGAAAAGAGAAAACACAAGATTGGCAATTCGACACTCTTCCCTAGCGCCTAATGCCAAGTGCCTAGTGCCTCTCTTTACATCCACAACTGACAGATCAGGTTGGGTTCCTTGAGCTTGCCGGACAGTTCGCCCACGGTTGAGCTGACGAACTTGACCTCGTATTCCGGATGGGCGTCAAGCCATTCGTTGATGGTCCGGTCCATGTACGCCAGCGCCTCATTGTTGAGCTTGGAGTGAAAGGTTCTTACATGGCAAGCCCCGGTGCCGGTGACAGCCGGCTCGCGCTTCCAGCGCTCGGTGTGGTGACTTTCCGTGCCAAAGGCGGTGATCTTCTTTGACGGGGTAGCCGGGGCGCTCTCCGCCATGGGCATGAGTTGGTCGCCTGCCGGCCGGTCGAGCGGAACCTCCCCCCCGGTTCCCCCGCCCCCCCCGCTTCCCTCCCCTCCAAATCCGGGGGAGGCATGCTTGATTTTGTTACTGACGGGCCTGATGTCACTTTCTGAGGGTTCGTTGTCCATTGTGCTTTCCCCATTCGAGTAGAGCGTCGGGGTTCGAGTATCCGGGTATCCGGGTATCCGGGTATCCGGGGGGGGGTGTGCAGCCTCTGCTGATTTCCAATTCAAAAACTCAGATGTCAACCACACTTGCCGGGCGGTATCTGGTCAGCATTAAGTTTATCTCATCCCATGGATTTATGCGCATTGAATTATGTTTCTGCGTCGAATGACAAGGAATCAGGGGTCATAATCACAATCACCCATTGCTGATCCGGTCGGGGTACGAGCCTCAGCCTGAAGGGGGGGACGGGGCCGGTTTCCGAATCGTGGAGAATCTCCATCTCCCACCCCCGTGCGGTCTCAATCCACTGGCTGACTCGGCCTCGGGCCAGACAACGGACGGTCCCCCTCCCCCCGGAAATGGGGCCTTCGTAGGTCAGATATGACGGTCTGTGGTCGGCAATTCGCCGGGCGATGAGTTCTTCCCCGGGTTTCAACTCCGTGAGAGGCCGAGGCAGCCGGAAGGTGATCAGCGAATGTGAAGCTTCGGGATCCTGAGCGATCATCCAGTCCACATGAACTGTCCCATCCGGCAGCGTATGGAGAAGCTCCACCATGGGCAGCGGACGATCGGAGGTGGCCTGAGGCAGTCTCATGAAATCACCGACCGGAGGACGAAGTTCAGATTGTGGATGAGTTTTCTTTGCCAGACTCATAGTTTGCAGTGTACGTATTCTACCACGTTGGCGAAGTGCCACTTTATGGAGCTGAAAAGATGCGCAAGTCCATCCGCAATCTCGTGACTCTCTCGCTTTTGCTTGTTCTGGCCGGATGCGCGGCGGGTAGACCCCGTCCGGCCACCGCCATCCGTGAGGATGCCGATCGTCTTTTCCATCGAGGCGACTATGAGCATGCCGTCACGCATTATCGCGAAATCACCGAACGTTACCCCGGCGACTGGGACGCGCAGTACCGCTACGGCATCTGTCAACTCGAACTTGGCAATGCTTACGAAGCCAGACAGGCCCTTGATATCGCACATGTCAGACGACCACAGCACATCGGAATTGTCGATGCCCTGGCCGAAGCCATTTTCCAGATGGGTGATGAAAGCAGGCTTTTCACATTTCTCCGTGAGCGCGCCGAGTCCGCGCAATCCGTGGATGCCTATCTGCGACTGGCCAAGTACACGATGGAACTGGGTGATCCCGATTCGGCACGGAAAGCACTGGAGAATGCTTTGATACTCGACAACGGGCAGACGGTGAAGCCGTATCTCCAGGCCGCCAGTTTCGCCCAGCGGCTGGGAGATCTGGATCTCGCCGTTATCCGTCTGCGCCAGGCCTACGCCATCAATCCGTTTGATGAAGAGGTCAAGGCGAGCCTGCGCAATCTGGGTGAGATCCCCGGCCCGACGATCGCTCTTCCGCCCACGGCGTCTGCGGATGCCCTGCGTATCGAACAATAGAAATTAATCGCTTCAACGTGTAACTGTTTCTCCGCAACTAATCCCGCTTCCGCATCGCTATAGTAGTGTCGTGAAATCCAAGACGGACCTACCCCCGCTCCTCGGCTGGCTGGCCACGCTCAGCGACATGGCGAGATTGCGCACGCTGCGGATTCTGGAGCACGAGGAACTGAGTGTCGGAGAATTGTCGAAATCGCTTCAGCTTCCCCAATCCACCGTCAGCCGGCACCTGAAAACCCTGCTCGACGGAGGTTGGATCGACCGGCGCAGCGTGGGAACCGCGAGCATGTATCGCCTCGGGCAGAACACGCTGAGCCCCGATGCCCACGAACTCTGGACGCTAACCAAGCATCAACTGGGATCGACTGCCACCCTGGAGGAGGATGACGCCCGACTCGCCGAAGTGCTCGCCCAACGCCGGGTGGACAGCAAGTCCTTTTTCGGTCGTATGGGCAGCGAATGGGATCAGCTTCGGCAGGATCTGTTCGGTCAGAAGTTCACCCTTGAGGCGATGTTGAGTCTGGTCTCGCCGGATTCTGTCATTGCGGATCTGGGCTGCGGCACGGGCAATGCGGCGGAATATCTTGCCTCCCACGTCAAAAAAATCATCGCTATCGATCGTGAACCATCCATGCTGGAGGAGGCGAAAAAGCGTCTCGAAAAATATGACAACATCGAGTTCCTGATCGGTGAACTGACCGATCTTCCCCTGGCTGACGGATCAATCGATGTAGCGACGGTTTTTCTGGTTCTCCATCACGTCCCGGAGCCTGCCGAGGCGATTCTGGAGATCGCACGCACGCTTTCTGAGGATGGGATGCTGATGATTGTGGACATGATCACCCATGATCGGGATTCGTATCGTCATGCCATGGGACATCTGCACTTGGGATTCGAGGAATCGACATTACGATCATGGTCAGAGAATGCGGGGCTGAAGGGGTTTCGCTATCAGCGTCTGCGTCCCGACACCGAAAGCAAGGGTCCGGGGCTATTCGTGGTGACGATGCGTCGTCATTAGCACCTGGTAACCATATTCTGTGGGTTCATTAGTCTGAATCGCCGGTATCCGAACCTGGTGGTCATTTTCTCGGAAGAAATATTGCTACAATGATGTTCTCAACATAGAAGGCCGCAAACACCGGCAAACTCACGTTTATCCCAAGTCCATCAAGAGGAGCTTAGTATGATTCGTTCATTGATCCATATCCTTCCCGCCATCCTGATCACAGGCGCGGCGATCGCCTTTGTCGGTTGTGAGAGCGACGACTCGGGCGACATGGCAACGACGCAGGCCAGCGCCTCGATGGGCGCAATCAACGACACCTGCCCGATCATGGGTGGCGATATCGATCCCAATGCCATGATGGCCGATTTTGGCGGCACAAAGGTCGGCTTCTGTTGCGGCAAATGCATCAACAAATGGAACGCCTGGTCGGACGCTCAAAAGCGTGATTATGTGGCAAAGAGCAAATGAGCTGAAAAACCACATTGAAAGATTCCAGATCAACGCGCGGCATATTCTGCCGCGCTTTTTTTACTTCTTCCTGAACGTCAAACCCTACAGGATTCCTGATCGTTATCCGAGATAAAATATCTAGCGGAAGCCCCCCGGTCCCGGTACAAAGAGATGACCGCGACACGGGAGGCAAGCATGTTCTCTCCTAACTTGGTAGTTGGCCGGGAAGGGAGAGATTCCGTGTCGAATACGTCGGAATGAGTAGGATGATTGTGACCTTTGCCGGCTGATGAAAGTGAACGCATGAGAAGCAAGCATCGCTCATCCATCTTGTTACCCGTCTGGATTGCGATGGTGGGAATGGCGTGCTCGTCGGTTTCCGGGCAAGTATCACCAGCCCCAAAGTCGCCTTTCGAAATACCTCAACTTCTTCAGTCTTCAAAATTGGTCCGGCACACACGTCGGGTCATCAACTCGGAAGTCACGCAGCGACGCGCAGTTGACATCGATATTGAACTGGTAATCGCATTGGCCCCCGGGGGCGCGAATCAGCTCGTCTTCAACCTGTTTGATGATGCATCATTCACGGGCCGGGTGGAGCACCGGGAATTTCCGGCGACGAGGATCGGGTATCGGGACACCATCGCGCTCAGGGGAATTTTTCCTGAATACCCGGGAAGTTCATTTCAACTCGTGTCACACCGGGGCGTACTTGCCGCGGACATACGCATCCCCGGTCTCGGGGAATACCAGATACGCGCCACCGCACCGGGCGTGCACGAAGCCTGGAAGATTGACCCGGGGCAGTATCCCGAATGTCTTACGGACGAGACGATGCAGTTCGTTCCCTCGCCTGACCAACTGAATACGCAGCCCATGGATGCATCCTACGGCGAAGACGGTTCGAGAATCGATGTTATCATTCTGTACACGACAAATGCAAGGATTCTCATGGGAGGCGCTGTCAACGCAGAGGCGGAAGCGTTGCTTGCTTTGCTCAACGCCAATACCGCGTTTGCAAACAGTCTCGTCACGACTCGACTGAATCTTGTTCATCTCGATGAGATCGCCTATTCGGAATCGGGTAATGCGGCTACGGACCTGTTCCGGCTGTCGAATCCCGGCGATGGCTTCATCGATGGCATACACGCCATTCGGGACAGTCTCGGGGCCGACAACGTGAGTCTGTTCGTTTCAGCAATTAACGGTTGCGGCATCGCCTGGCTGATGAACAACGTCACCCCGGCATTCCAGGGATTCTCTTTCAACGTGGTCGAGATCGGCTGTGCCGCGGGGAACCTGACCTATGCCCATGAGGTCGGCCACAACCTGGGCTGCCATCATAATCGCGAGTCTGTCGGGAGCGGCATGGGCGCGTTCCCTTATTCTTTCGGGTATTGGGAGCCGGGTGAAAGCTTCCGCACGGTGCTTTCCCTTTCCAACGGAAGTCCGAGGGTCATGCAGTTCTCCAACCCCGATGTCACGTTTACAGGTCAACCCACCGGCATCGCCGAGGGCCTGCCCGACGCGGCCGACAATGCTCAGACGATCAACAACACTGCTTTCACCATGGCCAATTTTCGCCAGGCGGTGTGTCCCGTAATCCTCCCCGTCTCCGACTGCAATCTCAACTGTATTGAAGACGCTATTGACATTGCGGACAACACCAGCGTTGACTGCAACGCCAACACTATCCCTGATGAATGTGATGTTTCGAGCGAATTCAGCTCGGACTGCAACGCCAACGGCATTCCCGATGAATGCGAAGACTGCAACAACAATGGCATTGCCGATTCATGCGACATCGCAGAAGGGATTCGCATGGACTGCAACGCCAACGGCATCCCAGACGATTGTGAAGATTGCAACAACAATGGCATCGCTGATTCATGTGAGTTCATCGCGCCTTTTTTCGAGAGCTCGCCGGTTTTCTCGCCGTTCGGATCCGGAGCCAGTGCCATTCATACCTTTGTCTCCCCCCCGACCGCGTTGAGCGATGTCACCATGTCCTTCGAGGCGGTGGGCATACTCACATTCACTTTCAACAACATCGATGTCCTTCTCAACGGCACCTTCATCGACACCGTCTTCAAGTTCGGAGCCTCAAATTGCCCGCTCGTCCCCGACACGGATTCATTCGTGGTGGACATGGATACCTTCAACACGCTCGTAGAAGGCGGTGATGCGGTTCTCTTGATGCAATCCTCGAATTTTCTTCCCGAGGATTGCGACGGCACAACTTCAATTGCCGTCACCATCGACTATCTCGCCCCCACCGCCACCGCCGATGTGAATGCCAATGGTCTCCCAGACGAATGCGATCTGGCGCGAGGCGATGTCAACCTCGATAATGTGGTCAATGTCTCTGACCTTCTCATGGTCCTTGCGGCGTGGGGAACGTGCGACATGTGCCCGGAAGATGGCAATGTCGATGGTTTGGTCAACGTCACCGATCTACTCAATCTCCTTGCGGGATGGGGTTAATCACCGAGTCCGAGCACTTTAATCGGGAGGTATCCGTGACCGATGTGGGCATTCGCAAGCCTCTCGCACGATCAGTTTTCAACCGGATTGTCCACCCGGGGAAAGAGTGCGACTTTCTTTATCTTTGTGCCCACCTGAAGGCCTCCCCACGCCGCCAGTTTAGGCAACTCACCCTGTCGCGGATCGATATCGAGCCCGAGGGCAACCCAGAGTTCTTCCATCTTCGTGGGCAATGCCGACCAGAGCAGGAGCGAGGAGATGCGGACGGCTTCCAGACACTGATACAGAATCGCCCCCAGTTCATCACGTCTGGTGTCGTCCTTGGCGAGCTTGAATGGCTCGGTGTGATTAATAAAACCATCGACTTTGCGCATGAGGCCGAGTGTGGCGAGCATGGCTCCGGGGAAATCGAGCTTCTCCATGGCCTGGGTTGTGTCCTGAACCGCGCTGTTGGCCAATGCCGGCCAATCCACATCGGCGATGATCATGCGCTTGCCTTGGGGTGATTCCGTGGGCACTTCACCGTCAAAGTACTTGTTTATCATGGCCGTGACGCGGCTTGAGCAGTTACCCACCGTGTTGACCAGGTCCGCGTGGTAGACATCGTGATACTGACTTGCGGAGAAATTGGCATCAGTCGCCCCAAGTGGCCCATGCGTGATCATGTAATATCGCCACATATCACTACCATACGCATCAAGATATTGATTAATCGCCGCAAGATCGATGAAATTGCCTAAAGATTTGCTCATCTTCTGGCCTTCTCGAATCCAGAAGCTGTGAGCGTACACACATCTGGGCA
Source organism: Planctomycetota bacterium (assembly GCA_022560875.1). Lineage (GTDB taxonomy): Bacteria > Planctomycetota > Phycisphaerae > Phycisphaerales > SM1A02 > JADFSH01. The sequence goes on along the minus strand of JADFSH010000013.1, from coordinate 12,532 downwards.
AGGGAAGCTCCAAAGCCATCAGTATCGATGGCCAGATCACGGCATGGAACCACAAAATCTCCTTGCCCACCACGTGATACGTTGCTGGCCAATACTTGCTCCGCGATTTGTATTCCTCGCTGTCATGATCACCCAACCCCAAGGCCGTGGCGTAATTCATCAGGGCATCAATCCACACGTAAATCACGTGCTGCGGGTCATTTGGCATTGGAACGCCCCATGAAAAATTCGTGCGGCTCATGGGCACATCCTGCAAACCCTCGCGGAGACGACCGAGCACTTCGTTCCTTCGGGCTTCAGGACGAACGAAGTCGGGCTGATCGATCAACAACTTTTCCATGCGATCCTGGAAGGCGCTGAGTTTGAAGTAGAAGTTTTGTTCCTTGGCCTTAATTAGTGGCTTGCCGGATGTTGTGGATTTGTAGTCACTATCTTTGGCCTTGTTTTCAGGGATGTACTCCTCCTGGCCCTCGTCGTACCAGCCCTCGTATTCTCCGAGATAAATGTACCCCGCTTCGTGCAGTCTGGAAACGAACGCCTGGACCTGCTTCACATGACGAGGTTGGGTGGTGCGGATGAAATCATCATGCGTGAAGCCGGCGTTGGTCATCAACTTCTCAAATTCAGCCGCATTCTCATCAGCGAGAGCTTGGGGCGTGATCCCCCGTTCCTGAGCGGCTTTTTCGATTTTCTGACCGTGCTCGTCGGTTCCGGTGAGAAAGAAGACGTCCCACCCGGCGAAACGAAAAAATCTCGCATAAACATCGCAGAGGGTGGTTGTATAGAGATGTCCGATGTGGGGCTTGTCGTTGACGTAGTAAATAGGCGTGGTGATATAGGTGCGACTGCCGGTCATGGGGGCGGATTGTACGTTTCTCTCAGGCATCTGCGGGGTAAACGCCATCTTGAAATTTGCGGTTTTCGAGGATTCACAACAATCTGTCAACTTTCTCTATACGGCTCTCAACGCGACCAATAAGTATCAGTCCATATCAAGTTCACACCGGATGCATCGCCAGACACGCTATGATCACCAATCACGGCTGAAAAACGACGATGCCCTTCGGACAGGAATCATTCAGGAGAGGAACTTGGAGCGGCAACTGTTTGAGCAGCTCGCCTTGGAGCAACTGGACGCCATTTTCAGAATGGCAATGCAGTTGACGCGCCATCCCGATGAAGCCTCCGACCTCGTCCAGGAAACTTTTCTCAAGGCTCTTCGCGTCTCCGAGCGATTCGAGGAACAGGGCGGGGGTATCCGACCCTGGCTCTTCAAAATCCTCCATAACGTCTTCTACTCACGTGTAGCCAAGGCCAAGCGCCAAGGGGTTATTTCCGAAGATCTGGTGCAGACCGTTGACGATCAGCCCGGACCCGATGAGCCGTCCCCGGCCTGGAATCTGGCCAGTTTCGACTGGGAGCACGTGGATGAGCGACTGAAGGAGGCGATTGAGGGTCTGAAGCCGGAATACCGTTCCGTTTTGCTTCTCTGGGGAGTTGAGGGGATGAAATATCGGGAAATCGCGGAAATCCAGAATGTGCCCATCGGGACGATCATGAGTCGCCTCCATCGGGCTCGAAGCATTCTTATCGAACAATTGGCGGAATTGGCAGAAGAAAAAGGCCTGACCGGTAGTTAGATGAACAGGCGAGAATGACCAAAGGGTCGCTATTTTAGAGGCGGTATTGTGTTTGATAGTGCCTTAGATTCCGTATCGGAGAGCCGATAACATCCAGCGAAGTTTGAGACTGCTATGACCAACCCACCTTCCACTAAGGAGATCCGGCTTTACGTTGACGGTGAGTTGACTCCCGAAGAGTCTTCCCGTCTTGAGAACCTGATCGAGAACGATGAGGCGTTGTGCCAGCGCGTGGACTTTGAGAGAAAGCTCAAACGTCACATCTCTGATGTTATCACCCGCCAGGCAGACACCGCTCCGGAAGAACTCGCCAACCAGATCCGCGCGAAGCTGGATCAGGTCGATCGAACGATTGTCGGATCGATTGCGCCCCAACCCCTTGCTCGCTGGCTAAAAGGCCCGAGCCGAGCCAACATCTTTGCCGTCGCCGCCACGCTTATGATCGTGGCTGGTGCCGTGCTGTTTGGTATTTTCGGGCAACCCATCGATGACATCGGACCAGTACCAGATACCGATGTCATCATGGATTCCGCCAAATTTGTTGCCAGCGAGCACAATCGTTGTGTCAATGATGAGGCAAGTCGCAATCAGAAAATCTTGTTCACCGACCCGGCGATCGCCTACCAGTTCATCTCCGATCATCTCGAAACGATGTCTGTTCCCATGATCGACCTGAGCGAGATTGGTTACGAGTTTGCGGGTGCGGGACCGTGCGGCGTCCCCTCCGCGGAGCGATCCGCGCATGTCATGTTCCGCAAACAACAGAGCGATTATGGCATGCCTCAGATGGTCAGCCTTTTTATGGTCGCTGATTCAGGCCAGTTCCGATTTAACGGTTCTTTCGGAGACCGTCCCGGAGAGTGGGCGGACTGCGATGGTGGTCTATCCAGCGATCGACGTGTCCTGATCGCAACTGACGGTCGTATCACCTATTTCCTCTGCTGCTGCGACGAAGAGGATATGGAGCGTATCGCCCGCGCAATTTCCTTCCAGATCCGGTTTCCTTGAGAACTGTCCGGTAATCATGATAATGGCGGCAAAATCCGCCCGTTTATACCAGTGGGGGAAAAACTCAGAGAAATTCGCCGATCTTTCTTTTTCCCTGATCTGGCGAATAATATCCTTGGGATAGTGGTCAGAATCGTTCGATGATTATCTGTCTCAAAGGTTCAGGCCGGTGGCCTACTCTCAGGGAAGATCATCTCATGCGTCAAACGCTCCTTATCATTCTTCTCCTTCTCGGGACTGAGTTGTCGATCATCTCCCCCGCCCAGGGTCAGGATGCCTTGGGTGCGGGCAATGCCCTGGACGCCAACTTGAGTCGGCGAACCGGACGAGTCAACCAATCACGTAATCGCCTTGACTTCCGGATCCGCAACCTCATTGTGACTGACAATGTCGCCCGTGGCCTTGGCTTCAGGGGCACCGTCGGATACAGCGCGCCACGTGAGTTCCGAGGCACGCTTGCCGAGGATTCACAATTCCGCTTTCGGGCTGACAGTGCCTTGTCCAACCCGGGACTCACGAAATTCGGCAATGACTATAAGAATTTACGCTACGGACAGAATCTCGATTTGCTCAGCTATTACCGCACAGACGGGAGTCGATCAGCCCGCGAGGGCGCTGACTATCGCTTTACCATAAGCAACCTGTCAAACTTCCAGAGGAAGCGCGATCAGGATAGGCTCTTGCAATCTGCCCGCATACGACAGACTCGCGTGAATGCCCAGAGTCTTATTGGTCTTTCTTTCACACCGGAAGGAAAGCAGATTCTGATCGGAGCTTCCAGTCTTCGCGGCATCTCTTCGAGTGAATCAGAAACCGACGATTACGGACGACTTCTCAGTCCATTCGACCGCGCCCGTCTGGCTCAGGATCAACAGATCAAGACTAACGCCTCGCGTCTCACATTATCTTCAAAGACGAGCATGGCCAACCTCAGGCTTGGTGATGCTCGGCTGGACGTCAAAGTTGCCGATCATCGCCAATCCAACCTCGTCCAGGAGGAGGCCTATATCAACCTCCTGAACAGGATCGCCGATCGTTATGCCGACAAAAACACATCTGATGTGACCATTCAACGTGATTTTCTCATCGGACTTGGCGGTCAATACGAGGAGTTGCGTCAAAGACTCGAAGGGAGTGCTCCGCGCAGGCATCAGGAGCCGGGCAAGCCGGTTGATCGTCTTCGACCGACCAAAACGCAACGCGAACCCGACCCGGACCCCGCCTCGGAGGGTGATGAAAAGAATGACCGCTCCCGACGGGGAATCGAGCAATACGGCTTGATCCTGCGTCATGGTGAGCGGGTTCAGCATTTCGCAACCGATCGGGAAGACCGGTTCAACGAACTGATGCGAACCGCCGAGGATCGCCTTGCCAACCATGAATATTTCTGGTCTGAAAGACGATTCCAACGGGCATTACGCATCATCCCTGACCATCCGTTCGCACTGGCGGGAGTGGCGCATGCTCAACTCGGCGCGGGACTTTATCTCCCCAGCGCCTTCACTCTGAAACGCCTGCTCATCAAGCATCCGGAAATGATCGACATCCTTTACGCTGAGGCGTTGCTTCCCGATCGAAATCGCATGCTCAGGGCGGTTAGTGAACTGCAGCTACGTCTCAAGGAGAAGATTGAAGTTGATTCCCATGGCTTCCTGCTGGCGTATCTGGGACATCAGCTCGACAATCATGGGTTGATCGAAGAAGGGCTCGCGCAGATGGCTTCCATCCCCAATGACCCGACCTTCATTACGCTCCTCCAGAGTATCTGGACGGAAGAGGATTAGGATTTCACCGGCATCTCTCCGGAATGAGAATCGCCTCATTATCGGCGGAATCACGACTTTTTACCCCTCTCACATTTTGAGTCGATAGGACTGTCATGAGTACGATCGGGTCACCCATCGAAACCTCACTGCTCCAGGCCGCTCAGGCTCAGCTGATGGCGAGCAAGACTCGCGACCGTGAAAAGGCCGCGAGCGAGTCCGGACGCAGGTACGCGGATCAGGTAGACCTGAAAGTCGCGGGAGTGGAAACCGCCGACGCCGTCCGCCAGTTGCCGCATACCGACTCGGAGGAAAACCAGCAGGAGCAGCGATCCCACGACCATCGCCCCCTTCCGAATCCGGACGAGGAAAACTCCCACATCGACCTGAAGGCATAGTTGAGCCCGGGTTCTGACATGCCAGAACCTCCGACTTAAAAGACGCATTTCGGAACGACAAATATTTTCAAAAAGAATTGAAAATCAGCTTGGCGTCTGGAGTCAGGTCGCTACCCTTCCGGTGAAGCAGCACCACGTTGACTGGCATACAGACCCAACCCGAAACTCAGCGAATCCTGCATGAATCGCAGGAGCGTTTCATTGCCCTTTGGGGACAGATGGCCTCAAGCTGGGGTATCTCCCGCTCCATGGCGGAAGTCCACGCCCTGCTGTATCTCTCGGATGAGACCCTCAATACCGATGATATGATGTCTCGACTCGACATCAGTCGCGGCAGCGCGTCGATGACGTTGCGATCGCTTCTGGACTGGGGTGTCATAAGTCGCGTGCATCGTCGGGGCGATCGAAAGGAATACTTCTCGGCTGAGCAGGACGTCTGGAAGTTGTTTCGCACGATTCTTCGCGAGCGCAAGAAACGCGAAATCGAACCGCTGCTGGATGAACTTCTCATCTGTCGCGACCTGAGCGCCATGCTCAACCCCGGTCGAAAGAAGCGCAAGCTTGATCCGGAAGCCGCCCGTCTCAAGGCTCTCAACGACCGTCTTGACAACATGATCGAGTTTGTCGAGATGATTAATTCCGTCAGCAACCACCTCATGAACTCCTCCGGCAAGGGTCTGGAACTTGCCGTGAAACTGATCTCCAAAGCCTCCTGATCTCAGGGGTTTCGCTTTTCTCTTGCCCGTACCGTTGGGATCATAATTCCCTTACTCCACAAGCCGGATCACGAATGCCCCTGACCGGACACGACAAGCTGACCGATTCGCCACGGATACCGATGAACCGGTTCCTCGAAATCCGCTGGTCGAGCCTCAACTGCCACGAACTGGAAAAGTTTGGCGTCAGTTCGTCAGACAAGGGTGCGAATAATCATCGACCGCGCCGCATCGACTTTGTGCTTACGATTCAGCTTCTGGAAGAGAATCACGCCCTTTTCGAGGCCTGGATCGAGTTGCCCAACATGCGCAAGACTGTTTTCTCTCGCCAGCCGCTGACCTGCTGCGTGAGTTCCGACGAGACGTTTCTGCATATTGATTGCACGTATGAAAAGAAGCGTCTGATCGCACTGTCGATCACAGAGGATGGCGTGATCGCGTACGCCCAAAGTGATCTGCTCCTGGAAGCGGGATTCAAAGGTGGCCGATTTGAACCACCCACCCTGCGCCGCTTCAACTCCGATCGCGAAGTCGCCTTTGCGTAACCCGAGCCGCAAAACAGATAAGCATTGTGTTTTCACAAAAGCTGGAATATCCCTCGCGCCATGTCGAGGGAGACCTGACCTTATGTCGTAATCTCATCAGGTTCCGGCGGATGTCGGCGAGAGTTCATCCAGCGTGAACATCGCGTGTCGCAGATGCGGAATCACGATCGAGCCACCCACGACAAGGGCGACATTAATGCCGTCCACAATCTCATCCCGGGAGTAACCCGCCTTCACGCAATTCTCCAGGTGATAGTCGATGCAGTCGTTGCAACGCAACACCATTGAGGCGACCAGTCCCAGCATTTCCTTGGTCTTGCCCGACAGCGCGCCATTCTCGTACGTCGCGCCATCCAGACGCATGAATCGTTTGATGCCGAGATGATCGGAGGCGAGGATCTTCTCGTTTCCCGCTTCACGTTCCACTCGAAATGCTTCCATCGTTCTGTGTCCCATCGTTATTCCCTCATCACTCGAATTTACGATTTCGGCTTCAATCTCGCCAGACGCGTCAGGCCCGCTCGGACCTTGTCGCCCTCCGCCACGAGCACTTCCACATCGTCCGGGCGCGGCAGGATCAGTTCGGTCGTCGAGCCGAACTTGATCATGCCGAATTTCTGCCCCCGCGAGAGTCGATCACCCGTTTGCAACGGGCAGACGATCCGTCGGGCGATCGCTCCCGAGACCTGACGCACCCCGATCGTTTCATCACCCCCGATACACAAGGTGATCAGATTCGACTCGTTCTCGGCGGCGGATATCTCACGCCGCGCATCGTAATATTTTCCTGGAACGTGCTTGAGGGCGCTGACTTCGCCATCGCAGGGTGAGCGATTGATGTGAACATTGAGCACGCTCAGGAAGATTCGCACGATCACCGCCGGCCCGCCCGTTGCCTCATGGTGATCGACTCTCAGAACCTTGCTCACCGTGCCGTCGGCAGGGCTAAGCATCGTCCCACCCGGCAAATCCGTGGGAACCTTGCGAAACGGATCCCGAAAGAACCCCGCAAGACCAATCCAGATCACTCCCGCTCCCCCGAAAGCCCACCACCAGCCAATCGCTGCGCAGACCGTGCCGATCACCGCACACACGATGGTGATACTGAGCCATTCTCGAAGACCGTATCGGGAGAGGAGCATGGAATGGGGATACTACACAAGCCATGAGTCGGGGTATGACTCATGGCTTGCTTAGGTATCGTTTCTGTATGCCGTCTTTGATTATTCCGAAGCCTTGCCGATGAAAAGCCCGACCAAGCCCAGGACCACGGTCACGCCGAATAGTCCGCCGGCCCAGATCCAGAGCTTGTCGGCGATAAGGGTGGTCAGCATTGGCGTGGTGCCCATGCTTCCCACGATCACGATGATGGCGACACACACAAGTGACAGAACCGCACCGATCATCATCCCCACGCCCAAGCCGGATCCGGTGCCGTCATATAACTCGGCAATCATCGGCACCATCGATTCCACGGCCACTGCTTCGTCGGCCGTGTCCGCGGCCGCGGCTTCAAAGAGACCGGAGGCATTTGCGGCTATATCCGCGCCGGTATCGCCGGAATAAACTTCCTCGAGCAGTTCAGCCCCGAGGGATGTGTCATCAGATTCGCGGGTAAGGTCGAGCAGGCCGCTGCCGGAGCCTATCGCCTCCAGGCTGAGTTCATCCTCGATCGCCTCAACGCCCACCTGCGTGCCACCGACCTGGGTTTCGCCCGCGGCATCCTCTTCGCCGGAGTGGTCGGTATCAAAAACAGAGATGCCGGTCGCTTCACGCGAGTCGGCAAGCCCGATGATCGACTCGTCAGCGAGATCGAGACCGGAGCCGCTTGCGGAATCTTCGAGGCCGAAATGGAATTCGCTGGTGTCATCTTCGGTCCCGGCGAGAAGGTCGATCTGATCGACCTTGAACATGAGCTTTTCTCGATCCCTGAACTCCTGAAGCTGGCCGCTCTCGACCATCTCCTTGACTTCAGCCTCGGATTTGCCCAGTTTCTCACAGGTCTCTTCGACTGAATAGAACATTTTAGCCATGATGGTGATCCTCCGATTGTCTCCATCCTTCTCAGATGGTTGGAAAGGCCGATTGCCGCGAAATCGGTCCGTCCGAACCGCACGAGATATGCCTTTCCGGAATCCCTTACGCTAGCGACCCCCACCGGTTCCGGCAAGATGAAAACCCAGGGTATGCCCTTTCTCATGCAGAAAGCAACCCCTCTGATAATTGATGACTCCCGATAACTCCCCAAGCCGTCAATATCACTTATTTGGACGTCGGGCCCGTTCGAGGAGAATGATGATCATCGCCTTGTTGCGATCGCCATCACCCCTCTCGTTGGCGACCGAAAGCGCATCTCGACCGCTGGGAGTGGCTAAATTGGGGTCCGCGCCGTTATCGAGCAGGAATTTGACGGATCGGATCGGTCCTGTCATCGAGGCCATCATCAAGGCGGTAGCGGTAGATGAGTTGCGGGCGTCGATTTCTGCTCCCGCTTCCAGCAATACTTCCATGCATTCGACACAGCCTTGGGTCGCCGCCTTCATGAGGGGTGTGACCTTCATCTTGTCATCCCCTTCATTCGCCGATTCACCCCGCTCCAATGCCGCTTCAATCGCCCTCACATTTCCCTTTTTCGCGGCATCGAGAATCGACAACACGCTGGACGCACCTCTTGGGGGGGTCGTTGTCACAACCGACGGGCTTGTCGCTGCAACGGGGATCGTGATTTCGACCTGGCCGGTTCCATCACCAGCATTTTCATTGATACCGGGGGTACCACTTCCGGGGGTATTATTTCCGGGGGGGTTCGGATTCTCTTGTGTCACGGGCGGGGGATCAGACGATGCCTGATTTGGGTTGTCGCTACACGCGGACAGCGAAAGAGTGGTCCATCCGATAAGCAGCCAGAGCATGGTTCGGTTCATGTGAATACGCCTCGTGGTGTTGAGTGACTCATCGACCATTGTACGTATCTTTTTGTGCTGGGTGAAGTCTGAAGTTTTTGTGGTTCGGGCCGCCGTGCCGAATAAGCGGCAATCAGTCCTCACCGGACTGATGGGCCAATCCAATTCCATCTTATCGGGCGGAAGAAAGCAACACCTTTTCATGGGCTGGATGAGAATTGCGATTGATTGATCCGGAGGAAAATGGAGCGGGAGGGGCTCGAACCCTCAACCTCTTCGTTGCGAACGAAGCGCTCTCCCGATTGAGCTACAGCCCCATGCAGGACTCTTCTTCGACCGGAAACAGCGTTGAATCAATCTCATCTTCAGGGGCCTCCGTGGTTACGGGTGTGAAGAAAAACTGTCACCACGGAGATCACGGAGGGGCGCGGAGAAGAGGTTTATCCGCAGATTACGCAGATTTCGCAGATTGATGAGGTGGGTATGGGGCGGGGAGGGTTCTTTCTATCCCCCCCGGAAGAGTGGCGGGATGCTTGTCGCAGACCCGCCGTGGCGGGAAGGATTCTCGATATGGGGTCCAGGAACCGGGGTGCGACTTCGCAATCAGTCCGTATTTTGACGGTACTTATGTTTCTCTGGTAGAATATGGACTCACGGACGGGACTCTTTTCACGGGCCACGGCGGGCCATTGAACTGTCCTCTGCGACTCGAGGGAGAGAGTTGCCATCATACAGGCTGATGGGCTAAATACACTCCTCAAAGACGTTCCACGAGAGGTCGGAAGCGTTATTGGGCGCGTAACATTCCTTTACGAACTTTGACGAATACCTCAGGCGAATGATAGAATCCGCACGCCGCGTTGGGCGTGCAAGGAGGTCATCACTTGTCGTGTAAGGCCAGTACTAAGGTGGCTTTCACTACTATGTGGATCAAGACGGACAAGACGACCTATTCCATCCCCGCGAGGAACTAGCGTGTCCGAAGGCGTGTTCCTGAGGGCGCCAAAAAGTGCGATCAACAGAAGGGAAGAGCCATGGGTGACAAAGCCGTCGAAGAGGCGAAGAAAACCATCAAGTCCGAAGTAAAGTCATTCAACAAGAAGACGAAGAAGACGGTTGACGAGGCCAAGAAACTCCGCAAGGAGAAGGGGAACCTGGACAAGAAGGGCGCCAAGCTGAGCGCCGACGACAAGAAGAAGAAGTTCGACGTCGTGAAGTCGCTCAAGGACCTCGAGAAGCGGTACCTCAAGGAGATGATCACCACCAACGCCCGGCTGCAGCGCTCGCTCAAGAACTTTGAACCGCCCAAGAAAGAGCAGGGTGGTATGGCGAAGTGGTACAGCGACTTCGTCAAGAAGGAGTCGGGGCTCGGCATCGGCAAGGGCCTGAAGATCTGGGGCGATTACGACTTCAAGAAGCAGCAGCCCACGCTCATTCTCAAGGGTACGTTTCTAAACGATAAACGCTGACGGGCGATTCGCCGACCGGAACAAGTCCCGAGAGGCTCTTTTGGTGGGGTGGGGTGGCCCCTCATTCTGAGAACTTCTGATTCAGTCTCGGCCCACACTCCAGTACAATGCGACGGGCCGGGACTTCCATAGCTGAAGTCTCGGAGTATGAATCCATCACCGAAGGAAATCACTCATGAGACTGTTCACTTTGTTACTCATTGGCTGTGTCAGTGTTCAAGCGTCAGCTGCCGACATTCACGTCCCCGCCGATCAGCCGACGATCCAGGCCGGGATTAACGCCGCGATCCCCGGCGATGTGGTGATAGTCGCCCCCGGCACGTACAACGAGTCCATCGACTTCCTCGCCAACGCAGACCTGCTAACCGTGACGAAGGGACAGCAAGAGGACGTGTTTGGGCGCGAGGAAGGGATACCGATCACCGAGGAGCTAGACCCCGATACCGACCATAGCGAGTTGCTCGATCCCGACGCAGCGCCGCCCTACGAGGAGCAAACATTCGATCTGACTGAGGACGGCAAGATCGTTGCTGAGCGCCTGCAAGAGAAGCTGTCCCGTGAGGACTGGGAACGGATCAAGTCGATTAAGCGCAAGTATGCGGATCGCTCTCTGACTAGTCTTCTGGCATACGTCTACCGGACGTACCCAGAGAGTGCTAGCGAGTCGGAGATTCGCCATCTGTTTTGATGGGAGCAGTCCTAGGCGTTCTAGGCGCGATAGCGGCAGTCGTCTTCGTGTTCGCCTACACGCAATTCTGGGACGTGCAGTCGAAGTTGCGCAAGGAGTTGCGAAGTGATCTCCTTCTGGCGCAGGGAGTGGTCTGGGGGTCTCATTTCGCTCCGGCACTCGCCCGGCTTTTCTTCGACTTGCAGAAGGAGAGCGGTGACGACGCTGACGATTCGACACAGCAAGACGACGATGATGAGGCGCGGATCGACCGCCTTGCCGGACGCATCACTCGGAAGGACTTCTTTGATCGCGTCGAAAGAGCCTACAATCTTGGTCAGGAAGCATCGCGGCTTGAGACCTCCTATCAGCGGTTGGGCGACGACGGCACGCGCGCATTTATCGCGCTGTTTCTGTTCGCGGTGTTCCTACCAGTCAGTGCGTTGTTCGGCTTACTACCTGGTGCCGAGGAGCAGGATACGACGTGGGTTGTAGCAGTTACGTCTTGGTCTGCGCTGGTCGCGCTGGTCTTCGGCCTGGCTGCCTTCTTTTCGGGCCAGTTTTGGCGACACAAGTCTTCTCTAATCAGGATGCTCGATGAGTACCAAGCCTAGACAAGCGACACGCGGCGCTCGGACGAAGGTGCTCGAAGCACAGCTCTACGAGCCGGTTTTCAGCCTTCCCTTGTTTCGAGACCAGATGGTCTCTGTTACCCGCGAAGTCGCTTTCTACCGGAAGCGAGTCGATCTCGTTTGGCTGACAGCGCGAGGTGATCTGGTGGCGGTCGAACTCAAGGTACGGGACTGGAAGCGCGTCCTCTGGCAAGCCTCGATCAATCAACTGTTCGCGGACTTCTCCTACGTAGCCGTCTGGCACCGCGCGCTCAAGTTTCTCGACCTCATGCTACTGAAGCAGAGAGGAATTGGCGTGATCGTGATCCAAGAGAATGGAGCTAGAACCGTCCGGCGGGCCTCGCGCTCGCCCCTCCTGCGAACCGTGCATCGTGAAGCCGTACTCGAAGCCCTCGCGCCGACGAACGGCGCGGCGACTCTGGAAGCGGTGTCGTGAGGGTCTGTCATGATATGGGACGATGAGCGCTTCGTCCAGATGGTCGCCTACGGGAACGCCGAGCAGCGTTTCTTCAGGGACTACGGCCACCTGTTCAACGTCGTCACGCTGCCTGGCACTGTCGCCACCTTCTTCCAGCAGGGCGCAGGGGGCTTCGTCCTCGCCCTCAACAAGCCCTACTTCATAGACCCGCGCACGAGCGTCCTTCAGGGGCGCTTCCAGGGCGAAGGGCGTGAAGAACCGCGACATGTACGACTCGCCGCCGCGCACGGCCCGCGCAGGCGCGCAAATCCGGTCGGCCTCTTCGTCATACCCGCAGTCCCCGGATCACGTACTTCTGCCCGAAGATCACGAC
>JADFSH010000090.1 GCA_022560875.1 Planctomycetota bacterium | reverse complement strand
ACTTCATGGAGATGAACAAGAATACTGTTACCCGCGAGGTCAAGCGTCTGGAACTCCAGATCGCGCATCTGGCCAAGCGGATCAGCGAGTGATCTCCGATGTTTTAAGGCATCCTGAATCGTGTTATACTCGCTCTCATGAACCGAGCCGTCCGACGCATGTTCGATTCCGGTCAGATCATTGCCGACAAGTGGTTCGGCAAGCCCCCGGAAAAGGGGGGTAGTGATGTGGGAAGTGTCGGGGAGTTGAACCGAAAGCTTCTGGGCTATCCCAAGAATCACAACTACCAACTGCGAGACGGGCGAAGTGTGCCGGGCCAACGCCTGGAAGATCGCTGGCGGATGATCTCATCGTTCTATCCGAAAAAACTCGAGAGTTTTCTCGATGTCGGCTGCTGCAAGGGTTATTTCGTCCTTGAAAACGCGACCAGGCCGGAGTGCAGACGCAGCGTCGGGATCGACGTGGTCGAATCGTTTGTGGATATCGCCCGGGAAGTCGGTCAGCGCATGAAAGTTGCCGACGCAACCTTTCACAAGGCAAGCCTCGACGAGGTGGCCGGGAACATCGAGGAGTACGGCGGGCCGTTCCAGGTGGTGCAGCTCATCAACACCTATCACTACCTCTACTGGGGAAGCAAGCGAAACGCCCGGGCCTACCTCGACCATCGAGACATCTTCTCGATGTTTCATGACGTGACGGGCAGTTGCTTGATATTCTCAAGCCCGCTGGAGGTCCATCTCGCTCCGCCGGAGATCCACGAGAAGGCAGATATCGCGGGCAGCCACGATTACCACCGGGAGGCCATATTCCAAGCGGCTCAGGAATTCTTCGATGTCATCGAACTTCCCTCCCTGGAAGCCCGCAACAAACGACCGCTCCTGCTCATGGTGAAGCGCGTAGCCCAGGCATGACGCCCGGGATTGATTACGACACTGAAGCTGCCGCCTTCGCTGAAGTTTTTTCCGTTATCTCGACCACGGGGCTGTAGTCCCTGGGCATGTGATTCACCGGTCCTGAGCGGATGACATTGGCCCGGAGGCTCTGGCCGATGATTTCCTCGCCGCGCTTGCCGTTCTCGATCATCGCTTTGATGTCGATGCCGGTCGAGACGCCGCACTCTTCCAGCAGGCAGATCAGATCCTCGGAGCAGGTGTTGCCGGTGAAACCGAACTGGTACATGTTCGCCCCGGTGGAAGGCTGTCCGCCGATCGCCCCGAGTGACGTATCGACATAGGTGAGGCCCAGTTCCAGGGCGACGAAGCTGTTGACGATGCCGTTGCCACGGGTGTCGTGGAAGTGCGCGATGAACTTGGCGTCGGGGAACAGGGAGAGCAGCTCTCCGATCCGCTCGCGGACGAGAATCGGATTTGCCGCCCCGGTGGTATCGCCGAGCATGATCGTTTCCGCCCCCTCCTCGATATAAAACCGCGTGATGTCGATGACCTTTTCCATGGGGACATCGCCGGAGATCGGACAGCCGTACACCGTGCCCGGGCAGCCGATGACCTTGACCCCGAGGGCATGGGCCCGTTTCATGATCGCCGCGTGTCGGGGTTTGGCTTCCTCGTGGGTCATGCGGAAGTTCACCTGGTTGTGCGCCACGCTTGATGAAATCATGAGGATGATCTCATCCGCGCCGTAGCCTTCATCGAGGCATTTCTCGAATCGATCAAAGCCCTTCTCATTGGGCATGAGCACGACGTAGCTGACATTATCCACACGCTTGATGCCCTTCATCACCTCCACGCAGTCCGCGAACTGGGGCAATAGCTTGGGATGTGAAAAACTCGTCACTTCGAGTTTCTGGACCCCCGAGTCGATGATCCGGTTGATCATCTCGATCTTCTCGTTGGTCGGAATGACCTTGGGAATGGACTGGAGACCATCGCGGGCCCAGCATTCGCAGACGGTCACGGACTTGGGCAGGGGCATGGTGAAACCTCTCAGATCAAGGAAAACCGCCCGGAAAGACGTAAAAAGCCCTGTGCAAGCAGGGGAATCAACGATTCGCGGCATTGTACTTGACACCCCCGGATGAGGCGAGAAACTGTTCCGCTTTCAAGGACTTCTTTCAGTCTGGGCGATGCTAGTCCCCAGGAGATGATCATGAGCAATCAAAATATGGCTCGACCCGGCCTGCCACGTAACTTCACCCCGAGCCAGGCCGATGTGGATTCGCTGATCAACCGGGCCGGCACGCATGAACTCGGCGTTGACTTTCTCAAGACGGGATCGCTCGATGCGGTCGCGGCTATGTTCGAGGTTCACGCCTTCGTGGTTGATGCGGCGCGGGTGAAGATCGATGGTGTCTCCGGAGATGTGGGACGGGGCGGGAGTGCGATGCCGGGGGTGGAAGCAGTCAGGACCGGTAAGGGACTTGAGATCAAGGCGTGAAGCCGAGGTTCGCACAAGCGGTACATCTGGAACTTCCGAAACCTCAGCCGTCAATTTCGCTATTTCTCATTCGACCCGCTCCATGAGGAATTGTAGGTTTCTCATTGGGCATCCCTATTATCGCACACAAGGGGCGGGGCTTATGAATGAATCATCGAACGGCGGCAAGCGACTTATCGCCATCATCCTGATGACAATCACCATCGGCGCGGCCTGGTATGTCATGCGACAGTCGGGTGCCGGGGCAGCCATCGATGAAACCGTCGATGCTTTCGTCCCCGGCCCGGAGACATATCAACGTCGCCTGAGCAACATCGACAAGGCGCGAGAGGTTACCGATCTGATCAACTCCCGTCAGAGCTTCCCCCGCAACGGGACCGAATAAGCCGGTCTGCTGCTCCATATCGGCTCGGATCTAGATTAGTTCAATTCGTATCAGTCTGTCGCGACGTCCTCAATTTCCGGATCATCCGGGGCGATTCGCGTGATGATTTTGGCCCCCACCGCGTCGCCCCAGACGTTGACCGTGGTGCGACACATATCGACGATCCGGTCAACCCCGATCACCACCCCGATCGCCTCCATCGGCAGTTCCTTGCCGGTGCCCGCCAGGCTGGTGTTCACCGCATGGATGACGATGACCATCATGATGAGACCGGCGGAGGGAATGCCCGCCGCTCCGATCGCGGCGAGGGTGGCGGTGATGGCGACGATGAGCAACTGCCCGAAGGATAAATCAATGCCGTAGAGCTGGAAAAGAAAGATGACCGCGACGGCCTCGTAGAGAGCCGTGCCGTCCATGTTGACGGTTGCCCCGAGGGGCAGAACGAAATTCGCGGAGCGTTTCGAGCAGCCGCCTTCCGTCACTGCGCACTCAATGGTGATGGGAAGTGTCGCCGAACTCGAATCCGTGCCGAAGGCCGTCATCAGCGCCCGGCGCATCTGCCACATGAAACGGAACGGGTTTTTCCGGGTGAGAATAGCGAGAATGACCGGCAGGACAATGATGCCGTGGATCGCAAGACCGACCAGCACGACGACGATGTACTTGCTGATCGGCCCGATGATGTTTTCAAACCCGATGTTGCCTACCGTCCACGCCACGAGAAAGAACACCCCGATCGGAGTGAGCCAGATGATCCACAACACCAGACGCATCAACGCGTCGAACATCGCCTCGAAAAAGCGCACCGCAGGCAGGGTATGTTCACCACCCGCGGCGAGAGCCAGCCCCAGCAATAACGCGAAGATGATCACTCCCAGGGTACGATTGCCGGCCATTTCCTCGATGATGTTCCGGGGAAGAAGCTGCTTGATGACTTCGAGAAACGCGCGAGTGAGCGAGACCCGCTCTTCCTGTTCGGCAGTGTCGATCGTCGCCTTGATCTCGGACGATTCGTAGTGCTGGGCCGCCTCGGTGGTGAGTTGGGTCTGCTCTTGTGCCGGCAGATCGCCGGGTCTGAAGGTGGAGACCAGGGTCACGCCGATGGTGACGGAGATGAGCATGGTCACGAGGTAGTAAAGTATGGTGGAACCGCCGACCACGCCGAGCCGGGTCGGATCGCCGATGGAAGTGACCCCGACGATCACGCTCACGAATACCACGGGAATAATCAGGAGCATGAGGGGCCGGATGAGCAGGATTTCGCCCGCCGACTTCGTCCAGTGTTCACTCAGCGCGCCGCTCACCCCTTCATAAAACACAAACTCACCGATCAGCCCGCCGGCGATCATGGCGGCGAAGATCAGGAAGGTGAGTAGTCCGCTCTTCTTCATCGGTGAGTTGCCAGTTCGAGATTTTTCAAGAGTGCGGCATATCAGGGACTAAAGTGAGTTGGACCACAGTGAAAGAGTAAGAAGAGCGAAGAGGCGCTGGCTGTGATCGACTGCTTCACTCAGATGCTCTTCGAGGAGCTGATCCACTACATCTCGCTTAATCTGTATCGGCCCAAAGGGGTTTGACGACTGTAATTGCCCCAGGAGCAGGGCTTTCATGCCCCCGAAATCGCTGCGGAACCACTCGCCGACCGGAATGGCGAATCCCATCTTGGGCCGGTCGATGACTTCGGGGGGAAGATATTTTTTTGCAATCTGCCTCAGCAGCCCCTTGCGTTTGCCGCCCGGGGCAAGATGCCAGCTCGGAGCTTCGAGCGCCGCGCGGACGAGATCGCGATCGAGAAACGGGGTGCGGACCTCCAGAGCCACCGCCATCGAAGCCGTGTCCACCTTGCAAAGCAGATCGTCGGGCAGGTAGTTGACCAAGTCAAACCGTCGCAGCGACTGCATGGGATCGAATCCGGCCTCATGTCGAACTGGATTCTCCGGACGTCGCCCCAGCAATGCGCCAATCTGATCCTGCGTGAAGATCGATTCCATGGTTGCGATGCCGAGCTGCGGGAGGTCGCGGGCCATGGCCCCGAGACGCCCCAGCTTGTGTTTCCTGGACTTGGGATGCGTGTTGTGCAACCAGCGCCGGGGAATCCATTTCAGCAGGCGGCGATGACGGTTCAGGGCCCGGGCGGCCATGTAGCGATCGTACCCCAGAAACAACTCATCGCCTCCATCCCCGGAAATGGCGACCGTGACATGCTCTCGCGCCGCGCGACTGACCCAGTAAGTCGGCAGGATCGAGCTGTCGCCGAACGGCTGGCCCAGACGCTCGATCAGGAATACAAGGTCCGCCGCCGGGTCCATCGTCACCTCAAGCGTGGTGTGTTCCGTCCCGAGATATGCCGCGACCTCTCTGGCATAGATAGATTCGTCGTAGCGATCGTCTGGCATCTTCATGCTGAAGGTGTGCAGGTCGCGTTTGTATTTTTTGGCGTAATAGGCAATGAGCGATGAGTCGATCCCCCCGCTGAGGAAGCACCCGAGGGGCACATCCGCTTCCAGCCGACGCTCTACCGCCTGCTCGAGCAACTGTTCAAACTCGATCTGAGGCAGTTCGATGCGGGGACGCCGGGGAAAAAGCGTTTCGTGCTTCTCGTAAATGCTGGGCGCGACCTGATGCACTCCGGCGCGGTCGTAGACGGTTTTTCCCGCATGGTTGTAGCCGAGTTGGAGGTAGGTTTCTATCCAGTCTGATCCGGATATCACATCATCCTCAATGTCGAGACGGGCCAGGCACTCTGCATCGCTGGCGAAGGCCAGACAACGCGCTCCGTCGCCTGCGCCCCAGCGCATATGCAGCGGTTTCTCACCGAACCAGTCGCGGGCGAGCAGAAGCGATTGATTGGTGCGATCCCAGAGGGCGAAGGCGTACATACCTTCGAGATGATCCTCCAGCCGGTCCTTCCACTGGCGATAGCCGTGGATGAGCACTTCCGTGTCGCTGTGATCGGATGTGAACTGATGGCCCTGTGCTTCGAGTTCTTCCCGAAGTTCGCGATGGTTGTAGATGCAGCCGTTGAAGACGACTGCAATCAGTCCTTCAGTATCATCACGCCCGTACTCCGAGATCATCGGCTGCCGACCCCCGTCGAGGTCGATGATGGAGAGGCGACGATGGATCAGCGCGACCTCGACAACCTGTTTCCCTTCGTCGGTCTCGATTTCCACCCGATCGCGAAACCGGCCGCTGTCGTCCGGTCCCCGATGGGCGATCCGCGCGTCGATGGCATCGAGCCATTCGTCGGGAATCGCCCCGCCGTCTCTGCGCAGGATGCCGCCAATGCCACACATGGTTCAAAGCGTAGCAGGGGAGGTGGCAATCGGGGCGACACCGGTAGCTTGTCCGCTCTTCAACTCGAAGAGATTACGCATTAGCCGGGAATTAGACTTCAACTTCCGGGGGGGGGACAGGCTGCACGTGCAGTTCCTCAAGCTGGGCGGGATCGACCGGACCCGGGGCTTCGGACATGAGATCCTGGCCCATCTGGGTCTTGGGGAAGGCAATGACATCGCGGATATTCTCCGTACCCACCAGAAGCATGACGAGTCGGTCGAGGCCGAAGGCAATGCCCCCCATCGGGGGGGCGCCGAAACGCAGGGCCTTGAGCAGGAAGCCGAACTTGGTCTCGGCTTCCTCCGCGCTGAGGCCGATGAGCGTGAAGACCTTCTGCTGTACGTCCAGGTTGTGGATACGGATCGACCCGCCGGCAATTTCCGACCCGTTGCAGATGAGGTCGTAGGCGGCGGAGATGCAGTTGCCGGGATCGCTTTCGAGCTTGGCAAGTTCCTCCGGCAGGGGGCCGGTGAAGGGATGATGCAGCGCAACCCAGCGCTGAGCTTCCTCGTCATAGTCGAACATGGGAAAGTCCACCACCCACACGAACTTCCATGCCTTGCCATCAATGAGGTCAAGATCGCGGGCGACCTTGTTGCGCAGCTCGCCGAGGGCTTTGGTCGCCACCGGCCAGGTGTCGGCGGTGAAGAACACGAGGTCGCCGGCTTCGAGTCAGAGCCGGTCTTTGAGTTCATCGGCGACAGGGCCGAGAAATTTGGCGATGCCGGTCTCAAAGCCGTTGGACGTGAACTTGACGGTGGGGGCGCCCCCCGCCCCGAAGGTCTTGACGTATTCGCTGTAACCATCGGTGACTTTACGCGACATCTTCTCTGCCCCGCCGGGCACCCGCATGGCCTTGACCGTACCGCGAGGTTTCGCCAGGGCATCGGTGAAAACCTTGAAATCGGTCTTTGCCGCGAGATCGGAAATATCAGTCAGTTCCAGATCGAAGCGGAGGTCGGGCCGGTCGATGCCGTAACGCTCCATGGCGTCGTGATAGTTCATGACCGGGATCTCGCCGATCTGGATGTCGAGCATGTCATTCCAGACTTTCGTGACGAAGCCGCTCATGATCTCGATCACGTCATCGCGATCGACGAAGCTCATCTCCAGGTCGATCTGGGTGAACTCCGCCTGGCGGTCGGCCCGGGGGTCCTCATCCCGGAAGCAGCGGACGATCTGCATGTACCGGTCGCATCCACCCACCATGAGAATCTGCTTGAAGATCTGCGGGCTTTGGGGCAGGGCGTACCACTGGCCGGGATACAGTCGCGAGGGCACGATGAAATCGCGGGCACCCTCCGGCGTGGTCTTGATGAGAAAAGGCGTTTCGATTTCCAGAAAATCGTGATCGTCGAAGTAATCCCGCGTGAGGCGGGTCAGGGTATGGCGGGTTCTGAGAATTTCCTGCATCCGGGGTCGGCGGAGATCGATGTAGCGATACTGCAACCGCTTCTCCTCGGCGATCTTGGACGCCTCGTAATCATCGGGCAGGATGGGAGGGTTCTCCGTCTTGTTGAGAATCTCGATATCGATGGCCATGAGTTCAATATCCCCCGTGGCGAGTTTCGGATTGGTCCCGGCCACGCGGTTGCGCACCTCGCCCGAGACGGCTATGACATCCTCCCGCCTCAGCGCCTTGGCCGTCTCCACCACTTCCGGGGAGGCGTCTTCAAGATCAAAGACGATCTGGGTCAGGCCGGTTCGATCACGTATGTCGATGAAGATCAGGCCCTTCCCCTGATCGCGATAGGTATTGACCCACCCGGCAAGGATGGCGGACTTGCCGGCGTCCGGGGCACGCAGTTGGCCGCACATGTGGGTGCGTTTGAGCTTCAAGGGAAGGGCTCCTTCATTCGTGGGAGAAATCGAGTTTGGACATGTTTCATCGAACCCGCATTGGAGTGGGCTTGAGAAGAGGCATGGTAGCTTGCCTCGTCATCGATTCCCCTCGTGGAAATCAAAAAAATGTTCGATTGCGTGGCGGGAATTTCCCTGCCCGCCAAATGTCTTGCGGGAAGCTCTTCATCGAGACGATGCGGGAACGATGGTTGGCTGCGTCGCGGCGGATGGGGGGGGTGGGTTCTCGATGAGATCGAGAATCTTTTTGAACCCGCGTTCGATTACCTTCTTCGCCGGCTTGCCCTTCACGCCATAGCCGGTGTCGGAGGAATGACCCCGGTGATATGGATCCCAGTGATAGCAGAAGAATCCTGCCGCAGGCCCGTCGATGTCGGCGAACGTCGGAGCCCACGCCGCAAAGAACGCCTCGTAACAGCGCGCCTGCAGGGCATGATCCGCCTTCTTCTTACCCGCCACGTAGTTCCACGGATGGGCGTTCGCCCAGGGAAGCGAAGGATAGCCCACCTCGCTCAACAGCAATGGCAGATCCTGCTCGCGGGCGAAGTCGATCAGCCTATCCCGGATCGGCCCCCACGCTCTCACGAGCTTCTCCAGTTCCGCGCCGGGCTGATCGCGTTCCAGTTCGAAATAAGCACTGACGCTCATCGCATCGACGAGTGGCCATATTTTCGTCTTGCGATAACGATCCCAATTGGCGGAATAGGTGATCTGCCCCGGAAAATTGGCCCGCACCTTTTCAATGATCGTCCTCCACTCACCAAGCTGGTCCTCGGTGGTATTCAGTTCACTCCCCACCACGAACAGATCGACGTTGGATGCGTTCGCCACCCGGAGAAACTTGTCAATCAGTCGGTGGTAGCTCTGCCACCATGCCCGCCAGTCATCCGGCTCGATTACGCCACGCCAGTCCTTTTTCTCCGGTTTTTCGATGAGGATGATGGGTTGGAGAATGGTGGTCATGCCGTGTTTTTTCGCCCTGAGGAAAATCGCCTCCAACTGCTCTTCCGTGGGACATTTTTTCGGGAGATAGCGGATTTCGTTCGAATCGACGTATTCCTGGAAGAGGGGGGTGACAATGGTGAGGGCGTTCGCTCCCATGGCTGCGATCTCGTCAACCGACCGCAAATAGAGCTTCAGGTCGCCAATATGGTGGGCGACGATGGCGTAACCGAGAATCGGGCGTGAGTCGTCAATGGTCCGTTTGGAGCCGACAACGGCCATATTATCCCCCTCGTCGGCGAAGCCGAGTCCGCGAAGCTGGGGGACCGCCAGCGCCAATGGGGACAGCAACAGCAACACCAGCGCCAGGCGGGTGCGGGGTCGAAGGCCGGGATGCATTGTTGGCGACATGAGCGTATCGTATGCGACTAGATTCACGAGATGAAAGGAACCCGAGTTCCTGCTGTTAAAGGATTCCCCGGGCTTGCTTATTCCCGTATTGGGGCAGTATCCGGTCGCACGTGACGTAACATATGGAGAAGGAGGATAACGGGGATGACGACGACACCGGGCAAAGCTACCAAGCCTGCCGATCCGAAGCCTGCATCGAAAGGGCAGACCGCGATCCTGTTCACCGCCTTTGAACCAAGTGGTGATGCCCACGCGGCCCCGATCATCCGTCAACTCATCAAGCAGGTGCCCGACCTGAGAATCTACGCCTGGGGCGGTCCCCTGATGGAGGAGGCCGGGGCGTCAATCGTGCAGCGAACCGCTACCGACGGGGCGATGGGCCTCAATTCTCTCTCACAGGTTTCGTCGGTTTATCGTGAGTTGAGACGCATCAAGCGCTGGTCGAATCAATATCGCGTGCTCGCCCATGTGCCGGTGGACGCTCCAGCGGCAAATTTTCCCATCTGCCGCTTCATGCGCAAACGGGGCACGAGGATCATTCATCTTGTGGCCCCGCAACTCTGGGCGTGGGGACGATGGCGAACATCAAAGCTTCGAAAGCGGACCGACCTCGTGCTTTGCCTGTTGCCGTTTGAAGAGCAGTGGTTCAATGACCGCAAGATACCCGCCCGTTTCATCGGTCACCCCGCGATCAATCGTCCCATCGATCCCGTTGAACTGAAGGAGCATTCGCACGGTCTGCCTCAGGGTACGCCACGCCTGGCGATCTTTCCCGGTTCGCGGACCCACGAGGTGAAGATGAACCTGCCCCTGCTTCTCAATGTGTACAACGAGATGCAGAGTCGGCAGTCGTCCATGAGCGGCCTGATCGTGGCGGCGAACAATGACGTTGCGAAAATCGTACGCAAGAAGCTGAAGATTTTTCCCACCGGACTGAGCATGATCGTCGGTCAGCGTGATGAGGCCATCAGTTGGTCTGATATGAATCTCTGTGTTTCGGGAACGATCACGCTCCACATCGCCCGGCAACGCAAGGCGATGGTGGGGGTGTACAAGACGGATATTCCCACCTGGTTATTATCGAAAATCTTCCTGAGATCAAAATTCGTTCTGCTGCCGAACATTATTGCCGAACGTGAGATCGTGCCTGAATTCGCTCCCCACATCGGGGGCGGGCACGTTATCGCCAACTCGCTCTCGAGATTCCTCCAGGATTCAAAGAACGTCGCGAATCAGAGCG
The DNA here is from genome assembly GCA_022560875.1 of Planctomycetota bacterium. GTDB lineage: Bacteria > Planctomycetota > Phycisphaerae > Phycisphaerales > SM1A02 > JADFSH01. Next base: position 3,340 of record JADFSH010000090.1, on the reverse strand, counting down.
AGGAGCTTCAGCGGGTCTGCAACCGCTTCGCCAACAAACGCCCGGCCGAGGAAGCCGCGAACCTGATAATCAAGATCATCAAAGACGGCAAGATGTAGAAGAAGGCATCAAGGCATCGAGTTTAAGTCAGCAACCGTTCGCGTCCCCTTGATGCCTGGCTGCCTTGTTGCCTCGATGCCTTCTTCCTTACCAATGTCGGACCGGGTAACAAGCCAGCGCGCACACTCCATTACCAAGGCGATCGGAAATGGGAAAACAGCGTTGGCTGGGAGAGGCAATCGGCAGGTTTCTCCGCAGGCAGCGATCCTGCCAGATGCCGAGATCGTGGTCGGCCACCTCCTGACTCTGGACATACATCACGATGAGCAGCCCGGCGTGAAGAATCCCCCGGTCCTTGCTCAGCTTGGTGATGTCCCGGCGGATCGTGGAAAGCAGTTGCGAGGTGTAATTGCGGTTCGGCCCCTCGATCGTGTATTGGGCGACGGTCTTGACCTCCAGCCAGAACGCCTCGTCGAGCGGCACCGCGTCGGCGGGCTCGAAAAGGGTGGCCTTGCGCTCGGAACTCGCCAGTGATGTCCTTCCCGGGGGGGTGAGAACAAAGTCGCAGCGTTCACCCTCGCTCTCTCTGCGTTTGCTCTGGTCGGCGGGATAGCGTTGCTCGCGAAACACGCCGTACTCCTGCTCCTCCAACGCCCGGGCGAGGAAGGGATGCAACTCGACCTCATCCAGGGCGTCGATCCCGGACACGGCATGCTCGGCATCCAGCACGGCGCAGTGACGCTTCAGCCCGGCTTCGATCGCATCGGCAATGTCCGCGACGGACCACATGCGCGCATGGTAGTGAAAAGAAAAGCCCAGGGATGAAAGTCCCTGGGCTTTGGGGGGTATTCCAAGTACTTATGCCGACTCAGTCTTTCTTCTCAACATCCTTGCCTTCCATGACATCGGTGATTGGTGGCGCTGCGTGGGGATGGAACTCGCCGGCCTTGAGCTTGCGCCCGTACTCGTGATACGCCTTCATGGCCACCGTGCCGAAGATGAGCATGATGGGAATGTTGGCCCAGAGCATGAGGCCGGTGCCGAGGGCGGTGAGGTTGTCGAGTTGGGCGTCGGTCTTGATGAAGGGGAGGGTGGAGATGATGATGAGAATGCAGTACATGAGCTTGTAGGGCAGCACGGACTTTTCGCCGAGCAGGAAGACCATGCCTTGCTCGCCGTAATAGCTCCAGGAGATCATGGTGGATATGGCGAATAGCCACGATGCGATCAGGACCAGCCAGGTCCCGAGTCCCGGCTTGATGATGTCGAAGGCATACGTGGTGAGGGCCGCTCCGGGATAGTCTCGATAAACATCGCCATCGACCAACACTGGTTGGTCATCCGCCTCAATCGACTTCCAGTCCACCAGGATGAGGTCGCCCTCTATGCGTGCAACCCCCATGATCCGCGAGATGTTGTCAGCCGTGTCTTCCTGCACATCCCCCCAGCGGGCGAGCATGAAGACGTTCTCCGTGCCGCCCCAGTCGTTCCGGGCGATCCGTCTGGCTTCATCGTTGCGAGGGGGAAGCTCGGTCGTGCCCAGCGTCCACTTGCCATCGGCGGTCTGGGTGAAAGCGGGAAGCTCGGCGAATGTGGCTTCGCCGGGACGGTTCCAGGCTCCGCTGCACATGATGACGAGCGAGGTCAGCGTACAGACGATGATCGTGTCGATGAACGGCTCAAGGCCCGCCACGATCCCTTCGCGGACCGGTTCATTGGTCTTGGCCGCGGAGTGGGCGATGGGGGAGGAGCCCTGCCCGGCTTCGCTGGAGAACAAGGCTCGCTTCATGCCCCAGAGGAAGGCATAGCCGAACGTGCCGCCGAGGAACGCGCCCTGGGCTTCGACCGGGTTGAAGGCGGACTTCACGATGAGTCCGAGCATCTCCGGGATCACTCCAAACTTCACGATGAGAACGTACCCGGCGGAGACCAGATAAAGGAGACACATGAAGGGGACGAGCTTGCCGGCCACCGCGCCGATGCGCTTGATGCCGCCGATGATGACGGATCCGACAATCATCGCAAGGATGATCCCCGTGACAATCGTCGGGATCGAACCGTTCGAGGCGTTCTCGGTGACGATGCCGACGTTCCAGGCCTGGAACATGTTGCCGCCGGTGATGGCCGAGACGAGCAGGGTGATGCAGAAGATGCCGCCCATGATTTTGCCCACCGTGCCGAATCCTCGTTCCTTGAGCCCCTTGCTGATGACCCACATCGGACCGCCGTGCGGGTTGTCCGGATCATCGGTGTTGCGGTAGAGCATGGCGAGCGTGACCTCGGTGGTCTTGAGGGCCATGCCCGCAATGCCGATCATCCACATCCAGAAGATTGCCCCGGGGCCGCCCAAGGCGATCGCCACCGCCACGCCGCCGATGTTGCCCAAGCCCACGGTGGCGGAAAGGGCGGCAGAGAGGGCCTGGAAGTGATTGATCGCACCTGGATCATTCGGATTGTCGTATTTGCCGCGTGTGACCGCGATCCCATGCGTGAGAGCGCGGTATTGGCAGAAACCGCTCCAGAACGTGAAAAACACGCCCACCCCCAACACGATGTAAAGAACGTAGTCGTGCCAGATGACGCTGTTGATCATTGTCAGTGCATTGTCGAACGCTTCCATGACGCCTCCAGGGAATTCAGGGATGGTGAGGAGAGAGATGTAAGGCGGATCATGGCCTCTTTTGAATCATTCCGCAAACTATATCATGCCGAGCTTGTTCAGGATCACGGCAACGATCCCCACGGGGACGATGTATCTCAGGAGAAAAATCCATCCCCAGTAGAGCTTGCCGAACTTCGTGCCCGCCTTGAAACCCTGCTCCCGGGCCGATGAGCCCACCCGCCAGGCCACGAACAGGGCGATGCCCAGCCCGCCGATGGGGAGCATCCAGTTCGAGGCGAGGTAGTCGAAGGTGTCGAACCAGTTCCTGCCATTGCCTTCGCCGAAGACGTTTTCCGTCAGCGAAACGAATTTCGCCCCGAACAGAGCGGTGCCGCCGCTGAGGGCCGAGGGAATGCCCATCAGCAGGATGGTGAATCCGCAGAACATCGTCGCGTTGGATCGTCTCCACTTTCGCTCGTCGATGAAATAGCTCACCGCAACCTCCAGCAGCGAGATCGCGCTGGTCAGTGCGGCAAACGTGAGCAAACCGAAGAACAATCCGCCCAGAACACCCCGCCGGTCATCTGTCCGAACGCAATCGGCAGGCTTACGAAGACGAGTCCCGGTCCCGCGCCGGGCTCCATGCCGTAGGTGAAGATGATCGGAAACAGCACGAGGCAGGCCATGAGGGCGATGACC
>JADFSH010000089.1 GCA_022560875.1 Planctomycetota bacterium | reverse complement strand
CCAAGCTCGATACGCTGAGCGAGGACGACCGGCGGATGGCCATCCGACGCGAGTGCAAGAAATCCGCGTCGAAGTACATCAAGCTCCAGACCGCGCAGATGAAGCGGCTGCTGACCCTCGCCGATTACGACAACCCCTATCTCACCATGGCCCCGGCGTATGAGAAGGCGGTGCTGGAGGTCTTCGCCACCATGGTCGAGCAGGGGCTGGTCTATCGCGCCCTCAAGAGCGTCCACTGGTCGATCGCCAACGAGACCGCCCTTGCCGAGGCGGAGCTTGAATATCAGGACAAGGAAGACCTCTCGGTTTACGTCACGTTTGATGCCGCGGACAAGGATGCGGTGGCGGATGCCTTCGGGATCAAATTGGATGCCACGCCCTCCTTCATGATCTGGACCACGACCCCCTGGACGCTGCCGGCAAATCTCGCCATCGCGGTGCATGAGCGGATCAGCTACCGCCTCATCCGCGTCGATGGAAATCTCACCATCATCGCCTCGGAACTGGCCGAGAAAGTAACGCAGGCGGCGGGGGCGAAATCTGTGGAAGTCCTTGCCGAGACCGAAGGGAAAAAACTCGTCGGACTTCAATACCAGCATCCGTTTTGCGATCGCGTGAGCCCGGTGGTTGCCGCGGAGTATGTGACGCTTGAAGACGGCACGGGGCTGGTGCATACCGCCCCCGGGCATGGGGTGGATGACTACCTGACGGGTATGAAGGAAGGGCTGGATATCTACTGCCCGGTCCTGGGGGATGGGTGTTACGACGAGACCGTGCCTCAGTGGCTCAAGGGGATGCTGATCTGGGATGCCAACCCGCTGATCGCCAAGCGTCTGCAAGAGTCGGGGCATCTTTTTTACTCTCACAAATTCATGCACAGCTATCCGCATGACTGGCGTTCCAAGACCCCGGTGATCTTCCGGGCCACCGACCAGTGGTTCATCGCCGTGGACAAGCCCGTGAAAGAGGGCGGCACCTCGATGCGCGAGATGGCCCTCAATGCCACGGCCAACGAAACAAAGTTCGTCCCCGCCTGGGGACAGAATCGCATGCGGGGCATGCTTGAGACCCGCCCCGACTGGTGCATCTCGCGTCAGCGATCGTGGGGTTTGCCGATCCCATCTTTCCAGACGCCGGATGGCGAGACGTTTCTCACCGCCGCGTCCGTCCGCGCTGTTGCCGAATGCTTCGCCAACAAAGGCTCCGACGCCTGGTTCACCGAACCCCCGGAAGTTTTGTTGGAGTCGTATGACCCGACCACCGACCCGGACCTCCCCCCCAGCCTCCAGGCCTTCAAGCCTTCAAGCCTTCAAAAGATGTACGACATCTTCGACGTCTGGTTCGAGTCCGGCTCCTCCTGGCACGCGGTCATGCGCGAGCGCGGCGAGGCCCGCAGCGAAGGCCCCTGGACCGATCTCTACCTCGAAGGCTCCGACCAGCATCGCGGCTGGTTCCAGCTCTCCATGCTTCCCTCTCTGGGGGCGACGGGCAAGATGCCGTTTAGGACCCTTCTCACCCATGGCTTCATGGTCGCCAAGGACGGCAAGAAGATGAGCAAGTCCGGGGGCAACGCCCTTGAGGTCGAGGAGCTGCTCAAGAGCTACGGGGCGGATGTCTGCCGGTGGTGGGTCAGCTCGCTGGCCTATGAGAATGACATCAAGGTCGATGAGTCGCTTTTCAAGGTCGCCAGTGAGAGCTATCGCAAGGTGCGGAATACTTTGCGATTCCTGCTGAGCAACTTAGATGACTTTGAGCCGTGTACGAGTGAGAATCCCGATGGCATGTGTGTGGATCTCAAGAGCCTCGATCCCACCTCGATCGATTCGTACATCCTGAATCTGGCGGCAGAGCTCCAGACCAACTGCCTGGCCGCGTATGCGCGTTATGAGTTCCGCAAGGTCAACCAGATGCTGTATGACTTCTGCAATGACACGCTCTCGGCGTTTTACTGCGCTGCGGTCAAGGATCGCCTCTATTGCGACACCCCCGGTAGTGAAAGAAGGCGCATCACGCAAACAGTTATGTGGGATGTGTTGGAGATTTTGACGCGGCTGCTGGGGCCGATCATGCCGCACACTGCGGATGAGGCGTATCGGTCGTTGTGGAAAGGTGATGAGAATCGCTGCGTGCATGGCAAAACCGCGGCGACGTTCGATGATCTCGCCCCCGCTCACGCCGACTGGCCCAAGGTCATGGCCGCCCGCGATGCGGGATTGAAGGCCCTGGAGGATGCCAAGGAAAAAGGCATCGACAACCCGCTGGATGCGGAGGTGGTGCTGCCCGATCCCGATGGCGTACTGGCGAAGTTCGCAGCGGACCTGCCCGACATGCTGGGCGTGTCGCGGGTGAAGTTCGCCCCGGATGGCGTAAGTGAAGTGACGATCAACGACCTGAAGGACGAACCCCGCTGCGAGCGATCATGGAAACGCGATGGCACCGTCAAGCAACGCTCCGACGGCGGCATGTTGTCAGATCGCGATGCTGAGGCAGTGGGGGTGGAGTGAGAAGAAGGGGTTGGGTTTGAGCAATTAGGTATTAGGGGCTTGGGTGCCCGTGCCGAATCCGTATCTGACGACACAACCCTTTATGCACTAAACTTTCCGATGAGGGGTGCAATCGTCATGTTCAGGAAGACCACCATCAAGGATGCACGAGGTCGGAAAATCGACTTCCTGGTTGGAATGGACTGGTCCAGCGCCGGGATGAATTTATCGAAGGGCGATCAACGCTCACTTGACAATATCTTCCACGAGGATATCCAACGTGAATCTGCGAAATGGATACTCACTTCGCCACTCGGGCGGCAGGAAATAGTCTTCATCCTCGGAGGAATGATTATGTTCGCGTTGGCTTCTGTGTGTGCTACCTATCTCACGCCATCTGGACCAACATGGTTCAAGACTGTATTGCAGGGCCTTTTTTTTGGCGCATATTTATTGCTGTGGTCCATATTGATTTTCAAATGGCGTTGCCGGTCGTTGAGTCTTGATCGCCCATTCCCCAAGGCGGTGCTTGGTTTCGGCCATTGCCCTGCTTGTCTCTACGACCTGCAGCAGTTGGCGCCGGTAGAATCCGACGGCTGCACCGTCTGCCCTGAATGCGGCGGGGCGTGGAAGCTGCCGTGAGTTATATAATCACTCGGGCTTCGGGTCGCTCCAGTACGCCCACCATTCCAGACGTTTGAGCTGGTACTTCACGCCGTGGGGGCCTTCGTATTTGACCATCACGTTGAGCATGTCGCCGTTCTGCGTTCCCGGGGCGGCGAACCAGTAGTCGCTCTGGGTCGTGCGGCCGTCGCGGGCGTGCTCCACCCGGAGGTGATGCGTCTCGACGCTGCCGTAGGGGACGGTGATCGTCTCCCGGGCGATGTAGTGCACCGTCGCCCGATCGGGCTTGAGGGGCGCGACCACGGGCGTCGTCTGATCGGGTACGAGATCAAGCTTGAGCACCGGCTTCTCGGGCGCGTCGAATGGATAGTCCCGCAGGGTCAGCGACAGTGAATCATGAAACGCCAGTGAAGATGACGCGGCGTACGTCTCCGACGATTCACCCTGGTCGGGATGGTAATCGAATGAAGTCGCATCGACCTGCCCATCGGTCACGACGAAGCGTTTGAAGGATGTGCCGCACTCTTCCTGGGAGGATGAAACGAGCTTGTAGATACTCAGATCATCGGTGCGTACAAAGGCTGTGGTGAGATAGCGATACACGAAGTTTCCGGTCTCGTACACCTCGCTGACGTTGTGCTTGAAGACCTCGATGTTCTCCGGCTTGCGCCAGTCGCCGGCTTTCGTCGTCGTGTTCGGGTTCATCCGCTGCTTGTTGGTGAAGATCGTCGCCTCGTAATGCAGTTCACCGCCTCGGGCGGGGCGGGTGGCGTCGTAGAGAGCCCACTCGGCGGGGCCTTGATACCACGCCGGATCATTTTTCCAGTTGACGGCCGATGTCTCGGCTACTTCCTGGGCCGGGGCCGGGGGCGGGGCTGAGGATGCCCCAAGGAGCATGACCAGCCCGACCGGAACCAGAGCGTGGAGAATCATGTGGGGCGATGACTTTTGGGTGAGTTTGCGAGTCTTCATACCCAAACCATACCGCTCAATCCATTCCCGGGCGCATGTCCGGGGAGGAATTCGTTACCATGCCCGTTCATGTCCCCCAATCCAGTTGGAGAAGCGTCCATGTCCGAGCAGGTTGCCGCGAAGCCCATGATTCCCTTTGACGATTTCATCAAGCTCGATCTCCGGGTCGCCACGATCAAGCATGCCGAAGTCCACCCCAACGCCGACCGGCTGCTGAAGATTCAGCTCGACGATGGCACGGCAGAAGGACGCCAGGTCTGCGCGGGGATCAAGGCATGGTATGAGCCGGAGAGCCTCATCGGACGACAGGTCATCATCGTGGCGAACCTGGAACCCCGGAAGATCCGCGGCGAGATGAGCCAGGGCATGATTCTGGCCGCCTCTGATGCGGCAGCGTCCGAGGATGATCGCAGCGTGGTCATCCTCACCATGGACAAACCGGTGAAACCGGGTTCGATGGTCAGCTGATCGATCTGTGCCGCTGACAGCGTAGTCCCGCTCCGCGGACGAAGTTGTCAGTGCGGTTGGAGAATGAGCTAGTTAACCCCACGCACGACTCCCTTTGTTCGCTCCCGATGAAATCGGGACGAAGGTGTCCGTGCCCCCCAACACTACCGAGAAAGGGAACCTGCTTTATTCGTCCTCGGCATCCGCCGCGGCCGTTTGGGTGGCCGGGGTTTCTTCGATCTCGTCATCGTCATCAGTGCGACGAGTGAAGGCGAACTGATGTCGCCGCGAAAGGGCTTCGAAGGCAAAGGCGTCGCGGATGGTTTCGTATTGATTGAGTTCGTCGGCGATAAGCAGCCCCTGGATCTCCCGGGTGCTGATCAACTGATTGAACTGCAACTGGGTGAGCGGAATTTGATTTTCAAGTCGCACCACAAGAATTGTCGGACGATCCTCCAAGGCAAATGCGAATGTGCGTACCTGTTCGGGTTGGCTATCCAGCTTTCTGGTACGGGGTAGTTCCAGGGCGCGATCGATGATGGTGCGGGTTGCCTCCTCGTGCGATCCGATGATGGGAAGCGGGAAGGGAAAGCGCAGCAGCCGCCCCGTCAGGATGTTGCAGAGTGATACCTGAGAAATGGGCTGGACGATGGTGTTGTTTTCCAGCGCGACAGAGAGCAAGCCCCGCAACTGAGCCATGCTTTCGATCTGGGGGAGGTTGTCTTTGAGGGTCTGAAAATGCGCCATCCGCTTGAGGTCATTGGTGACGTCATCCCGCACTTCTTCGATCGAGGCGGGGGGGCGGGCCGGGTCGGTGTCGATAATTCGGAAAATGAAAATGTCACTGTCCGAACCTCGCAGCGGCGGACCCGCCACATCCTGCTGGATGAAGATGTTCGTTGATCCTCCGAACTCCTTGGCCACCCTGACCAGGCTGCTCAGGGTGTCCCGGAGGCCGAATTTGTCGGTGGTGGCGTCTCCGATCCCGGTGAGGTCGGCCAGTTCACCGGGGGCGTACCATCGATCGCCGGTGGACTGGTAGGCGGGAAGCTCCAGTCCCGGATACTGATCGCGAATCTGCTCGGCCAGTTCTTTGAGCATCAGTTGCTGCTGTGCCCATTCATCAGGAAGCATCACATAGCCGTCACGTTGTGAGAAACCGCGACGATGGCTCTGAAGCTGGTCGCTGGCCCATTTGGCGATGTCATCGAGTTTTTCCGCCGTAAGCCTGTCGAGCAGGTTCTGGCGGACAGCCTCGGGAATGGCGGTTCCGGTTTCTACCTCGGGGATTCCATTCCGGCCCGCCTCCTGCCTCCAGTGTTTACGCAGGGCGATGCCGCTGAACCGTTCGGAGTCATTCTCGATGGTCGAGCGGATGCTGTCGGCCTTGATCGTGATCCAGTCGAGCTTGACGCGATCGGGCAGGCGATAGCCGAATCCCATCTCGCCTTCCCCGGGATTGTCGTCCTGATAGCGTGTGAGTTGTTCCTGGAGTTCAGATTCCGAGGGGGTAGCGCCGGTGGCATCCGCGTCGGCGTCAATGATCACGAGTTGCACCAGAACCTCGTGCAATAGCCTTTCGGATTCGACCTTCATGCGTCGATCAGAGAGCACTCCCGCGGTGCTGTAGAGGTCGATCATTGACCTGACGCCAAAGAACCGGGAATAAAACCGGGTGACGAAGGATGTATTGACGCCTCCCAGAGCCGCCTGAGAGGCAATTTGATCGGGAGCGATAAAAATGGCGGGGTTCAGGCCCGTCAATCCCATCTGCTGAGCTTCCCTGACCAGCAGATACCAGTGCTCAGGATCCTTGATTACGCCGAGGGGTTGCATGGGCAATCCCACTTGGCTCAAGTTGGTCATGAACTGCACTTCCTGCTGTATCTGGCTCCATTCGGTGTTGGAGACTCCTTCGTTGTTCCCCACGGTGGCGATGGTGGCGCCCTGAAAGGCCGCTCGTTGAGTCAAGCTCGTGATGGCCTGGGGAATCAGGAAGACAATCAGCAACAGTGTGCCGCCGACGGCGAGGATCAGCTTGTTATATTTGCGGAGGAACTTGAACATAGCGGTAGGCTTGCCTGGGGATGGGAGTGTGGGAGGTGATTGGGGTCGGACTGAAAAGGGTAAGTGTATGAGAAACGGTCGGTCGAGCGTACTCAACCGACCGCAAATATGAGTTAGATCATGTCAGGTCCAATCATACCGGGTGATGGTTTATCGATAGAACTCGACAATCAGGTTGGTGTTCACGTCGAAAGGGGTCTGATCGATAGAGGGCAGGGCGATGGCCTTGGCCTTGAGTTCGGCGGGATTGACTTCCAGCCACGCGGGAACGATATGCCCGGCCATGGATTCCATGTTATCCCGGGCCAGCTTGTGGATGCGTTCACGGAGGGTGATGACATCACTGATTTTTATGCTGTAGCTGGGGCGATCGACCTTTTTGCCATTGACCAGGACGTGGCGGTGAACGATCATCTGGCGCGCGGCCCAGATCGTACGGACAAAGCCGCTGCGACGGATGACGTTGTCGAGCCTCTGCTCAAGCAGTTGCATCAGCACTTCGCCGGTGTTGCCCTTGCGACGGCTTGCCTCGGCCACAAAGCGCCGGAATTGCTTTTCCATGACAGCATAGTGGTATCGAAGCTTCTGTTTCTCCATGAGGCGAATCCCGTAGTCGGTCGGGCGACGACGGCGATAGCCGTGCATCCCCGGTGATGTAGGCTGTCGCTTGACGGTATGCTTGGGAATGTCGGCGATGGGAACGCCCACTCGACGGGAAAGTTTCACCTTGGGGCCAAGGTATCGGGCCATAAATAGTGCATCCTCTTTGACAAATGAACGCCGGCGGAACATCCGCACGACGCTCTTCAAACGGCGTCATCAATTCGGTCGAACCGAAAAGTAGAACATCATTGGCGCGATGCGTCAACCGGACAAATGGGTCTGGAAAAAGAACCCCGTAATCGTGAAGTCTGAGAGGTTCAAGCGGCTCTGGGGAGGGCCAGATCGGCTTTGGCGGGGGGATAATAGGGAGTTGCCGACTGACTGAAGGCTTCTGCGGCCAGTACGGGGCTGCCCAGCCGAATCAGGCACAGGGCTCGATTCCGCTGAATTTCGGTCGTGGGCATGTCCGAACGGCCCTTCTCATCCTCGGCAAGCTCATGATTAAACACTGCCAGAGCCTTCTGGACGAGATTCTGGAGAACCCCGGAATTGTGAGCGACGGAAGACTTCCGGCGACTCCACTGATTGCTTACGATCAAGCCGAGGATGCCTCGTTGCCAGTTTTCGGCCAGCAACGCCAGACCGGCAGGATCGACAGCCAATGTCTGCGGCTCGATCTCGTTCTTGGAGAGTGAGATCCGACCCTGAAGCGCATCGGCCACCAGACGATTGGCCTGGGCTTCTTGCTCGTATCGCAGACGGGACGCAAAGCGATCGGTCAGTTCCCGACACTGGCTGAACCGTCCGATGAGCAACATGGCCTTTGATGCCCGATACGAAGCACGCGGTGTATCCGAGGGGAGTTTGCTGACAAGGTGGATCAGCCGGGGCCAATGACCGAGGCTCTCCAGAAGATCAATGAGTTCATACAGCAGCGTATCACGCTCGGAGGCGTCCGTCGCTTTTTCGGTTGCGGTTTCCAGGCACATCGCGGCATCGAGCATTCTACCTTCGGCGCGGAGAACCTGGGCTTCAAGCAATGGCGGCGCGTAGGTGAGGCTTTTGAAGATGGCTTTCGCCCGGGCCACCTTGCTGATGTGGAGCAGGTCCCGCACCAGCATCTCGCGCACATCAGAGCGGTTGGGCTGGAGATCCAGTACGCGTTCGTGATGACGAATCGCACGGGAATAGTCGTTTCGGGCCCCGGCGATTTGGGCGGCAAGTTCCTGAACGCCGACATGATTCAGCCGCCGGGTCAGGACGAGGTGGATTTCCTGATCGGCGCGTTCAAACTCCCCTTGCATGAAGAGACTGCGTGCTCGAAGGAAGGTCAAGGATGGATCGGTGGGGCGATGCAGCAACCCGATCGCAATCAGGGCATCGGCCAAGTCCACATCGTTCTGGGCGAGAGATGACTGGATCTTCAGGCGTCGAATCGCCGGGGAGTCCGGCAAGACGGCAAAGGCCCAGTCGACCAGCTGGTCGGCATCCACGGGATCGGCGGTACGGGCCAGGCGGAGCAGTCGGGCGGCCTCTGCGCGGTCGATCTCGTTATTCTCATTCGCGGATGCCACCAACGGACGGTTTTCTCGTGGGGATGAACTCATGCCGCCGCCTCCCTGGGATGCGATGAATCATCGTCGGTCCCTTCGGCTCCGATGACCGCAAGAACGTCGTCGTCAGGCTGGAATGTTTCGTCAGACTGGCCGACCTCGAGACTCTCGACGAGCCGGGCAAGGGATGCGGACATTGGTTGTTGTTTCAGACCCACCCCTGCCCAATGCCGCGCCTCGGCGGTGTTTTCTTCAGCCAGTGCGAGTTGGGCAAGTGCTTCATGCCCTGCCTGGGGCTTTTCAAGTCCCGACAGAGCACGTTCAATTGCTACGCTAAGCAATTTGGCCGTGCGGGAATCGTATTGGAGTTTCTGAGCCTGCACCAGCACGGGAATGATCTCTTCGCAGTCCAGAATTTCGCGGGACAGGGTATCGATCCGTTCCTCGCTCGGCACATGGGCAGGAGCGGGTCGGGAAAGGGAAAGCGATTTGAGGAAGACATCACAGTCAAGCGGACTTTCGTTCCAGGAGTTGGTTTCATACAATCGGTTTGCCCACAGATGAGCCTGGTCGAATTGTTCTTCAAGAATGCAGATAACGACTAACGCCGCCAGAGTGAGTGGATCCTCCGACTGAGTCAGGTTCATCCTCAACCATTTTCGGGCTGTTTCATACTCGCCCTTCTGCATCACGAGCAGAGCCTGCACGAGACGGGCATAAACCGGAGCGGTGGTTTTTCTCGACCAACCCAGCAGGTCGTGTTGGGCTTCTGCGGTACGTCCGAGCAAGATCAGGCAGATATTGCGGAGCAGGCGGAGAGAAGCGGTCTGGAGATGACAGGCGTCGATGGTTCTGAGGGCCGTCTTGGCATCGCCCCGCGCGAAGTGATATCTCGCAAGTTGCTCGGACAGATCCGGATGATCCGGGGCCAATCGTTTTGCGGAGCGTGCGATGCGTTCGGCCCGTTGCCATATCCCCAACTCCACGGCCCGCTCAAGGGCCGAAGCCAGCCACTTGCCGGCTGACGCGTGATGCGGGGGGCTGAGGGGTTTGACCTCGGTCATTCGATGTGCCGAGTCATGCCGTTCCCGACGGGAAAACAGCGTTCGAAGAATGTTTTTCATCGACGAGACTCCTGGGCTTCGTCGCGATTAGGTCGCAGTGATTTCACGACCTTCGGGGCTTCAGGATAAACAACGACACGTTGCGATACCCTTGTCTATCGGACCATGCCGGAGTCGAGTTAAGGATGATCAGGCGGTTGCGAAGGATAGGGCGGCGATTTTTGCGCTGTTCAATACGCCCGGATATCGACGTTTTTTCGCCAGTTGAGATAGGAAGTGTTCAGCACCCGGTAGCCGCCCGGCGTGGGGTAGTCACCCGTAAAAAACCAGTCCCCGGTATGACCGGGCATGGCCTGATGCAGCCCTTCCACGGTTTGGTATATCACATCCACCGGGCCTTTCCAGGTGATCGCTTCGGGCCGGACGAGTTGGGCGATCTTTCCGGAGAGTTCATCAAGACTGAAGCGATCGTATATGGAGGAGACGTGATTGACGAGCTTGTCAAGGGGCCGATCAACCTGCTCGAGGCATTTTCGCTCGACTTCCTCGAGCAACTCCTCTTCGCCTCTCTCCCTGATCAAGGCCACGGCCGCTTCAAAGGCGATAAACCGGCCGAGCTTGCTCATGTCGATCCCATAGCAATCGGGATACATGATCGGGGGCGAGGAGCTGACCACGATGATGCGCTTGGGATTCAGGCGACTGAGAATGGTGATGATGGATTCGCGCAGGGTCGTGCCCCGCACGATCGAGTCGTCCACGACCACCAGGATATTCTCGGGACTCACCACGCCGCGCGTGATGTCGTAGATGTGCATCACGAGATGGCGTCTCGCCTCGTCGTGGGTGATGAACGTTCGCATCCGCTGATCTTTGTGGGCGATTTTTTCAGTGCGGACCCGGCCGTTGAGCAACAGCTCCAGATCATCGCGACTGACGTTATTGTCCTGGATACGCTGCCAGAGTTTCTCGACGTTCTTGGCGCGGGACTGCGTCTCGATGCCCTCGATCAGCCCCACGTATGCGGCTTCGGCGGTGTTGGGGATGTAGCTGAAGATCGCCTGGGAGAGATCATCATCGAGTTCCTGAAGCACTCTCGATGCAAGATTGCGTCCCAGATTCTTCCGCTCCTGGTAGATATCAGGATCGTTGCCCCGACTGAAGTAGATACGCTCAAATGTGCATTGACGCAGGGGCAGGGGATCCGTGAACGGTGTATGCTCGATCGTTCCCCCGCGCTTGATCACGAGGATGTGGCCGGGCATGATGGCCTCTACTTTTTCGGGTTCAACATTGAAGACATTGGTGAGGGCGGCACGTTCCGAGGCCACGGCGACCACTTCCTCATCGATGTAAAAGAACCCGGGGCGAATGCCTGCGGGGTCGCGACAGGCGAAGGTGTCGCCGTTGCCGAGCATGCCCGCAAAGACATACCCCCCGTCCCAGGATGCTGAAGCCCGGGACAGCATGCGCTGGAGATCGACATCCTCCGAGACGCAGTTTGCCAGTTCCTTGCCGTGGAGATTACGAAGCGATCCGGCCCCCATGGTGGATTCCAGAAGCCGGTGCTCCTCATCCAGGGCATAGCCGATGCGTTCGAGAATGACCTGGGTGTCGGAATCGCCCACCGGGCTCAGGCCATAATCGAGAAGCTGCTCGAATAGCTCCTGCGAGTTGGTCATATTGAAATTGCCCGCGACCGCGAGATTGCGGCTGGCGACGTTGTTTTTTCGGATCAGGGGATGGCAGTTGGCCAGAGCGTTACCGGAATGCGTGCCGTAGCGGAGATGGCCGAGGTACACATCGCCGAGAAATTCATGGGCGAGCTTCAAGTCGAGATCGCTGGCGTTTTTCTGATCGGGGCGAAACAGGGTATCGCCATCAGGCATGACCACGTCGAAAACGCGTTCGATGGCGTTATGCTTGTCGGATCGGATGCGAAGGAGATAGGCCTCGCCGGGGGGCATGTCGAACTTGACCACCGCCATCCCCGCCCCGTCCTGACCGCGGTTATGCTGCTTCTCCATCAGGAGATAGAGCTGCTTGAGCCCCCACGCAGGATCGCCATAGCGCTCACGATAATACGTCAGCGGCTGTCTTTGCCGGACGAGTGCCAGGCCACATTCATGCCCAATGAAATCGCTCATTGAGGTAGGTAGGGTAGGCGCACACGACCGAATCAGCAATCATCAGGAAGGGTGATTCGAATGACCGGCCATCACGGGCCGCCTAGGATTGAGATGTCAAGGTGCCTTCTTGTTGGTCAGGCGGGTCAGAGGGGTGTCGTTGCGTATCAACAAGCGATGGATACTGGTGGTTCTGGTGGTGGCGGGACAGCTTGCGCTGCTCATTCCCGCTTCATTCTGGCTGGCCGATCGCCTGAGCCACGCCGCCGCGGAGACCGCCCGCAGTGGCTTGGCCGCCTCTAATACTCGTCAGGTCATCTTAGTGACGGCCCTGATCGAGGACATCATCGATCGTGATTTTGAAGAGGATTCCGAGGAATATGACCAACTTCAGAAGCTCATCCTGCGAATGGGGCGTCCCTACGGGGCAACGCTGGTGCTGGTGCGCAGCGAAACGCGGGAAATCGTGGCCAGTCCGGACGAGCTGGAGGCGGTCCCCGATCTGGTCCCGATCGCCAGTCGCCGGATGCCAACCCTGGGGCTGACGCTCCTGGCCCTGCCCAATGAGCGCGATGTGCAGTTTCTCTCCACCCAGTTCAATGAGTATGTGCGCTGGGTCATCATCGCCCTGTTGCTGGTGGTGGTGTCGGGTTCGACGCTGCTGACGGCATTGATTGTGCATCGATACGAGAACCGGCTGGCCCGCATCAATGTCGATCTTGCCGAGCAGGTCGAGAGTCGCAGCCGCGATCTGCTCAAATCGCGGAGCGCGGTGATCTTCGGGCTGGCGATGCTGGCCGAATCGCGGGACGGGGAGACGGGGCTGCACCTGGATCGGATTCGCAACTACGTTCGGCTTCTCGGCGACGATCTGGTCAAGACGCACCCGGAAGTCGATGCGGAATTTGTCGATACCATCGAGGAAACCAGCGCTCTTCACGACATCGGAAAGGTGGGCGTGCCTGATCATGTGCTGCTGAGTCCCGATCAACTGACGGACGAGGAGCGGGTGATCATCCGCAAGCACCCGCTGATCGGGCTGGACACGATGATGGCGGTGAAACGTCGCTGGGGTGATGATCCGTTTCTCGTCACCGCTTGCGAGATCTGTTTCGCTCACCACGAGCGATGGGACGGAACCGGTTATCCCTTCGGGCTCAAGGGGGACACGATTCCGCTCGCGGCAAGGATTGTCGCGCTCGCTGATGTCTATGATGCCCTGACCTCCCGGCGCGTCTACAAGGAGGCGATGCCTCACGAGCACGCCAAGCAGTACATTGTGCGCGAATCGGGCGGGCACTTCGACCCCGCGATCGTCGATGCGTTCATCTCCTGCGAGGAGGCGTTTCGGGAGGTTTTGGAGTCCACGGAGTCATAATCCCTCCGCGTCTGAGGAAAAACACACTTCCCCAAGATCGAGGCGTCTGTCTGAAGCGTTTCCGCTGATCAGAACCGGTCGATCTCTAAATGTGATTCAAATCGAACGTTCCTTAAGCCCGGCATCGATACGAGCGATCTTGAGTTATCGGCGATGTTCCGCCTGTACGACCTCACCGACCTGATAATAACGATCAGTCCTTAACGCAACTTCCATCTGAGACGATACATACTGCTGAGGTGCGGCCGAGTTGTGCCGCCAGTTTCTGGTTTGTTTATTTTCCTTTACGAGGAGCGCAACATGTCGCATCTTACGAATTCGCTGATCGGTGCCACCGTCGTGGCCAGCCTGGCTTTGACAGGGTGTGGCACCAGCGGAAGCTTCAGTTCTTCCAACAGCTCGAGCCTCAGCATGGGTTCCACTTCTGGCATGTCCCAGGAGAATGTTGAGAATTACAACAACTGGCTTTCCGACACCATCAATCATGAGTGGTGGGACACGCAGGTCGTCTTCCATCCCGAAGTCAACGTCTACTTCGACCCCTATTCCCAGACCTACTACTTCCAGACCAACGGCACCTGGCACCAGGGCCCGTCGC
>JADFSH010000088.1 GCA_022560875.1 Planctomycetota bacterium | reverse complement strand
GCAACCCCGCCGCCCTACGCTCACTCTGCACTTCCAGTGTCGTGAGGGCAAGATTCAACTCCGCCAGTTTTTGATCAGTGGCGATCAGTGCCTGAATTTTTTCATTGTGCAGACGCTTGATGGTGTCTACCCCGTATTGATCGGAAATCTCAAGGATTTTCTCCCCGACAACTAACAGATCATTTTGGAGTTGCCTCACGCGCTGCTCGAGTTTCTGTTCCCGTTCGGTGGGACTCAGTCGAATCGTATCATGGTAATTCCGGTTATATGCCTTCAGGACGGCGTTGACCGTTGCATACGCAAATTGAGGATTGCGGTGCGTCGCTTTCACCGCCACCATCTGCTCGCCCCGACGGTGCTGCACCGAGATCATGCCCCGAATACTTTCGACACCCTCCGGACCCGACGGGATATCCCATGACGCAAGTGTTTTGTCCTTGAGAGCCTCCTCGATTACATGGCGACTACGGATCAACGTCGCCTGGGCTGATACGAACGAATCGTACAGCGGGGTGGGCTGGTTTTCCACGCTCTTGTAAAGTATCGTCGGCAAGACGGGCTTGAACTGGATCAGGCCCGTGCTTTCATACTTGACCGGGGCAACGGAATATCCAATCAGCGAACCACATAACGCCAGCAGGAGCGCCAGGAGAATCGTCAGCCGATATCGACCGCGAAGTTTGCGTCGAACGAACTGAAGCGGGTCTTCTGCAATCTGGTCGCTCTTGTCTGCGATCAGTTCAAATCGCAGATCATTGTTCTGGACGTGTGTGTCATTCATCGATTGACCCTTTCTTCAGGCTGTCGCTCACTGGAACAGAAGACAACTTGCACCCCGGAAACGCACTCAACCGTGATCAGAAAGTCTGTCCGGTGCGATGATTACGGCATCGGCAAAATCGGTCCCTGCTTGAATTGGACTTTTCGGACTGACGATGACCACGGCTTGAGCAGTTCTCAATCGATATTGGTCCGTATTAATACGTATGTTTGTAGGACTACTTTCGGATCGATAAATGTGTATAGCGATAGAGCTTGGCAAACGAGAGAACAAAATTCCGTTTCTACTCTCCTCTGCGCACTGATTCGGATCGGTACTGCTTTCGGTAACAAAGTGAGCATGAGAGCGGAAGAGAAGGAGTATGAAGCGACAGATCAACTTGAACATACATGCAAACTACAGACATTTGCCCTGTTGGCGAAAAACTTGAATTCTTAGTACAGCAAGGAGCACGGAGTTTTGCTAGGGACAGCCAAACTCCACAGGGTACTATATCTAGAGAGGCGCGAGAGCGAGGAACGCTATCTTTCACTGTCGGAAGCGAGCTTCGAGGGGCTTCTGGTTCATGTCAGAGGCAGAGTCATCGATGTGAATACCAGGCTCCAAGAGATGTTCGGACACCGTTTGGAAGAATTGACCGGAATGAGGTCGACACTGAGTTTCACCAAGGAGCCGTACTCCATCTTTTGCATGATGTGTTGTCGATGCACCTCGACGGTCCTCGAACTCAGCTTCAACCTGTATGCGATCCGCTTAGTAGAGTCACCTGAAAACAAGTAGCACAAGACCTGCCGTTCGCGTTGCGTGAGCAGGTTAAAGCGGCTCTTAAACTCATCTTGCCTTTGCTTTCGCTCGCGGTTCGAGGCGTCGAACTCGTAGGCGACAAGAATTCGATGATATAGTTCGCCGGGGTCCACCGGCTTCTGGCAAAAGGCTACCACGCCTTCCTGGAGCGTCTAGATCGCCATCGACACATCGGCAAAACCGGTGATCGCAATGACAGGATCGTGGTAGTCGTACTCATTCAATTGACGTATCAGGTCGAGCCCGGACATCCCCGGCAGTTTCATGTCGAGCACGATGCACCCAGAACGAGACTCATCGTAGTCTTCCAGAAAGACCTCTGCGGACGCGAAGGCGTGAACGTTTAAGCCCTTGACGGACAGGTGGCAACACAGTGATCGTCTCACTTCCTGATCATCTTCGACGACGAATACGGTTGAATCAGCGGACATGGTCGTTCTCCAGCATGTACATGACCAGAGCAAACTGGGAAGTCAATCGGGGAGATTCCCAACAATGACACTTGGTATCGATCGACACAAATAAGTATAATTGACTATAGATTTATTTTAAACAAGTGACGATAGTTTTCCTGTTGATTCGAGTCCAACCGCGGGACTGACGGCTCTGCAACGAGCCGTCAGTCCATTACTGTCGAATTCCATGAGGACTTCAAACACGCATAGCTGATCTACCCTCTCGATACCGGTCTGATTCACCCAACTTCATCAGCAGGACATTCCTCCAGATCCAAGCCCGCAGGCTTCCGTGACGAGAGAATCACCGTCTCGACGATCAAAAGCCGAGCATGCAAGCGCCTGTCTCCTGTTCGTCCGATCCCATGATGGTCTTCCTTTGTAACCGCTCGCTATTTTGGCGCGAGGCAAATAATTGCGCCCGGCCAACGGGCTGATGTGCCGGCTTGCGTGCCTGTTTTTTCCCGCCACGCGTAAGGGAAACTACGTATTCATTGGTCACCCCTTTTTTCCGATCACTGTCTGAAGGCCGTGCATGCTCAAGGCTTCGTTTTCTGGCGGCCAACTTCGCTGTTTCTACCATTGCCCGAGCCTCATCGTGTCCCGATACACAAAGAGAGACTAAACCGTCGCGACTACCAATAGTCTTCTTACATTTGGTTGATTAATTGCGGTACACCGCCTGGCAAGAAGTCCCATCGACATCACGGTGATTTCGATGGTGACGTTCCCGATTCCGAGTTACTGAAGATGTCGAAGAAACACACAATCCTCTTTGTCGATGACGAACTCAGTGTCCTCGACGCCTTGCGGCGGGCGCTTCACGGTCAGCACGATGTCTGGAACATGCACTTCGCCCAAAGCGTTGACGAAGCGCTGGAGAAGGCGCATGCGATGTCCTTCGACGCCATCGTCACCGATGTCACGATGCCCGAACGGGACGGCCTCGACCTGCTGGCGACACTTCAGGGCGCGGACCCCACGAGTGACATTCCCGTCGTCATTCTCACCGGCCTGGGTGACGTCGATCTGAAACGCCGGGCGCTCGAACTTGGAGCGGTTGATCTGCTGAACAAACCGATCATCGCGGAAGACCTGATTGCACGTCTTCGAAGCGTCCTTCGTCTGAAGTCCTACCAGGACGAGTTGAAAGCTCACAACGAGACTCTCGCCCAATTGACCGACACCGCTCACCGGTTCGTCGAAGATGTCGCTCACGAATTCCGAACACCGCTCACCGTGATCAAGGAGTTCGCGTCGATCCTTTCGGATGGGATTGGCGGCGAGGTGACCGAGAAGCAGACTGAATACCTGCAGTTCATCACCGATGCGTCGCGCAACCTCGCCCACCTCATTGACGATTTCCTGGACAGCAGCAAGCTGCGTGCCCGCACGTTGCGAGTTGACCGGCGCGAGCATTCGGTGGCGGATCTCATCGACTCCTCGTGGCCAATGCTCGAGTCGCGGGCTTCCGCGAAGCGGGTTGTCTTGGAGAGACAGATCGAGAACGGTCTGCCCACGGTGTTCGCTGACGCCGACAAGGTCCGGCGAACGCTCATCAACCTCGCGGTGAACGCGATCAAGTGCTCGAATCCGGACGGCGTGGTTACTGTGTCCGCGTGTACCGGCGATCTCGGTGGCATCGTAATCAGCGTCACTGATCGTGGGCCGGGGTTTCCCGAAGATGAAGCTCAGCGGCTCTTCGAGCGTTTCAGACAGGGTGGCGAAGCCAATCGGATCAGCACCAAGGGCTTCGGCCTGGGCCTGAACATCGTCAAGGATCTGGTCGCCATCAATCTCGGCGCAGTGTCAGTCTCCAGCACCCTTGGCGAGGGAAGCACGTTTTCGTTCACACTGCCCAGATGCGACGTTGAGAACATCGTAGACTCGTTCATTCAACGAACCGCCGAGCGAGCTCCGACTGCGATGCTCTCCGTTCTCTGCCTACGCCGCACATTCCCAGAGAGCTCGGTAGGCGAACTCCAGTCGTTCGGGGCCTCCGTCTGCCATGCGACGGACATTCAATTGCCCGGTCAGGACGGGCGATCAATCCTCATCGTCGGCGAGACGATCGAGCCCGATCGCTGGAAGGATCGGCTCATCCGACAGGACGAGGAGAACAGAAAACACGCACCCGCGGGCGGTGTTGGTCAACTGTGCGTCGAGCAGATTGGGACGTGGTCGTTACGGGATGCGCGAGACGTGATTCTTGGCATCGTATGCCCATCTAAGGAGGTGAAGTGCTGTGCCTAAGTCTGTCCTGATCATCGACGATGAACCGCTGATCACTGCCGCCTTGATGACGCGCCTGGAGGCGCTCGGCTACCATGTGTATCACGCCATTAACGGTCTGGCTGGCGTCCAGGCGGCGGAGCTTCATCGACCGGATGCCATTATCCTCGACATCCGCATGCCCGACATCGACGGGTACGAGGTCTGCACCCGGATCAAGCGGACACCGGAGCTCAGCAACACTCCAGTCATCTTTCTGTCCGCCAACGTGCAAGACTCAGCCCGCCAGCGTGCGATGGCAGTAGGCGGCAGCGTGTTTCTATCCAAACCATATGAGGCCACCGACGTTATCGCTGCGATCGAGGACCTGACCGAGCAACCATTGACTTTGAAGGAGAACGCCAAGCATGTCTGAATCTACACCCAGAATCCTGATCATCGACAACGACGAAGGGGTGGTGGCGGCGATCACCGCTCGCCTGGAGAGCATGGGATATCAATGCGTTACGGCCGGGACCGGCGCGCAAGGTATTGCGGCCTTTCGCGACCAGGATATCGATCTCGTAATCACCGATCTCAACATGCCCGCCGGCGACGGTGTCACCCTCGCCAGGACGCTTCGTGAGACGAGTGACGTCCCGATCATCATCGTCACCGGCTTCCACGACGAGTACCGAAGTGAGCTGTGCTCCATTCCGAGCGTGACGCTGATGGAGAAACCGTTCGATTCAAACCAGCTCATCGACCTCGTTGAGGCCGATCTCGTCATGACCGGCTGCGACCTTCCGTAAAATGATGGCCTATGAGATTGGTCTATGTGGGTCAATCGATGTTTCGGTTTGATCTCGTCCCCAAGATAGCCCCCCTTGGTGTGTTGCTGCGACTCAAGGGATGGCTGTTGTAGCTGGGTGAAAGACCTCTGCCCGCTCCTCCGTGGCGGGCATGTCTTTTATTGGGGCTAACCCATATGTTGCTCAAGATCATCTACGAAATGCCGGCCCAGGTGCCCGCACCTTCATGGTGGACCGGCCAACCATTGTGTGACAAGGCCATCGCTCGCTGCACGGACGGTCGCAGCAACGCGTCTGGCCGCGCCACTATCGCTAGTCGCGAGTCAGTTGTTCGAGGGTCCCCACGCTCCATGGTCGGAATCAGCAGCAGACGCAAGCCCTTGGAGGCCAGTCGGATTATCGTACTTCCCAACAGAGCGTCAAGCCCGCCATGACGAAATCCCGCTTCGCTGCGAGGGGGTGCAGTCTTGCCTGCGTCCGCGCCAGCCGCCGAGGGCCCATATACGTAAGAACCCTTATGGATTGCCTCGGCTGGTGGGCCGATCCGCCTTCTGATAGGCGATTCAGCTCGTCAATGAAGCTACAAGAGTTGCCGCATAGCAGTTCGTCACAGCGCGGTCGTGTTGACATCGCGGTGAATCGATGGTGACGTTCCCGAGACCGAGTTACCGAAGATGTCGAGAAACACACAATCCTCTACACGTCCCTACAAACGCGTACCCGGAAGACCAAGTACTCTCCATCATGACCGAAGAATCGCTTTGGCACTTCGATCCGGAAGTGTTCAAGGCATTCCTTCGCATCAAAGACGAGTTCCGCGCTATTAAGCATGAATTCCTAGACCAACCCAGCCTCGCTGCATGAAGAAACGTTGTCAGACCCCTGTGCTGCTGATGAGGAGATGCATGAAAAGCCTCATACAGCGTAGGAAACCAGAAGTGGTAACGCAGCAGATGAAAAAAGCTACAACAGTTCGAGCACAACGAAGCAGAATCGTGTTGACGATGATCTGCTCGCTCTGGTGTCTGGGCGTAGCCGCAGGCATGACGATCCTGTGGGACTATTCGAACAGGCCGGGTCCTGCGAGCGAGCCCCCGACGTCGTGGCCCGATGGCAGTTTCATTCAGCGCGTGCCCACTAGTGCAACGCTGTTGATGATGGTTCACCCGCGTTGTCCCTGTACCCGTACCAGTATTCGAGAGCTCGCGTTGATCATGCGCCATTGCCGGGAGACTGTCTCGACGCATGTGCTCTTCTACAAACCTGTCGCGACGACAGATGATTGGGAGAAGACGGACCTGTGGAACAGCGCCGTAGCGATCCCGAATGTTGAAGTACACACTGATATCAATGGTGAGGAGGCACGTCTTTTTGGAGGCGCCACGTCAGGCGCCGTTGTCGTTTATGACGCCGATGGTTCGCTTGTCTTCAACGGGGGCGTGACGGGAGGGCGAGGCCACTCGGGCGACAACGCGGGTCGTTCCAGCATCATGTCCCTGCTTGCCGGCGATCGCCCTGTTCAGCGCGAGACCTTTGTGTATGGATGCGAATTCTTCAACACTGCGAACGGTGAAGCCGAATTGTCCTGTTGCAAGGAGAACGGATGATGTCGTCCACGCGAGCCAATGAACTGTTCGAGTCTCACCGCGATCGAATTATGCGCCGAGCAGATCGGTGGTTCGGCTTCCTCATGCTGGTTCAGTTTGTTGGATGCCTGATATTGGCGGTCATCGTCTCACCGAGAACATGGTCCGGCGAGATGAGTCAGGTCCACATTCACGTGTGGACGGCGTTGTTCCTGGGCGGACTCATCACGGCGCTCCCGGTCGCTCTCGCATTCATCATTCCCGGACGTTTGACGACGCGCTGCGTGATCGCCTCTGCGCAAATGCTTTTCTCGGCCCTCCTGATCCACCTGACGGGTGGGCGAATCGAAACGCACTTTCATGTCTTCGGATCACTGGCATTCATCGCCTTCTATCGTGATTGGCGTGTCTTCATTCCGGCCACGTTGATCGTGAGCATCGATCACGTGATGCGAGGCATCTATTGGCCGGAATCGGTCTATGGCGTGTTGACCGCAAGCCCATGGCGATCTGTCGAGCACGCCGCCTGGGTCATCTTTGAAGACATCTTCCTGATCCGATCCTGCATCCTGGCGACGCGGGAGATGAGATCAATGGCTGAAACGAGGGCCGATCTTGAAGCCACCAATCAGAACATCGAACAGAAGATCCAGGAGCGCACGAAAGAGCTTCATGAAGGCCAGCAGCGACTCATGGTGGAGATTGCCGATCGCAAACGTCTCGAAGGCCAGCTGGTCCACGCCCAGAAGATGGAATCGATCGGCCAGCTCGCGGCGGGCATCGCCCACGAGATCAACACACCCACCCAGTACGTCGGCGACAACACGCGCTTCCTCCGAGACAGCATCGAAGATCTGCTAAAGCTCACCGATCGCTACGCCACACTTCTGGCCTCCGCCAAGGACGGCAATATCCAGGCCGATCAGATCGCTGAACTGGAGTCGGAGATTGAAGAACTCGACCTCGAGTTCATCAAAGAGGAGATTCCCAAGGCCATCGAGCAGACCCTCGACGGCATCGATCGCGTGGCCGAGATCGTCCGGGCCATGAAGGATTTCTCCCATCCGGGCGGCACCGAGAATACGCCCACCGATCTGAACAAGGTGATAGAGAGCACGATCACCGTCTGCCGCAACCGCTGGAAGTACGTGGCGGACCTCGAGACCGACTTCCAAGATGACCTGCCGATGGTGCCGTGCCTGGTGGGCGAGTTCAACCAGGTCATCCTGAACATCATCGTCAACGCCGCGGACGCGATCGGCAGCATCGTCGGTGATGGAGGCGAAGGCAAGGGTCGGATCACCGTGAGCACGCGTCAGGACGGTGAGTGGGTCGAGATCCGCGTGAGCGACACGGGCGGCGGCATTCCCGAGGAGACCAGGCGGAAAGTTTTCGATCCGTTCTTCACGACGAAGAAGGTCGGCGAGGGCACCGGTCAGGGTCTCGCCATCAGCCACGACGTGATCGTGAACAAGCACGGCGGGACGATCGACCTCGACAGCGAGCCGGGCGTGGGAACGACGTTCATCATTCGGCTGCCGATCGCAGAGCAGACAGCCGAGAGACTGCCGGAGGCCGCATGATGACCGACAAGAAGAACCTCCTCTTCGTCGATGATGAGCAGCACGTGCTGGATGGTCGCCATGCTCGGACCGACTGCGTCATCATGCTCGACGTGGATCACTTCAAGGCGCTCAACGATAGCCAGGGGCATGCGAAGGGTGACGATGTGCTTCGGCAAGTGGCCCTCTGTGTTCGCCAGACGCTCCGCGCCACGGATGTAGCAGGCCGTTTGGGTGGCGAGAAGTTAGTCGTTCTCCTGCCTGAAACCCCCCTTGATGACGCCTTCGTGGTGGCGGAGCAAATCCGAGAGACGCTCTGGAATGCGAACATCCCACACTATGCGAGTGGTACGGCCGACAGGATCACCGTGAGCCTCGGAGTAGCGGCCGGGCTGGCTCGTAACTGGGAAGATGTTGTTAGAGAAGCCGATCAAGCCCTCTATGCATCGAAGGAGAATGGCCGCAACATGGTGAGCGGTTCAAACCTCACCCCAGGGCATTCTGGCGTGGATGACAGCAACCCGATCATCCGTCGAAAAGGAGCCGCGTGATGTCGGACAAGAAACGAATCCTCTTCGTTGATGACGAGCAGAACGTGCTGGACGGTCTGCGGCGAATGTTGAGATCAATGCGGTCCGAATGGGACATGGCCTTCGCCACTGGGGGCGACGAAGCTCTCGAGATCCTCGCGACAAAGCGGTTCGACGTCATCGTCTCCGATTTGCGCATGCCTGGCATGTCCGGCAAGCAACTCCTGGCCGAGGTTCGCAAGCGGCACCCGGTGATCGTGCGCCTCGTGCTGTCCGGCCAGGCTGACAAGGACAGCATTCTCAAGTCCGTTGGACCCATTCATCAATTCCTGCAAAAGCCGTGCGATGAGGAAATGCTCAAGTCGACGATCTGTCGAACGATCGAGATGGGTGATCTGTTCGCCGACGAGAACCTCAAGAGCATGGTCACAGAACTTGAATCGCTTCCCAGCCCTCCCTCGCATCAGCAAGAACTGATGGCACAGTTCCAGATACCTGGTGTGTCTCCCAAGCTGATTGGCGAGTCGATCAGTAGGGACTTGGCGATGACTGCGAAGATTCTTCAACTCGTCAACTCCTCGTTCTTCGGTCTCCGCCGGCATGTTGGCAACCCCGCCGACGCAGTGATGCTTCTTGGCATGGACACCGTGCGATCGCTGGTGATGATAATGCAGGTGTTCACACAGGTGTCACAGGACGAGATCAAGGGGTTCTCCCAGGACGCGCTGCTCTCGCACAGTATTGCGGTGGCGACGATTGCGAAGAAGATCGCTCAGACCGAAGGCATGCACCCGGCTGAGGCGGAAGATGCGTACCTGGCCGGACTCCTTCATGACGTGGGAAAGCTGGTTTTTGCCGCGAAACGGCCCGAAGAGTTCGCCGAGGCCCTCGCGGTGGCCCGCTCGCAGCATCTCTCCGGCGAGGAAGCCGAACGACAGGTGATTGGCGCGTCGCACAGCGAGATCGGTGCGTATCTGCTGGGACTCTGGGCGTTCGAGACCCCGATTGTCGATGCCGCCCTCTACCACCACTGTCCGGGCAAGCACGGCTGCAGCCGATTCTCGATATCGACGGCCGTGCATGTCGCCAATGCGATCGTCCGTCAGGATCCGAACACTAACCATGCGGCCGAACTGGACATCGACCGCGAGTACCTCGATCGCATCGGGGTTGGCAACCGATTGGGCGCCTGGCAGGACGCGAGTCCGTGTGCCGCGTGAAAGGAAACCCGTAATGAATGACAAGATCCTCTATGTTGATGACGACCCGAACATCCTTGCCGCGTGCAAGCGATCGCTCGGAAGGAAGCTTAGCATTGCGACAGCGCCGACTGGCGCCGAGGGGCTCAAGATCATTCGCAAGGATGGTCCGTTTGCGGTTGTCCTGTCTGATATGCGTATGCCGGAAATGGATGGGATTGAGTTCATATGCGCGGTGCGCCAGCAGGCACCGGATACCGTCTGCATGATGCTGACCGGAAACTCCGATCAGGAAACAGCAATGAACGCGGTCAACAAGGGCCAGATCTTTCGGTTCCTGACGAAGCCTTGTCCTCAGGACGTCCTCTGTACCGCTCTGGAAGCCGGGATCAAGCAGTATCGGTTGATCACGGCCGAGAAGGAGCTCCTGCAGAAGACGCTGACGGGCAGCATCAGAGCACTCGCGGACGTTCTGGGGCTCGTGAACCCGAAGGCCTTCGCTAACAGCAGCCGGATTAAACCGTTTGTGAAGACGCTGGTGCGGGAGCTGAAACTGGACCATCCTTGGCAATACGAGATCGCGGCGATGCTCTCCCAGATCGGATGTATCATGTTGCCGCCAGAGACCATCGACAAAGTGTTCTCAGGAAGGAAGCTGACGGCGAAGGAAGAGGAGATATACGCCTCCCATCCCCAGAACGGCTGCAAGCTGCTCGACCACATTCCGCGAATGGAGCAAAGCGCGCGGATGATCGAGCATCAGTTGGAGCGCTATGACGCCATGCGGAAGTCGGCACCGAGCGAAGCGGATGGTGCAATCGCGTTAGGTTCCCAAATCATCCACGCAGCAACGGACTTCGACTCGTATCTCTCTCAGGGCTTGGGGCGACAGGTCGCCAGTGCAAGAATGAGGGAGAAGAAGGGCGAGTACAACCCTAAGCTCATCGACATTCTCGAAAGCGTGTCGATTCCGAGGATCGATGACGCCCTGAAGGGAACGGTGAAAGAAGTCAAAGTCTGGAAGATCACAGCGGGCATGTTTGCCCACGAGGACATTCTAACCTCAACCGGAATCCTCCTCGTCCCCAAGGGCAACGAGATCACGAAGCCACTCATCCAAAGGTTGAAGAACTTCACAAGCGGGGTGGGGGTCAAGGAGCCCATTCTGGTTCTGGTGCCGCAGACCCCCGTGGCTCACGCGGCGTGAAGCCCTGGCTTTCTTTGGTAAGGAGACAGTTCACATCATGACGAATACGGCGTTAAACAAAGCGACTTTCCCTCTGCCGATTCCGAAACCGACCCGATGCGCGATGCCCGCCGTGTCGGGATCGCGGGGCGTGCGCGGAGACTCCGCTGTGCGCTCGGACGATGATTCAGCAAAGGGCGCACTCGTGCAATCAGCGCAACTCATTCACACCCTGGAAATGACCTGTCCCTGGTGAAAACTCCGTACTCCTTGCTGTACAAAGACTTCAGGTTGTTCGCCAACAGGGCAAATGTCTGTAGTTTGCATGCATGTTCAAGCTGCTTGTCGCGTTTCTCCGGTCCCTACTACTCCCCCGCTTGGCTCTGCTCCTTGAAAATGTTGCTCTGCGTCACCAACTTACCGTACTTCAGCGTTCTGCCAAGCGACCACGCCTGAGGAAGTCGGATCGAATCTTGTGGGCTTGGCTGTCAACGATCTGGCCCAGCTGGCGCTCATGCCTCGTTATTGTCAAGCCTGACACCGTGGTCAGGTGGCACAGGCTGGGTTTTCGTCTCTACTGGCGATGGCTTTCCAGACCGAAGCGAACCGGGCGACCGAAGGTACCGCTTGAGGTCAGAGAACTCATCCGGCGAATATCTCGTGATAACTCTACCTGGGGTGTTCCACGTATTCGAGATGAGCTCGCTCTGTTGGGCATACAGGTGGCCGAATCCACGATCAGGAAGTACAGGATCCGTAGCAAGAAGCCGCCGTCCCAGACTTGGCGGTCATTCCTGAAAAACCACGTAAAGGACATCGCCGCGATCGACTTCTTCACCATCCCCACGGTCAATTTCCGAGTACTCTACTGCTTCATTGTGCTTCGACACGATCGGCGCAAATTGATTCACTTCAACGTCACCGCACATCCGACGGCGGCATGGACCGCACAACAGATCATCGAGGCCTTCCCCTTCGACGAAGCTCCGAAGTACCTGATCCGTGATCGTGATGGCATTTACGGCAACCACTTCCGCTATCGGCTCAAGCATATGGGAATCGAGGAGGTCGTAATCGCGCCACGTTCGCCCTGGCAGAATCCGTTCGTTGAACGTGTGATCGGTTCAATTCGTCGAGACTGTCTTGACCATGTCATCGTCCTCAACGAAGCGCATTTGGTACGGATCCTCTCGGAATACATCGACTACTACCACAATGCGCGTCCTCACCAGTCCTTGGATCACAACTCTCCACTTCCCCGGATCGTCGAATCTCCTGACAATGGCCGCGTTGTTGCCGAACCGATCCTTGGTGGACTGCATCACCGATACCGTCGAGCGGCTTGATAAATACAATCCAGCTCTAACGGCGATGGTCCATTCTAATGGCTGTGTCTTGCACTGTCGCCAGGATTGAAGCCGTTCGCCATGCAGCCATTGCAAACAGGCCCGCCAATCATCCACAGTTCAACACACCGAAATCCAGCTGTCTATTGTCAGCCCGTTCATAGACACGCCGGATGTAGTTTTCGCCATGGACACCGATGCCAGTAGTGATGTTTCCCATGCGGACTTCCTTGAGGCCGTCAGGCGGCTTTCCTCAACGATTCGGAGCGTGCCCGCATACCGTTGATTTTTCCGATGGTGCCCACCAAGTTCCGGTCATGCGTCGGGGAGTCAGGAATAAGCGGAGCGGCTTGGGCCGGCGTCTGGGCGACATACCAGTCGCGACGATCAAAGTCGGACGGCGGAGCCATATTGAACACGAGTCCCTTACATTTGGAGCCGATCCGGCGTAACCGCTCCAGTGAAACCCTGACCTGCTCGCTGTGCTGATTCCGTGCGACGGTCATGATCACGCGATCCGAGATAGACGAGACCAGCGACGCCTCCAGGCTGGTCATGACCGGTCCAGTATCAAAGATGATCACATCAAACCGGCTTCTGACGGCCTCGAGCAGTGATAACAGCTTGTCTCTGGCGATGTCGCGGGGATCAGCATTGGCGGAATACCCAACCGGCAGCGCCCAGAGGTTGTCATTGTCCGTCTGATAGATTTCACCGCCATTGCAGTCGGAACCAATGGCTTCCCATAATCCGGGAAGATTAACCATATCAAGATCACGGGTCAGACCTGCGTGTGTTATGTCCGCATCGACGATCAAAGTTTTTCGACCGGCGATGGCAAAGGATGCGCCGAGCGCAAGCACCAAGCTTGTTTTCCCTTCACTCCGACCCGGGCTGGTGATGGTGAACACGCCCTGCGACGGCTCGTCCTGCTGCAACTCAAGCAGATTGCGAAGCTGATGCACGCCCAGGGCGGCGAGTTGATCAATCTCGGCGCAATTCGCCGAGATGTCGGGAATCAGGCTGATGACTTGGGCGAATTCGTCGATTGCCTGCAATTCCTGAGCGAAGCGACAACGCGGATCGAAAATGCCGATCACGACCACCAGACAGACGGCCATCCCCACTCCGAACAGACCCGCGGCGAAGGCCAATGAAAAACGACGATCCGTCGTGGGCACGGTAGGCAGATCGCCCAGAGAGGCAATCAGGATCCTCGCGGATTCTTCCCGATCGCTTTCCACCCTGAGTACGTCAAACGCCTGCTCAGTGTCCTTGAGGCGCATCTTGATCGTTGTTTCCTGCTCCTGGAGATTCGAGAGGGTGATGCTTTTGCTGCCCAGTTCTGTCGCCTCGACGCGTAACCGATCGCGTAAATCCTGGTACTGCGATTCGATCTCACGAATCCTATCCATCGACGCCTGCGCGAGAACGGAAGGCTCAGGATTGCCCTGATCAACGTCATAGGGAGTATTGACGCCATTGGCTTGTTCAAACAGTGATATCTGAATACGCGCCATCTTGAGCTTTCTCTCCAAGGTGCGCATGCGTGGATGCTTCCTGCCGAACTTGCCTTCGAAACTTTTCATCTC
>JADFSH010000087.1 GCA_022560875.1 Planctomycetota bacterium | reverse complement strand
ACACGGTTATCCCCGAAATCAACAACGCCATCATCGCCGGGCACGACATGCTTTTTCTGGGCGAAAAGGGTCAGGCCAAGAGCCGCCTCATGCGCTCGCTTATTCGTTTCCTCGATGAAGTCATTCCCCACCTGGACTTGCCCATGTGCCCCGTCCATGAGGATCCCTACCGTCCGATCACCAGGCTCGGCAAGGATCTGATCGAGAGCCATCCCGAGCGCGACATCCCCATCGGGTGGTGGCCGCGCAAGGAGCGATATGCCGAACGGCTTTCGCCCGGCACAAAGTTCGCGGATGTCATCGGCGAGATCGACCCCGCCAAGCTCGCGGGCGGGGCGAGCATGTCCGCCGAGGAGGCCCTGCACTTCGGGCTCATCCCCCGCATGCATCGCGGCATCTTCGCCATGAACGAACTGCCTGATCTCGATGAACTCGTCCAGGTCGGCCTGTTCAATCTCCTCGAAGAGCGCGATGTCCAGATTCGGGGCTACCCGATCAACTTCAAAATCGACGTGCTGATCCTCTTCTCCGCCAACCCCATGACCTACAACCGCTCCGGCAAGGTCATCCCCCAACTCAAGGACCGTATCGGATCGACCATCCAGACCCACTATCCACGCCAGCGCGAGGACGGCATCGAAATCATGAAGCAGGAGGCCCAGGTCAATTTTGACGGCGAGTTTCCCGTGCTCGTACCCCCCTTCATGGAGGAGATCATCGAGCAGATCAGTATCTGCGCGCGGAAAAGCAAGTACGTCGATCAACAGTCCGGGGTCAGCGCCCGTTTCAGCATCGCCAACTATCGCACCATGATTGCCAACGCCCGGCAGCGAGGCGTGCGGCTCGGCGAGAAGCCGGCGGTGCCCCGCATCAGCGATCTCGGACACCTCTACGCCTCCTGCCTGGGCAAGCTCGAACTGGACATGATGGGAACCAGCCAGATGTCGGAAAAGCAGGTGGTTGACGCCATCATCGCGGAGGCGATCAAGCAGGTCTTCGAGGAATACGTCGATGATAACGGCCTAGGCGAGATCACCGACATCTTCGCCAAGGGGGTGAAGATCGAAGTCGGCGACATGCTGCCGTCCGGGGCGTACGCCCCGCGACTTGAGCGGGTACCGCCGGTCTGGGAAAAGGCGTTTGAAGTCAACGCCGCGGACAGCCCGGCGGTGCGGGCCTCGTGCGTGGAATTCATCCTCGCCGGGCTGTACGTCACCGATCAGATCAGCCGCAGCCAGCATCATGGGCGGATTGAATACGAGGTTTGAAGTAACTGATTCACCGCGGTGAATTCGTATTGGTTTCACATGGATCAGCAAAGGCAACATTCTCGAAAACTTGGCGGGGTCATTCATACGTACCAGGGGTACGACCCGCAGAAGTTTCCCAGCCCCACCGCTCCGCCGCCGGACATGGTTTCCGGGGCGTTTGAGCACATGCTGATGTTCGGCAACACCCGCGAACTGACCCCCGAGCAGCTCGCCAATGCCATCCACCTCGATCCCAGCCAGATCCGGGGGCTCGGTCCCAGTCTCGACGCCCTGATCGCCATGCTTGAAGCCCGGAAGCGGAAGATCCTTGAAACCTACGAAACCGATGCGGTGTTGAACCAAGCGCGAAAAATCTACTTCGATCACTATGCCGGGATGCAGCCCCCGGAAAAGATGGCCTCACACTTCACCAAGGAAGTTACTGCCGAGCATCTCCGGGGACTCGAACAACTCTGGTATCACGTGGACGATGAGCAATCGATCTTCGCCCGACAGCTTCTTCATCTCATGGAGCGACTGGGAGAGAAATACCAGGTTGATGAGTTGGCTTCGAAATACGACTTCACGGGGAGAACTCCAATCCCCGATGTTCCGAGGGCGATTGAGATAAAAGAAGAGCTGGAGATGATCGACAAGCTGCTGGAGCAGTTGCGCGAAGCGATGGAAAATGCGCAGGTCGGCATCATCGACATGGAGGCGCTGGCCCAGTTCGCCGAGCCGGGAGATATCGAAAATCTTCGGTCCCTTCAGCAGCAGATCCAGGATTACCTCCGGGAGATGGCCGAACGTCAGGGGCTTGAGTTCACCCCCGAGGGGTATCAGTTAACGCCGCAGGCGTTTCGGTTGTTTCAGGGGCGTCTGCTGGAAGAGATATTCAGCGAGCTTGATGCGGCACGCTCCGGGCGACATACCGGCCCCATCATCGGTGAGGGCGCGGTTGAAATCCCCTCCACCAAGCCGTATGAGTTCGGCGATTCCGTGACGCACATGGACGTGCCGCAGTCGATGATCAACGCCATGCTCCGGGACGGGCCGGGGCTGCCGGTGCGTCTCCGTCCCGAGGACATCGAAATCCACCGCACCCGGAACACCCCCAAGTGCGCCACCACCGTGGTCATGGACATGTCCGGCTCCATGCGCTACGACGGACAGTACATCAACGCCAAGCGGATGGCCCTGGCCCTCGACGGCCTGATCCGCAGCGAATATCCCGGCGATTATCTTCAGATCATCGAGATGTACACCTTCGCCAAGCCCTGCTCCATCGCCGATGTCCCCGCCCTCATGCCCAAGCCGGTCACGGTGTACGACCCGGTGGTAAGGCTGCGGGCGGACATGAGCGACGAGCGGATCACGGAGTTCGACCTGCCCCCCCACTTCACCAACATCCAGCACGGCCTCCAGCTTTCGCGTCAGTTCCTCCAGGCCCAGGACACCCCCAACCGACAGATCATTCTCATCACCGACGGCCTTCCCACGGCACATTTTGAAGACGAAATGCTCTATCTGCTCTACCCCCCCGACCCGCAGACGGAAGAATGGACCATGCGCGAGGCGATGCACTGCGTGCGGGAGGAAATCACCATCAATATCTTCCTCCTGCCCAACTGGGGGCAGACCGAGGAGGACGTGCAGTTCGCCCATCGCATGGCGGAGATGACGCGCGGCAGAGTGTTCTTCACCGGCGGAAATGATCTCGATCGGTTCGTGGTCTGGGATTATGTCAAGCGGCGAAGGAAGATAATTAGTTAGGCACTTGGCATTAGGCACGAGGCATTAGGGTAAGAGAGTTACGGAATCTAGATCGGTGATTCGAAGGCGTTGGGGTAGTGGCGGAGATCGGGATCACCCCCTTCCGGCCAGTGGATGGCGATCACGTCGAGACGCATGGATCGGCCTTGATAGTCCCTGGTTTTTGCGAGTCGTGACGCCAGCCTCGCCATGCGGAATCGCTTGGTATGGTTGATCGCTTCCTCCGGGGGGATCCGGTCATCGCTTCTGGTTTTGACTTCGATGATCACGATGGTCTTCCCGTCCGGGTCCAGCGCAATCAGGTCCGCCTCGTCATCGCCCAGCGTAAAGTTGCGATGGAGAATCCTGTATCCCTGCTTTCTGAGCCATTTCGCGGCATGCCGCTCACCCCGGCTTCCGAGACGCTTGCGCAGGTTCCCCGGATTGGATCGCTTGAGAAACCTCATTACCGCCCGTATCGACGAAGGGCAATCTGCAGCACCTTTTCGACCATCTCGTTCAATTCATCCAAAGTGCTTTTTTCCAGCAGTTCGGACATATATCGATTCCGCTCCTCCATTAGGCGCTGTCCAAAAATAGATTCATGAATACGTAGCTGAACGTCTTCGTCGTACACACTGCGCGCCTGGGGTTGATCGATTGAAGTCACATGCAGCCACATCATCCGGTTGCGAACAGGAAAACTCTCCGAGGTGTCACCGACTTCGAGTCCAGCCAGATAAGGTATATAGGCCTCGTTCAGTTCGATGTCGGTCAGTCCTCCCGGCCCCATGGTGAACGTATCCATGACTCCCCGATCATTCATGCCCACCCATTCGGCCACATCTCCGAAGTCTTCGCCCGCGGCCAGTTTTTCATTCACTTCGTCGATCCGATCAGTCTGGTCGGATGAGAGACGAATGCGGGAAAGGGTGACCGTGGCGGGAGGATTGAATTCATCGAAATGACGTTCGTATTCACGCTCGATGTCTCGCCAGGAAACTATAACCCGCGACATGATCTGCTGTCTGCGGAGTCGGTTAATAAGAAATTCGTCCTTCTTAAAAGCCAGATGCTCATCCAGACTCAGCCCCTCATCCCGCTGAAGTGTTCGCTCCGCCTCTTCCAGACTTCCGCCTCCGAACTTGGCGATTTCCTGCTCGCGCATCGACTGCAGCATGAAGAGCAGACCCCGTTTTTCTTCACTGGAAAGGGAAGTCTCTGCTTCGGACAGGTACATTTCATTCTCCACCACGAACCGCATGCGCTCCATGACGATCGCCCTGGCCACGCGACGGAATTGCTCGTAATCAAGATTGTTTCGCTCGGCAATCAACTGGTCCTCGATCGGATCGAGGATTTCATCCGCAAAGATCGGCCTGCCGTTGATCTGCCCGATCAGACTGTCCACCAGGGTTTTCTCGCCGGGTTTGACGCCTCGGTTACCCGTTCGGGTGACCTGCGTCGGATCACCGCCTCTGGCGATCTCTGTCGCCAGATCAGGATCCCCCGCACCGAGTTGAAACGGCAGGCTCGGTGGCTGATCATGTTGAGAAGACGGAATTGAAGCCACGTTTTGCGGCCGGGCAGATGATCCCGGCACCTGTGCGAATTCCGCCAGGTCCACGTGGCGCGGTTTTGCCGCCATTTCAACGGCACTCCCCGTGCAACCGGCAGGAAGCATCCCCAGCGCGAGGCAGACTACGGGAAGGCGGCGAGCATAATTCCTTCCGATCATGAAAAGAAACTCCATAAATCGACCACCGGTAATGATTATACCATCAACCAGCCAATATACTGCCCTCGTCCCAATCACCCTCAACGAGACAATTTCCCATGCCAGATGACGACACAATCCCGAAGATTCAGGTGGATTCCGACTGGAAAGCCCAGGCCCAGGCCGAAAAGGAACGCCTCATCAAGATTGAAAAAGAAAATGAGGCGGCGCGGGCAGATAATCTGTCGGGAGGAGAGCTGCCGGAAGCGAGTTTCCGCACGTTGGTCGGGACCCTCGCCTCGCAGGCGATCATGGGACTCGGGGCAATGGCCGATCCCAAGACCGGCAGGGTCATCATCGATCTGGAAAGCTCACAGTTCAGTATTGATATGCTTCAGGTGCTTGAGGAAAAGACCAAGGGCAATCTGTCGGATGAGGAAAAGGATGAAATGACCCAGGTTCTTTCGGAATTGCGCGGCCGCTTCGTGCAGGTGACGCAAATGATAGCCAAGCAGGCCCATGCTCCGGGGGTTGCCAATCCCGCGGCCTCGAACGTGAAGGATTCAGGCCCGAAGATCATCATGCCTGATTAGCCGCCGCTTCAGCATTTCAACTGATGCTCTCGAGGAAGGGTGCGATCATTGCACCGGATATGACTTTGCGAAGAGGGCTGATTGAAGTGCGATCGAAACGCCATCGGCCATCGGAATTCACCGCCTGCCATTGCGTTTGTAGTGGAAGCGAATCTTCACCAGATCCAGGCTCATACGCACAAAGTCCCGCATCCGCAACTTGGAACCCCGAACCTCCTGCCACTCCATCAAGGGACATTCAAAGATGACATCCTCCGCCGGAGATTTGTCCGATGCTTTTCGTGATTGGATCAGACGTGCGATCAGTTCGACGTCAAAGATCCAACGCGAAAGAAAAGGCTCTCGAAAAAGATCCTTGATATCCGGCGAATTTCGAAAAAGCTTGGCGCCACACTGGGTGTCATACACACCCATACCCAGCACGAATGCCGCGAGGGTGGCAAAGAGGCGGCTTATGTAGTGACGAAACAGGTTGCGCCGAATGGAACGTCCCAGCAAATCCACCCGCGCTCCAAAGACCATTTCGATTTCAGGTCGATGTTGAAGACAATCGCGGAAAGCGTTGAGTTCATCGAGCGGGGTCGAGAGATCGGCATCCCAGAATCCGATGAAATCGGCCGTACGTTCAAACGCCGAGAGCATACCGAGACGAACGGCTTCCGCCTTACCCTTATTGTGCTTGAGGGTGATGAGGTCAATTTTTTCAGGGTGCGATTCCTTCAAGCCGGTCAATACTTTGTGGGTATCGTCTTCGCTTCCATCGTCCATAAAAGCAGTTCAACTTCCTGCGAGCTGTTGAGGAAGGCCTCAATCGCCTCAATATCGAGCCGATTGGACTCATTAAAACACGGAATGACGAGAATCGTTTCAGCCATGGCACACGTCGCGCGATGTTCGGTCCACTATCGGCATCTCACGGTCGTTTCTGACGAATACTTCGACCGCTCAGACTGCCACTTTTTCCCAGTGTTGCTTTTTCAGGATGGCCATAAGGCTGACTCCGAATGTATATCCGCGGCTTCGACGGCTTTTCAAAAGCGAGATCAATCGCTTCATTTTCCCGGCAAAGAGACTCTCCAGGCACCGATTGACAGGCCCCCACGGTACGCTCATATCGGTGCCGGCGCGTCCCCAGGCCCGACCCCGTAGCTTGCTGAGGAACCAAACAGCCCGCACAACCGGATACAGTCGTGTGTTGAAATGCGAGATCAACAGCTCCTCGACGGGCAATCCGTCCCACAGGGTGCGAAATGAGTCAATTTTATAACGACGATAATGGCCTAGATTTACGTCATGGTCTGACCACAGTCGCATGTCTGCGGGAACGGTCAGCAGCGCATAACCGCCGGGCTTGAGCACCGCAAGCTGATGGCCGAGCAGTTCCCGATCGTTCTCGACGTGCTCAAGCACATCCATCATCAGGAAGGCATCCATACGCTCCGCAAGCTCTCCGAGTGCCTGCGGGGCGAGTCCCTGGATAAATTGAACGTGCTCAAATCGCTGTCGCGCAAATCGGATGGCATCCTCTGACGTGTCAATGCCGACGCATTCATAATCGTCTTTGAGGGAGGCAATGTTCGCCCCGGTTCCACAGCCCACATCCACCACCAGGGATTTGCCGTCCGGAGGCAGCAGTTCCTGCAGCATTCGGCGCATGATTCGACGGCGAGCGACGAACCACCAATGGCGCTGCTCCACCTTGGCGAGCAATTGAAAGATTGAAGAATCCATTTCGGCTCCGACACGGTCATCGTCAAGATGATATGCTCATTCGCGAAAATGATGTATCGGCTCACAACATCCGGTCATCTATTCATCATTCGACCATACCTCCGACATACCCTTCTATAACGCCGTACAGAGATAACCGTTGGAAGACTCTTCAATCGTTCTGGCCGGGAAACTTGGCATTGCCATCGTCCATAACCTGCCCCGTTTTATATACAAGTGCTCATGAGAATCTTGGGCATGGGTTGATCCTTCGCTGCAACAAACCGGGGAATAGTTCCACCCTTTTCGGAATCGAAATCAGACGCGTTCATGTCCATTCTCTTCCGCCTCTCCTGATTCATCGCGGCACGGTTTAGATAAGATCAACCAGAATGGAATCCGCCAACAAAAGACCCGCTTCGGTCAGTTGCAATCCTGACTCACGGCGCGCGAGCAATCCATTTCCGATGTGCTTTTCAAAGGCTGCCGCGCGTTGCTCCGCCCGATCTCCGCACTTGAGCATCTCGTCGATACGGGAAAGCGGAATCCCCTCCCGTAGACGCAACCCCATCATGAGTTCCTCTCCGATCCGACCGTCCTCGTCAAGAAACTCCACATCCTGAACCTGACACAGACCCGAGGAATCGAGATAGACCGAAAGTCGCGGAATGTTCTTCCAGCGAAATCCCGCGACGTGCCCCGATGCGCCCGGCCCAACCGGCCACCATTGCTCGTTACGCCAGTAGAGCATATTGTGTTGACATTGATGATCCGGTTGCGCCCACGCACTGATTTCATATTGTATAAAGCCCGCGGATTCCAATCGCCCGCACAGCCCGCGATACATGTCCGCTTCAAGATCCTGGGTTGCGGGTTGAAACTCGCCCCGGCGAAGACGTTCGGTCATTGGCGTGTTGGGTTCGTAGGTCAGGTCGTAGCAGCTCAGATGATCCGGTTCGAGCGAGAGCGCGGTATCAAGGTCATTCAACGCTTCTTCGAGACTCTGGCCCGGAATGGCAAAGATCAGATCAAGATTGAGCGATCGAATGCCGGCTTGCCTCAGGATATCCACACTCCTTTTGACATTGTCCGGGTCGTGCCATCGCTCCAAGGTCTTGAGGTGGACAGGATGAAAGCTCTGGGCTCCGACGCTCATCCGATTGACCCCGCCCTCAACCAGAATCGTCGCGAGCTCAGGCGTGACCGTCTCTGGATTGGCCTCGACGGAAAATTCGACCCGGGATCCGCGGATCAACGTGCTCTGGATGGTACTGAGCAGCGTTTCCCACAGCCCCGGCGACAAGAGCGTCGGCGTCCCCCCCCCGACATAAATCGTCCTGAGGGGCTCACGGAGCAGTTCTGAAACG
Source organism: Planctomycetota bacterium (assembly GCA_022560875.1). GTDB lineage: Bacteria > Planctomycetota > Phycisphaerae > Phycisphaerales > SM1A02 > JADFSH01. Next base: position 5,716 of record JADFSH010000087.1, on the reverse strand, counting down.
ATCAGCAGTTCTTCCGTCAGCCTCTCAACAAAGGCTTCCTGACGACCTCGAGAGTCAACAATGCTATAAAAATCGCAATAATGGCATTTATGGAAGCAAAATGGCACATGGAGATAGACCCCCCGCACACCCTCGATTTGCTCCGGAAAGGAGGAGATTGAGGTTATCGGTCTTTTTTTTGCTTGGTGCCGGGGATCTTCGTTGGTAAACTGGGGTAAAAGAGTCATCGTTTCCGTCGGTTTGGAGCTAGGGGAAGAAAGAGAAAGTAACCCATCGTGGTGGTGGGATCATAGTCCGAATCAGGAGTGAGATTCAGTATGGGCGTCTGGCTGGTCATGAAAACCGCAGATGGACTCGATCGGCCATTCCAGATCGATAAGCCTCGGACAGTGATCGGGCGCGAAACCCGCTGTGATGTTCGCATTCCTGTTTCGGCAGTTTCCAAAAGACATTGTGAAATTCGACTCCACGACGGTGAACTGAGCCTGACAGATCTTGGCTCCGATTCCGGAACATTTCACAACGGAGATCGGGTGGAGAAGGCGAAACTTTCCCATGATGACACCCTGACCGTCGGACCCGTGACTTTTGTGGTTCGCGTATCTTCAGATCACCATGCCGACAAGCCGGTGGTGGAGATTCATCGACAGCACATCCGGCACGCTGAGGAAAAAACATAATCGATTCCATCATAGAAAGGCCGTGTGCTGGCCCTTGACCTCCAGCGAATTGTCATAACCAGCAGGGGAATCTTTTTCCGACATGTGAATTCCGTGATTCCACCTTGACCCCCGTCCCGGTCACTTCTAGTCTTGTCGCGTTTGTTCAGACGTGGGTAAGACCCCTTGAAGAACGGAGAAACAATGCCACCCAGCCCTGCTCCACCCCGGCATACCGCCATTGTTGGACTCCAGTGGGGAGATGAGGGCAAAGGGAAAATTGTCGATCTCCTCACCGCAGACCATGATGTCGTGGTCCGGTACAACGGCGGCGCCAACGCCGGGCATACCGTCGTAACGGGGGGTGAGAAATACGCGCTTCACCTCATCCCCTCCGGCATTCTCTACCCGGAAAAGGTCTGCGTAATCGCCAACGGGGTGGTCGTCGATCCCGAGACGCTGATCCACGAGATGAACACCCTGCATCAGCGGGGCATCGAAATCGGGGACAATCTCAGAATCTCCAGTCGCGCCCACGTCGTCATGCCTTATCACAAGGTGCATGATGCTGCCCTGGAGACATTTCTTTCCAAAACGGTCGTGGAAAATGGCAAGGATCTTTCCATCGGAACCACACGGCGAGGCATCGGGCCGGCATATGCCGACAAGGTCCATCGATCCACGGCAATCCGAATCGGTGATTTGCTGGAACCGGATCTTCTTCATCGCAAGCTTCGCGTGATCTGCGCTATCCGCACTGCGGAATTGTCGGCTCTCAATCTGGACACGCCGCCGCTCGATCCGGATGAACTGACCGACGACCTGATCGCTCATGGTCAAAGGCTGGCCCCCTTCATCACCGACACCACCTATCTGCTTCACGATTTCATGGCCGAGGGACGCTCCATTCTTTTTGAAGGCGCCAATGCCTGCCTGCTGGACATCGATCACGGAACCTATCCCTATGTGACCAGCTCAAATTGCTCGTCGCTGGGCATACCCGCTGGTACCGGGGTGCCGGGCGTTCATATAAAGCGTGTGCTCGGCATCATGAAGGCTTATACCACCCGAGTCGGGGCCGGACCGTTTCCCACGGAACAGGAGAATGAAATCGGTCACCGAATCCGGAAGCGCGGACACGAATACGGCACCACCACCGGTCGTCCGCGTCGTTGCGGCTGGCTCGATCTGGTGGCGGTACGCTATTCAGCGATGATCTGCGGGGTGACGGGACTCGCCTGCATGCTGCTCGATGTGCTTTCCGGACTCGATGAAATTCAAATATGCACCGGTTATCGAACACCGGATGGCAGCATAACGGATCGATTCATCCCCGATGCCCACGGACTCAGCGCGATGCAACCGGTGTACGAGACCCTTCCCGGATGGCAGGAGGAAATAGACGAGGCGACCCAGCGGTCGAAGTTGCCGGACAATGCACAGCGATACCTCGATCGAATCGAGATCCTCACCGGTCTGCCCCTGAACATCGTCAGTGTCGGTCCCGATCGGAATCAGACACTCAAGGCAGTTCCCGCCTGACCGGCCTCTCCGCATGTGAACCCTGGTCCTGAAACCGGTTCGGCAGAAAACCCTTTGAGAAGAATATCGGATCAGATTGAACATGGATCTCACGCCCGGAGTAGGATTGTCTGATCCCATGACAAATGTTTCAATCGAAGCCGTTGACGACAAATACGCTCTGCAGGATGTGGCCGCCGAGCGGCGACCTCGTCATATCGCCATCATTATGGATGGCAACGGTCGATGGGCACGACAGCGTAACCTGCCCCGGGTCGCCGGTCATCGTGCCGGAGCAAAATCCGTACGTGATATCGTCATCGCGTGTGGCCGTCTTGACCTCGAAGCTCTCACCTTGTTTTCATTCTCGATCGAGAATTGGAAACGACCGACCGAAGAAATCGGCGCCCTCATGGGGTTGTACGTTGAGTATCTCCGCAAGGAAAAACAGGAATTACTGGACAACAATATCCGGTTTCTTCAAATTGGGCGACGCGAGGGGCTTCCCGAAGCCGTTCTTGAGGGAATAGATGAAGTGATTGAAGCCACCCGTCACGATACCGGCTTGAAACTTGTCCTGGCCTTGAATTACGGATCACGAACGGAAATCACTGACGCCATACGCGCCATCGCGCGCAAGGTGAAAGAAAACCGTCTCGAACCGGATCAGATCACCGAGCAAACGATCAGCGATCACCTCTACACCGCCGGTCTTCCCGATCCGGACCTTCTCATTCGCACGGCGGGCGAGTTGCGCATCTCAAACTATTTGCTTTGGCAGATCAGCTACGCGGAACTGCATGTCACTGATGTCTTCTGGCCGGATTTCGAAGTGACTCATCTGCACAACGCCATCCGCGATTACGCCCGGCGCCACCGCCGATTCGGTGCGCTGGATGAATCAAATACCTGACCCTCCCCTGAAGTGGCGGTGGTTTGGCACGAAAACCGGTGCCGTCATGATCCCCAGTTGTTGAGCACGATCAGAAGATCTGTGACATCTACGGCGCCATTGAAGTTGAGATCTCCCAAGCAGGGGAACCCAAAGCACAGCCCCCAGTTGGCCAGAAGATCGAGCAGGTCGGTGACGTTGACAAGCAGGTCATTATTCACATCGCCGGGCTGGTCGCATTCATCCGGGATGGTGTTGCCGTTGCCGTCATTGCTGAATCCGGAGGAGATGTCAATGTGATCGGCCACGAGGTTGTTGTTGCAATCTTCACAGAAATCCGGGATCCCGTTTCCGTTGCGGTCGCTCGTCTCGCATTCGTCGGGAATGCCGCTGAGATTGCAGTCGCGACTGGTTCCTGCGGCAAGGTCATCAGGATCAAGCACGCCATTCTCGTTGCAATCCTGACACGCATCGGGGATACCATCCGCGTTCACATCGGCATGGAAGCCGGAAGCGATTTCGCATTCATCCGGCACGCCGCTGCCATCACAGTCACGACTGGTCCGATCATCGATGTCGCACACGTCCGGGATCGTATTGAGATTGCAGTCTTCATGAATGCCCTGGAGGATCTCGAGATAGTCGGGAACCCCATTGTTATCGCAATCGGCATCGCACCCATCCGGAATGCCGTCAAAGTTGGCATCCTGGCTCATTCCAGCGGCGATTTCACATTCATCCGGGATGCCGTTGAGGTTGCAATCGGTACTTGTCATCAAGGCGATATCTTCCGTGTCCCCGATGCCGTTGAGATTACAGTCATAATCCCCGATGCGAAGATAGTACACATCCTGTTCGCCATTGAAGGTTGCGGCCCAGATCAGATGCGCCCCGAGATTGTCGGAGACCATGTCGTAATAATCACCGAGCTTGTTCTGCTGGGGCCAACCCACAAAACTGTTGAACGCGGGACTGACGGGGATGTTGATTGCCCAGGTTGCGCCGCCGTCAGTTGAATATGAATAGAAAAGCGTCGAGACATCAGTCACTCTGGAAATACGAGTGTCGTTCCACACCACATCGATACGCCCGTTGGGTGCCACGGCCATGGTACCAAACCACTGCCAGGCACTGTTTCCGATTGCATCGTCGTTGACCCTTACCGGGGCGCTGAACGTCGCCCCGCCATCGGTGGAGCGGATGAACATGACATCCAGAGGATCGCTGTTAGGAGGATCGACACTGGCCAGGACATACACGTTGCCGTGATTCACACCTCCGGAATGGTCTACGGCGATGTTGACTTGTCCCAGCAGGCCAGCGGGGTTGGGACCGGTGGCGATTCGCAGGTTGCCTCCCATATTGACCGTCGTAATCTGGTCAAAGGTAGGAGTGATCATGGCATCCTGGGCATCGCTTGATCGGACGACCCAGAAAGTGCCCGTATTCGCCGAGTTCAAAGAGCCCGCAACAAACACTTCACCCGAAATGCCCACGGCCACCTGACCGAACACCGGGCGCACTGGCGATGAGACGCCGGGTTCATATTCAACCGGATTCTCCCAGGACAGGCCCGCGTCGACTGATCGATTGAACTGATTGGGGAAAAATTCGTTGCCCGCAATGTTCCAGGCCTGATAAATGTTGCCGTCCCCGATTCCGCCCGTCATATCGATCGCAAACCACGATTTATCTCCGCCAAAGACGAAGACCTTGGTCGGCCAGGTTTCGCCGCCATCCGTGGAAATGAACATGTCTTCCAGAAACTGCCCGCCGGGAATGCCCAGGCTCATGTAATAGAAGGTTCCGTCGGGGCCGGATGTGAGCACGGGATCGGATCGAAAGAAGCCCGGCTCGATGATCGTCATGCCCGACCACGTGCGACCCCCGTCACGACTGAAACTTGTTCCCGCCTGACGAAAATTCGAGGTGATGGTGTCAAACTGACGCCATCCCACCGCGATCCGATTGGGGTTGGTGGGATCAACGGCAAGAGAAGGTTCGTTGGCCGCATCGCCGACGATGTTGTTGCCGTTGAAATCGACGTTGGCCTGAATGCTGACCAATCCGCCGAGACCGGCCTTCATGGGAAGTGACGTCTGGTTCGCCTTTGCCCATCCGGGTGGATCAAAGGGGCCGGTTTCGAGAAGAATTGGCTTCTCTTGTTCTTTGACAGGAATGGCGGAAGCTTTGGATCGCCTGGTCGTTTCCGCTTTCTGCTGCCTGCCCGAGACCGCCGGAGAATACATGAAGGCCAGCAACAGAGCCAGCGACGTGGTGAAACGCTGAAGCAACCTGGGTCTGAATCCTGAACCGTATCCTTGGCCGATCCGTCTCTTGTTTTCATAGGGTATGGAGCGTCCCATGTTGCTATCACGTGCTCCATGATACGACTGGTCCGAACGGTCGATGGCCTGAGAGCCTCAAGCTCCCCAGTTGGCAAGCAAGATCAGCAGATCCGATACATTCACGTTACCGTTGAAATCGAGATCTCCTGTGCAGGGGAACCCAACGCATAGCCCCCAGTTGGCCAGAAGATCGAGCAGGTCGGTGACGTTGACAAGCAGGTCATTATTCACATCGCCGGGCTGGTCGCATTCATCCGGGATGGTGTTGCCGTTGCCGTCATTGCTGAATCCGGAGG
>JADFSH010000219.1 GCA_022560875.1 Planctomycetota bacterium | reverse complement strand
TTTCGCTTTTCTCAGCGTTCTTGATTATTCCCAGCCGGCCCAGGTCCTGAAGGTGGGCGCGATACCGATGGGAGATGTCGCGGCCCTTCTGGCGATGGGAACCGTTTCCTGGATCATCGGCGGGGAAATCATCGCGCGGCGCAACATCTGCACCACTTGATGCGAGTCATCTCACGGCAATGGGATTTCCGGGCGATCCCGTCGCCCCCTTGAAAGGCACCGGTGCGAAAATGAATGCGAATTCATAGGCCCGGTCTTTCGCCAGTTCATCGAGGTTGAGATTTTCGAGGTTGTAGATGCCGTTTTTCTGCATGAGCCATTGGTGCGCCTCGAAGGGGCGATCGGGGTTCTCGCCGGGTACGGCTTCCATGCCCCAGTTGTCCGCTCCGAGAAGAACGATCTTGTGTTCGATGAGCCATTTGACCGCAGTTATGCCCGGTCCCGGCTCGTTGGCGCTGTAGCGATCGTTATCGATCATCCACAGCCTGCCGTGCCCGGTACGGAAGAAGACCGCATCGCCTTCGCGGATCTCAATCTGCTGGGCGGCGAGCGCGCCTTCGATATCGTCGATGGTGATGATGTAATCTCCATCGAGAAACTCGACGCTCTTGAATCGGGCGATATCAAGCAGTATGCCTCGCGTGAAGAAGACACCGACATTTTCTATGCCGAGCTTCGTGAAGCCGCAGGGGGTTCGGATGTCGGAGCCTTTGAAACCGTTGTAGAAAATATCCTCGCCATCTTCACGGATGCCGATGTGGGCCAGGCCGTCAAGCTGGGTGCCGATCTGCCCGATTTCGCCGGAGACCAGTTCATCGTGCCACACGATGTTATGCGTCCCCATCGGCCCGCCGGTGGAATGCCCGTCCTCGGCTCCGGGAATGGACAGGCGGTAATGACGCTCGCCGAACAGGGGCATGCCGGGCTCATAGACGCGCCCGAGTGAATAGATTTTTCCTGTTTGGATAAGTCGGGCGGCACGGGCCACGGTATCGGGCGTGATCCGGTTCATCGCCCCGCGTTGATCATCAGGCCCCCATGCTCCCCAACTCGAACCCCCCTGCTCAATCTGCGTTGATGTCATGCCAAGTGCCGTGGTGGATGAATCGTTTCGACAACCAACCGTGAGAAGAGCGCCGAAGAGGGCGCAAACACATGCTACTTGGGCGGACTTCATGGCATTCTCCGTATTTTTAGGGGTTTCAGATTAGCAGATGCCGACAAGTGAGGTCCAACAATTTTGCCTCCGGGCTATCAGCGGCACCTTTCTGACCGGCCCAATGCGAAGACGCGACGAGTCACCTCATCGCGTCTTTGAGAAAGTGGGCCAGAGTGGACTCGAACCGGAATCGGTAAGCAGTTGTGAAACAAGCCACTTACGAAACTCGCCCAAATGCCGCGCTGCAATATCCGGTGCAAATGGCGACGAAAAGCCACCTCAAGACCCTGACCTGACCCTCATCATCGAGCGGTGGGAACACCTGCCCGAAGCCGTCAAGACCGGCATCATGGCGATGGTGAAGTCGGTCGAGGGGGAGGGGGCGTGATATCTCTGGAGCCGTCGCAGTGTAGACCGTTACGCCAGTGGTGCGCATATTCTCAAGAAACTCACGAGTTGCTTGGAGAGCGGTTTGCGGAACCCTCATTGGTTATATCAGCAAGGCATATTGCTGTCATTGTTTCCGATGATTTTGGAAAAACGGAGAACTGAATGGGTGGTAGCGGAAGTGGAATATGGCGGTCAATGGACGCGAGAATGACGGTTGAGGACTGTCTCATCCTCGATAGCGGCAAGCTCCAGAAGGACAAGCTCATTCGTGAGGGGGTTCACTTCTCAGGCTCGATTACCTGGACACGATGCAGTACGGGGGAAGTCACCGCTTCAATCAGCTTTACGGTCAATACGCTTGATCCTGACGTGGCCTGGTTCGAGCTTAGTTACACCATCACTTGGAAAGATGATGCCCGCTATGGGGAGCAGGAACAGATCAAAGAGCGGATCGGATTGACCTCGACGATTCTGCCCTGGGGTAAAAGGCGATGGTGGTTCCGATGTCCTCTGGTGGTGGATGGGAGGCTGTGCAACCGGCGAGTGGGCAAGCTTTACCACCCACCCAGCGGAAAATACTACGGCTGCCGAAACTGCTACGACCTGACCTACGAAAGCAGTCAGGAGGCGCATCGATACGATGGGGTGATAGCGTCGATGGCGCTGGACATGGGCATCACGCCGAAGGAAGTGAAGCGGCTGTCGAGGAAGGGATTGCTATAGGAGGGTCCGGGTACACCCCCCCGGAATGAGCCTCTCGGGACTTGTTTCGGACGTACAATTGAACAGACACACTACGTCCCCTCGAATATGGCTCTGGGGGGTTGGGGGGGGACTGCGCCGGGACTTTCGATACCACTACGCGCGCGAGGGAGATATGGCACGTTTGCCGCCTCGACTGTTCACCTACCCCTGGAGTCGTCTCAGACCTACGGCGCTCCGGAAGTGCCGCCTACGGCCAGTTTCCAGCGCCAGAATCAATGCTACGGGGGACCGGGTACACCCCCCCTACACCCCCTCGGTTGGGTCCCATACGGGTACTTGTTCCTCGACAGAGTCACACGCACTCACTCCACATGTTAAATAATGCTAAATGCTAAGGATTGTTAAGGTTCTGGCCATGCGGATGCTGACCTTCTCCACATCCAGGATGTTGGGTATTGTTGAGGTTGGGAGATGCCTGGAACCTGCAAAAACCTAAGAAACCCTAAGGTTTGGCCCCTGAGAGATGATGAAGAATGTTGAAGTTGCGGATAGTTGTAGTTCAGACTGCCATACTGACGAACCGGCTCGCGTTACGGACACACTTGTCGAGAAATCAGGGTATATCAGCCCGCGCGGCACATCGCTGGATCGCGCCCCTTTGCCGGCCGGTGATGATGCCCTGTTTCTTGAGATTCTTGGTCAACTGAACCACGCAGCTCACGAACTGGACGTGGTTTTCGGCATCATCGGCGCAGAACCAGATCAGGTCGAGGATCGTGCAGCCATTG
>JADFSH010000218.1 GCA_022560875.1 Planctomycetota bacterium | reverse complement strand
CCCCGGGACCGATCTGCGGCAACTCACTCCGGCCACCGGAATAGCCTCCGGATTCACCCCCGGATTCACCCCCGATCGTCACTGCCGTGCCGTGGGTATAGGTGTAGTGATTGACGGTCTGCCCCAAAAGGGTTATTTCGATCACGCCCTTATCTGCCAGACGTTTGCATTCCTCGACGATCGCATTCGGCGCTCGGTGCACCTCCGCGCCCCGAGTGCGGGGCACGACGCAATAGGTACAGAACTTGTTGCAGCCACGGGTAATCCGAACGTATGCCGTCCGGCCCCCTGCGGAAGCGCCATCCGGATCGAATGCCCGGGACAAATCGAGCAGCTCAAGGTTGTCATCCACCGCGGCCAGAGTGGATGAGCGTCGCGAATTACTACCCTGAAGGGCGATCCGATCCCATCGCGCAACGGCTTCCGTACGGGTGACGTTCTCCAACAGCATGGGCAGCTTGTCCAGCTCGCCGGGGCCGCACATCAGGTCAATCTGTGGAAAGCGGTCCATGAGCGAAGCTCCTTTTTGCTCCGCCATGCAGCCGATGACCCCGAGAATGACACGTGCTCCATCCTGCTTGGAGAGTCCAACCCGTCCTATTCGACTGAGAACCTTGTTTTCGGCCTGTTCCCGTACCGAGCAGGTGTTGTAGAGAATGATGTCGGCTTCATCAGGATTGCTGAGAAAGATATAGCCCAATGCTCCGAGGTGGCCACGAACCAGTTCGCTGTCCAGCTCGTTCATCTGACAGCCGAAGGTCTCAAGATAGATTTTCCGGCCTGGGAGAAATGGAGATTTTTTTAAGGTGGTCATACGCCTCTCATCGTAGCAGGGCATCTTTTATAGGTCGGAAAGCAATTTTTGGATTCTGATGGGTAGCCTTTGCCGATCAATCAGAGAGAAAAACTGGGATTGCCCATGCCGTGGCCTACAATCGCCCCCAATACGAAAATCGGAAGGGACGAGAGGACACCGATGCCGAGAAAGAACAATATTCCTACGACCGGGATTGCTCTCATTGCGACCCTTTTGTTTGTCTCATTTCTGAGTACGGGATGCCTAGAATCCAGTTCCAAGCGCTGGGCGCAGCTTTCACCCCTCATTCAACCGACTCCGGATAGAGACCGCGACAAGCCGGACTCGATCTTGAATGAGGAAACGATAACTTCCACAAGTCAGGGCAGCAGCATCGGTACCGTCTCCGGCTCGATGCGCTGATCCCCAACGTCCAGATAACCAGAAAAATCCCACTCGCCCCGGAAATTTGACGCCAGCCTGGCATCGAATCCGATATGCGCGCCATGCTCCGTGCCGGTCATGGTCTTGTTCTCTGCGTCCTCTCTCTGCTCATATTCGGCGTGGTCATGGTCCAGTCGGCTGGCCTTCGGATCGTCCCTGACCGGAGCATCGAGATCGGTGAGATCCTGCTGGGCAAGCAGACGCTTCTGGCCGCCATCTCAATTCTGGTCTTGCTGGTCGCTTCACGAATACCAATTAATCGCCTCTACACCGCCCGGGGTCTCTGGTCCCCGATTCCCTGGATCGTGGTGGGCTCGATTGTGCTCCTGCTCATTGTTCATGTGCCCGGCATCGGTCGCGAGGTGAACGGGGCTCGACGATGGATCAGTCTCGGCCCGATCGGGTTTCAGCCCAGTGAATTGGTCAAGTGGGGCATGATTCTGGTTCTGGCGTGGTATGCCGCCCGTCATGTCGGATCGATGCACCTGTTTCGAAGCGGGTTTCTCCCCCCCATGCTGCTGATCGGCATCATATGCATCCTCATCGCCACGGAAGATCTGGGCACCGCGGTGCTCATTGGCGGCGTTGGGGTTTGCCTGCTGATTGCCGCCGGAGCACGGGTTCGTCACGCCGCCGTGCTGCTACCTCTGGGGGCGGCTGGTTTCGCCTGCGCGGTCATCACCAGCGAATATCGCATGAATCGACTTCGCGCATTCATTGATCCCTTTCAAGATCCCCAGGGTATCGGATACCACGTGATTCAGTCCATGTCCGCGGTCAATGGCGGCGGACTCGCCGGGAGAGGGCTGGGCAACAGCGTGCAGAAATTCGGCTACCTGCCCGAGGACACCACAGATTTCATTTTCGCCATCATCTGTGAAGAACTCGGCATCATGGGCGCTGCCCTCGTGGTTTGTTTGTATGCGGGTCTCTTGTTGTGCGGAATAACGATCATCAAAGGCACAACAAGTCCATTTCAACGCCTGCTCGGTCTCGGGGTGCTGCTGACGCTCGGCTTTCAGGCGCTGATCAACATGGCGGTCGTCACCGGCTCAGCCCCCACGAAAGGCATCGCCCTGCCATTACTCTCAGCCGGAGGAACCGGCTGGATTGTCACTGCCTTCTCCATCGGCCTGCTGGTATCGATGGATCGAGAGCAGGGACGAAAACGCAACAGCCTTCCTACTTGCAACCCGGCTCATCCCATATCGCAGGAGGTTGCTACCATGCCCGGCATGTCTGCACAGACAAATCCGCAGATCTCCTGAGACTCGAGTTCTCACCAGGCGTGACTCTAACCACAGAGAAGACAAGCTCACTTCCCGTTCGCCCTGTGCCTCGCGGGCGGATGGTACTCTTTGCCGGAGGCGGATCCGGCGGTCACATCAGCCCCGGCCTTGCTATCGCCGAGCGACTGAAGGAACTCGATCCCGAATCACAGGCGTTTTTTCTCTGCTCGCAGCGTTCGATTGACAAGGTCATGCTCGACGAGGCCGGGGCGAAATACACTTCCGTTCCTGCCTCGCCTCCGTCCATCCACCCGATCAAGGCGATGAGATTTCTGCTCAACTTCCGACGCAGTAAGCGTAACGCCAGGAAAATCTTTCGTGAGCTTGGCGTCACGTACGTCGTCGCGCTGGGAGGATTCGTCGCGGCCCCGGTGGTCAGCGCCGCCCGGGCTTGTAACATCCCCATTCTCCTGACAAATCTTGATAACCCCCCGGGGAAGGCCAATCGCTGGATGGCTTCACGATGCGGGGAGGTCGTCAGTGCAATCGAGCTGCCGGACTTCCCGAATTTTGC
>JADFSH010000012.1 GCA_022560875.1 Planctomycetota bacterium | reverse complement strand
CGGCGCCGCGCTGGCTTTCAACACCACCTTTGTACTTGCGGTCGATATCGATGACGCGGCGCTGTCGGCCACGCGCGCCAACGCGGAGATGAATGGGGTTGCCGAGAAACTACGATTTCGTTCGGGACTGGACGCTGCCGGCGTCTGCGAAGTTGTCGACCCGGCCACCTGCAATCTCGTGATCTCCGATTGCGAGGGATTTGAACTTGAGGTCTTCTCCGACGCCGCAATTGAGGCGCTCCGCAACAGCTATTGTCTCATAGAATGCCACGATCATCTGGGACGGGATGTGGTCGGTACTCTGACGAGCCGGTTCCGAGAGTCCCATGACGTAATCGAATTTGCCGCGGGAGAGCGCGACCTGAGCGAGCATTCGTTCCTCGGCACTCTGCACGGATTTGATCGCTGGGTGGCCACCTTTGAAAACCGTCCTGAAGGTATGCGCTGGCTGTTCGCGCGACCAATCGGGGTCTCATCTCCGGCTCCTCGATAGCGCGTAGCGGCTAGGTTTCTTCCCCAGTGGGCGCGGGAGTTTCCTGACCCACCCGCACGGGCGATCGCGGCGAGGCAGGACTTCACTCCTGAAACTGTCGCCAACAACTACGAGGGCGTACTCTCATCCATAGTGGAAAAAAGGCTTCCTCCAAGGCCTGAGGACTGCGATCCGTTATGGCCTCACTACTCGGCTGCTGCTGCTTTGCATTCAATGATCAGCGGATTGGGCCAACCTCGCCGTGTCACGGGTTCCAGCCAAGGCACCCAGGGGTCAGGCATCGTGAGCATCCGTGCGACACGGGACTGCAACTCAAGTGTTCGGTAGATGTCATCTGTATCGGGCGCTCCTGAATGCGACGAAGTGAGGATACAAATCAAGACCCGGGGAGCAAGTGTCAGAAGCTCAGCGAGACCATTCGACAACACCTCCAGATTTGCGGGACACGTCATGCAGACTCCCAATTCATACTTGGCTTTTGCCCCGGCATCGGCCAATCTGGCTTCGGGTAGCACTTGAATGGATCGGGTGGCGTCAACCAATGCCAACTGTTCAAACCGCAACGCATGGGGTCCTGTAACGAAGATGGAATTGGCGGAACCGATCAAGCTAGTAACGGCCCAGCACATCGCCTCAAGATGGTGTTCATCCTTGGAGAGATCACGGAGGACACCTCGCCTACGTCGGCGACGTTGGCCGCATCGATATTCCGGTGTCTTCCCCACATAGATTGACTCATCGTGCCAGTCCGGTGTCCGGGCACCTGACAATTTGAGAGCGGAGCGCCATACACTCTTGCGCTGCTTGATCACCCACCGCGCTGCGCCACGACGGATAGTGCTGACTACGTCACTCCTCGCGTCGAGTCGCTCCGGTGAAGTCGCTAAGACTGCCCGCCCATTATTGGCCCCTCCGATCCACTCCTGAAGGTGGGCGTCGATGCGAGCCCACAGCCGCCGCGGATGGTATTCGCGGTGAAATCGCTCATGACCGGCCTTGGCGATATGTCGTCGCTCCTCGTCGTGAGCAAGGTAATACCTCGTCTTTTCAATTGCCTCGGGTATGGTGTCGAAGCCGACCACTTCCTTGCCGAGTTCAAAAAGTTGTCCAAGACCGGTCTTGTTGTCGCAGATCTGCATGACCCCCCAGGCGGGGAGCATGAACAGCCGCAGATTGATAGGCCCGGTGGAGTTGTGGATGTTCCAGCCGATGCGGCTGCGTCGATACAGGTCCCGCTGCTGCTCATCGCTGATCCATCCTCCCTCCCATCCGTTGCCATGCACGCGGGCGGAGGGAAATGCGGCCATGAGTCCGGCGAGTCTGCGTTTACGCCAATCCGTCATGCCGCAGCAAAGGACTATGTCGTTGTCGCGGTTGATCGAGAGACTGGTCTTCGCCTCCTCATGAGAGGGAACACTGGCGGGATCGATGAAGATCGGTACGTGGGCGATCCGCCGGCAACCCCAGGAAGCGTACTGCGGACCGGAGGCGATGTTGCCGTACAAAACCGCGTCAAAGGAAGGGGCGACATGGCGGCTTTGTTTCAACGAGCTTTCCGGATCGTCGAAGAAACTGTACACGTTGAAGGTAGGCAACTGTTGCACGAAATCCGGATGCAAGTTCCATCCGCCAAGGTGTAGCAGCACGTCACACGACTCCGCCGCTTTACGCAACGCAGCATATTCCGCCATGAGCCGCGGTTCACGCGTCTTCCAGCAAACATGCAGGTCGTCCCATCGCAGCCGAGGGGTGGTGAGTGCAAAGGGAGTGATGCTGAGATTCTCGGGGGCACATTCAGCCCTACGCCGCGCTTTCGCGTCGTCTTGCTCGTGGAATCGGTAATAGATCTGTAGGATTCTCATCGGCGGGCGGCTCGGGTCATGTCGCGCTCCGAGACGCGATAGATGCCGACCCATGAATCCTGAAGGCGGAAGATCTTTCCCCGAATGACCCGTCGGGCGAGCAGTCTTTCTATGCCGCTGCACACATCCCCCAGCCAGTCGTGAGCCCGCGCCAGGTCGGGATTGAAGTCATGCCAGAGGAGCAGGCTCCCCACCCGGCATTTTTTCAGCACCTTGCGGGTGTCGTTATAGACAAAGCTCGAATCATGACAGCCGTCAATGAACGTGATGTCGATGGGGCCGAAATCCGGCTCCCAGGTCGCGGTGTTGGCGTAAATCTGCCTGATGTTGGTCAATCCCAGATCGCGGCAATACCTGCCGATGTCCTCGCGGCTGATGGCGTGGGTGACATGACGCCCTCCCTGCTTGATTTCCTCGGGAGGGATGTTGATGGTGTGAACGATCGCCTGCGGGGCGTTTTGGGCCATCAACGCGGTGGTATGGCCGTGGGAGGTGCCAATCTCCAGCATGATCGCCGGGTTCTCGTTGGCGCACGCCCCGCCGATGGACTCGGCATCGCGGATCCTGCGGCCATTCAGGTCCAGATGATTGACATACTCCCGGAGGTGATCGCCCTGGAGAATCGGATCCCGCTCCCAACCCATTGCCTTCTTCAATGCCCCGAACGTGCGCACTGTCCGTGTGTGTCGCGAAACATGGGGCCAGGGATCGGCCAGAGAATGCAGCAGATTGGCAAGGTGCGTGCGAAACATAGGTCAGCAATTCAGCCGCGCGTACCATAGCCGCTCCGGGGGATTCTGTGAAAGCCCAGGCCTTCACGAGACGGCGGGATGCCTTGTTGCATCAAATGGAGCATACCGGGCTCGAACCGGTAACCTCTGCCTTGCAAAGGCAGCGCTCTCCCAATTGAGCTAATGCCCCGCGGCGGGGAAAAAGACCGGCAAGTATAGGCGGGGGCCGGAGTCCGGGGGGCCGAGTTCCGGGTGTCCGGGGGTCAGGGCTGGGGAGCCAACAGGTCGATACGCTCGGGGGTGATGAGGGTCAGTTGCAATCCACCGTCGTAGGCTGATTCGCCGACGATGCCGATGAGTTGTCCCAGCATGCCGCCGAGTTTAAATTCATCATCCTTCGGCTGAAGGTAGGCGACGGTCCGTCCCGTATCGGGATCCTGCAGTCGCAGCAATCGGGGAAGGAGTTTGCCGTCGTAGATGATCGATGCGCTGAGCCGACCGATGCCGATGTATTCGCGGCCATCTTCCATGGCCCGGCGGTTTGCTTCCGCCTCGTTCGAGGTCAGCCGAAGGCGGGTCTTGATCCTCTTCAGCTCGGCGCGTCGAACCTGAAGATCGCTCCAGATTTCAAGCTGCTCGACCCGCGCCTTGGCGTAACGCAAGACGACGACATCATCCGTATGCTTCGCGGCCAGATCGAGATACAGGTTGCGCAGGGGCTGGATCTCCGCGCTTTCGATCGGCTCCTCCTGCAGCAGCCGGTAGGTGGCTTCGAGTTCTTCAAGGCGTTTTTCCGCCTTGCTTTTCTTTCGAGGGGGAAGCTCATAGCGCGGTGCGGGGGAAGCCGCTTCCGGTCCGGGTTGCATGATGACTTCCGCCGGGGGGTTGGTGGAAGGTGAGGAGGACGCCGGCGGCTTCCTCTCAGTGACGACCGGATTCACCGGCACGGTATCCTTGGCCAGGACACGCTCGGGTTGTGCCTGCTCCCCGGGAGTCGCCCCGATTGGCTGAGGCGGGTTGGAGGCGACGGTCTCTTTGGCTTCCGTTCGGGGTTCTTCCACGCCGGCCAGCATTCGGTTCCAGCGCGCGGTTTCCTCCGCGGTTGCCCGCCTTAAAAACTTCGTCTTGATCCAGACTTTGGCCGTTTCGGGCAGAACGATTTCATGCAGGGTCTCGCCCCGATAGGTGGTCGAAGTCCTGAGAATCTGAATGGTTTCATTGGGGTTGAGACGTGCGATCATCTTCCAACTGTCGCCGGGCTTGACCTTGGGATCGGGATTCGGCGCGATGACATCAATCCGGGAGAGGGTACGGGCGCTTTTCTTATCCGGAGCAATGCGGAGCCGGTCCGCAAACCGTTCGGGATACTTGATCAGGCCGTAGTACTTTTTGAAAACCGGGCCGATGGTCTGCACCTGGGCCCATTCATACTTTTCACCGATGACGCGCACGAACTCGCCCCGCTTGACCTTGCCCATGGGGTAATGCCCGTCGGAATTGCCCGACCGGATATACACTTCATCCTGATTGATGACCGCGATATAGGGCTGGTTGGCGTTTGATTGAGCCGCGACGTCGGGGGCCGGAAAGAAAACCGCTCCGAGGGTAAACAATCCGGTCAGAGCGGCGGGGATCATGCGTTGGGTCAGATTCTTATTCATTGTGTGCACCTCCATGTGACGACGCGACATTCTTCCTTCCCCATAGCCTGAAAGCAAAGAATATATTTTCGATTGCTGAATATCGCTGGCAAGCAGTTTCCAAGGCAAAACGCTTGGCTCGACGCTCGGACGCGGTTACCCTTCAGGCGATGGCCCAAAGAACGATTCTCACTGTGTTGATCGTGTGGATATGCTGTGCGTTTGGCGGTTGCCAGTCGCCGTTTCTACCGATGAGGGCCGATGAGCTTCTCAGGCGCAGAATTGACGCTGCGGTCGAGCATGAATTGGGTTTGTTGCCCCAAGAGAATCAGAATCGGCGATTTATCACATCACAACCCCCCGGTGAGGTCGAACTCGCCCTCGCCGAGCGCCGTGAGGAACTCGACACCATCGGGCCGGCTCCGATCGGGAGCCCCGTTGATCCTGACTTTGGCGCGGATCTGACCGGCGCCGAGCAGGTCGAAGTCGCGCTGAATTTGCGCGATGCCATTCACACGGCGGTGGAGGGTAATCTTGGCGTGCAGTCTTCCCGGCTGCAACCGGCCATCTCTGCCCAGGATGTGATCGCGGCGGAAGCGGCATTTGATGCGATCTTTTTCGGGGGAGTCGATGTCACCAAGACCGATCAGCCTTCCACCGTTCCCATCGTCGGGATCACGACCATCGGTACCGGTATCAGTGCCTCTGAACGCTATCGCTACGAAACCGGACTGCGAAAGCTGACCCGGAGCGGCGGCACGGTCTCGCTTTCCACGGACCTGACCCGCAGCCAGAACAACGCCCCCGGAATCAGCTTCTCGCCAGATCCGGCCTACATGGCGGCAGTCAGGCTCGGTCTCACTCAGCCGCTGCTTCGCGGCTTTGGCAAGCAGGTCAATACCGCCACGATTCACCTCTCCGAGAATGCCGAGCAGAGCGTCGTCGAGCAACTTCGGAGCGAACTGTTGACGGTGATCTCCCAGACGGAGGTGGCGTATTGGAATCTCGTGTTTGCCTGGAGTGATCTCGTCATCCAGGAGTGGCTGGTGAGTGTCGGTGAAGAGGTGCGCGATGTGCTTGACCGACGGCGAGACTTCGACACGAAACCCGCGCAGTTCGCAGATGCCGTGGCGACCGTTGAACAACGCAAGAGCAACGTGATACTCGCGCGGCACCAGGTGCGGGCCGCATCCGATCTCCTGAAGGTGTTGATCAACGATCCCCGACTCCCCGTCGGTTCGGAGATCCTGATCAAGCCATCAGACGAACTCGTGGAAGTTCCTGTCGAGTACGACCTGCGCGAGTCGCTGACCACGGCGATTTCGAACCGGCCGGAAATCAAGCAGGCTCTGCTCGCCATTGACGATGCCTCGATCCGTCAGATGCTGGCGAACAATTTGCGTCTGCCGCGCCTCGATCTTTCCGCGGAAATTGCCTACAGCGGCCTCAATGATGATCCGGGGAGTTCCTTTTCCGAGCTTTCCGATGCGGACTTCATCGATTATGTTCTGGGGATCAACTTCGAGATCCCCATTGGCAACCGCGAGGCGGAAGCGGGGTATCGCAGATCGCGTCTGCAACGGACGGGGACGCTGATCTCTTATCGTCAAGCCGTGCAGCAGGTCGTCCTCGAAGTGAAGTCTGCGCTGCGTAATGTCATCACGAATTATCAACTCATTCAGGCCCGTCGCTCGTTCCGGATCGCCCAGGCGGAAAATCTCCGCACCCTGCTGGTGGAGGAAGAGACCATGGCCGGTCTGACCCCGGAGTTTCTCAATCTCAAGTTTCAGCGCCAGAGCGGACTCGCCACCGCCCGACAGCAGGAGATCCAGGCCATTGTGAATTTCGATCAGTCCGTCGCGGAGTTGTATCGCGCGATGGGGACCGGTCTGAAAATGAACAACATCAACCTGGAAGTCGGCGATCACACTGACGGCTTTATCCCCTAGGGGCAGGTGTCGCCGATGCCCCGAATTCTTGACGTGCATGACCTCGGCAACCCTTCGGCCATTGCCGAAGCGGCCCGGTGCCTGCGGAGCGGGGCCGTGGTCGCGTTTCCCACCGAAACCGTCTATGGACTCGGGGCCGATACCTTCAATCCCCTGGCGATCGACAAGGTCTACGATCTCAAGGGAAGACCGACGGACAATCCGCTCATCGCCCACGTTCTGGATGAAGCGCAGGCGATGCGATTGGTTGCACATTGGGATGACCGGTGCCGGACGCTGGCGAAGAGTTTCTGGCCGGGGCCGCTGACGATCGTTTTGAAGAAATCGCCGGACGTGCCGTCAGAAGCCACGGCGGGGCGAGGTACGATCGCGGTTCGCGCTCCGAAGCACCCCGTGGCCCGGGCCCTCATCGAATCGTTCGGCTCACCGGTCTCAGCGCCCTCGGCAAACCGCTCAGGGCACATCTCCCCGACCCGGGCGTCGCATGTCGCTCAGGACTTTGCCTCCTGCGACGACCTGCTCATTCTCGACGGCAGTTCGAGCGAAGTCGGGATTGAGTCCACCGTGGTCGATCTGACGGGTGAGATCCCCGTGGTGCTGCGCCCGGGATCGATTACGCTGGAAATGCTGCGCGAGCTGATGGGTGAGATCGAGCAGCCCACGCTGCGCATGCAAGCCGGAAGCCCCGGCACATCGCTGGCCCATTATGCTCCTACGACCAGGACGGAACTGATTGACAGGGCGAAGATGCCGGATCGGCTGGCTGAGCTGTCTGAGCCCGCGTTGGTCCTGGCCCGGGATGTGACAAATGTGCGACCCCCTCATCGAGCCATCGGGATGCCAGGCATCGCCGAAGACTATGCGAAGGCGTTATACAGTGCCTTGCGCGAGGCGGATGCATCCGGGTGCATACGTATTGTGATAGAAAAGCCGGATGAAACGGATGGATTGTGGGCGGCGATTCTCGATCGCCTTCGACGCGCCACCCGCGACGACGAACCTGATTAATCGAGACACGACTCCCGGATAACTGCGCATACGTGAATAGATGAAGCTCAGTCTTCTCGCGCACCGGTGTAGATCACGATATCGGCGCGATCCGTGTCCTCCTCCCGCAGGGCTGCGGCAGACTCTTTCTGCATGCTGATGAGCAGGATGCGCGCATCCGGAACCCGACGGCGAAGTTCCATCACCGTTCCCCCCTCAAAATCACTGTGGAACTGCCCCACGAGATGAATGACCTTTTCCGCGCCGCTCTTCAGGGCTTCGGCCATCGAACCGGCCATCGTCGCATCATACATCATCTGTGAATGGAAGCTGCGGAGGACATCATCATCGGACATTTCACTATGTGCCGCATCCGGATCATCGCCATCGCTCTCAGACTCTTTCGGTTCCTCGCCTTCGGCCCGGTCCACCATCACTTCCCAGAACCTTTCGCGATATTTGCCGGATTCGGGAACCTCGGGGGTGTCGATGAGCCGACGTTGCTCGTCGGTCAGAGTCTCCAGCTTTTCGTAACCGTCTTTGGTGATGAGCTTTGTATAGCGCAGCCACGGGGCGTTGGCGGCGACGATGCGGGCCCCGCCGTCCTTGGCCGCATCGATGATCGGCTGGTAATTCGTTTCCCAGTCCGGCCAGCCGATGCGGAGGATTTGTTCCTTGAATTTCGATTTGTTGATTTCCCCCGCGAGATACTCATTCACGACTTTTCGCCATTCGGTGGAAGCGGTCAATTCGTAAAATTTCTCCCGGTCAATCAGTTCCGCCACATAGTCATCCACGATCGACTGCTCAGAGCGATCGAGCATTTCCATGGAAAGGGCCAGGTTCGATCCGCGGGCGACGGCATCCTCGATTACGGCTCTCTGGACGGCATGACCGACCGCGTCGTCGTGCTGTTCACCGATGATGATGACGTCGGCCGAAGCGACCCTGGTCATGAGATCCTCCCACCTAATGGGATCGCCGGAATGCCCGTCAAACATCAACAGTTCGTTGCGAACATCCACGGTGACCCCGGCGAGATCACCGGACCGACTGATTCCGGTGCAACCCGTCAGAGAAAGAGTAATAAGGACCGTGGCGAGACCAGTTGTGATCGACTTGTTATTGCTGGGCATCGCATCACGATCGCAGCCGGGCGAGCCTGCGTCAACGTGAAAAGTGTGCCATGCTGTTGTGGAGATGAGATAAATGGCAGGTTTTAGAGGTTCCTCAGAAATGATCGGGGCAATGTCCATTGTCCCGTCCTAGGATCGCGGTTTGATCGGCGCACTTGTTTTGAATGATCCCGACAAACAATCCAAACCTCTGGCGAAACCCTTGACGCCCGCGCGCGAGGTGTGGGCCATCGCCTGGCCCACGGTCATGACCATGACCAGCTACACGGTCATGCAGTTCATGGACAGCCTCATGGTCGGCCAGGTCGGGCCACTACAAGTCGCCGCCCAAGGCAATGGCGGCATCTGGACATTCGTCCCGTTGGCGACCATGTTTGGATTCATTACGGTGGTCAACACCTACGTCAGCCAGAATCTGGGAGCGGGGACACCAGAAAAAGGGCCGAAGTATGCCTGGGCGGGATTATGGATGAGCCTCATCATGTGGGTGTTGGTGTTGATTCCCATGGCCCTGCTCTTGCCGTGGATCATGTCCCACACCCACGATCCTCAGACGGTTGAGCACTTTGACCAGTTGGTCAAGCTGGAAAGCGGCTACGGGCAGATCCTGCTCGTCGGCGGCATTTTCACTCTGTCGGCACGCACCCTTCACCATTTTTTCTTCGGACTTCACCGACCGAAGTTGGTCACCATCTCAGCTCTTGTCGGCAACACCGTCAATGCGCTGATGAACTACGTATTGATCTTTGGTGAGCAGGGGCTGCCTCAATTCGGATTGCCCGGGATTCCCGGCACTCCGGCACTGGGACTGTACGGCGCGGCGATCGGAACCGTGATCGGAACGACATTTGAATTTGCCATTCCGATGGTGGTCTTTCTGGGGCAGAAAATGAATCGGGAATTGCGCACCCGTTCCAGCTGGAAACCCGCCCTCAAGCCGATGAGGGATCTGCTCAAGCTTGGCTGGCCCGCGGCGGTGCAGTATGGCAACGAACTGATCTGCTGGGCGATTTTCATGACGGCTCTGGTCGGCAAGTTCGGAGAGCATCACATGACCGCAGGGTGGATCGCACTGCGTTACATGCATCTGAGTTTCATGCCTGCGGTGGGGTTCTCCGTCGCGGCGACGTCACTGGTGGGGAAATATATCGGGGCCGGGCAGCCGGACGTTGCCGCGCACCGAGCCCGGCTGACCTTGCGTCTCGCGGTGGGGTATATGACGATCTGCGGCCTGATCTTTTTTCTGTTCCGGAACGAGCTGGTGGCGGTTTTTGTCGGAGGTACCGAAGTAGCCCCGGACGCACGAGCCGAAATCATTTTAATTGGGGCCAAGCTGATGATCTGTGCGGCGATCTTCCAGACCGCCGATGCCTTCGGGATTGTGTACTCCGGAGCTCTGCGAGGGGCCGGGGACACGGTCTGGCCCGGGCTGATGATAATGATCTACAGTTGGGTGTTCATAGTGGGAGGCGGGATCATGATGACGAAATTGTGGCCTCAACTGGAGTCCATCGGCCCCTGGATCGGGGCATCGGCTTATATCATCATTCTTGGCATCACCATGGTCTGGAGGTTTGAAAGTGGAGCCTGGCGATCGATAAAGCTGCTGGACGAGTCCGAGCGCGATGCGGCCGGGATCGCTCCCATCGGTCCGGGCGTACCCGCGGCGATGGCAGAAGGCTCCTATCGGGATCTGGCGGAGGAGATTGCCGAATCCGTCTCCAAATCGCTTCCCAGGAAGTGATTCGAGCTCGTATTGTCTGAAGTCGATCGGCCCTCTACACTTCCCGGTTCGTTTTTGATGAGATGACTAGGGTTGTAACCACATTGGGAGGCTCAACGTGAGTCAGGACATTCTTGATACCATGATCGGTGCGGGTGGCGTGACCGCGGATCCCCAGGCGGCTCAGGAACATTTTGAAAAAGCAGCAGCCCTGGAAGAGGCGGGTAATCGCCAGGAGGCCGTTGAGGAATATCGAAAAGCCGTGCAGCTCGGCTCCCAGCCTCAGCACATCTTCCGGCTGGCGTATCTGCTCGACCTTCTGGGTGAGGAGAACGAATCCATCGGGCTGTATGAGCAACTCATCCATAATGACCGTCCGCACGTCAATGCCCTGCTGAATCTTGCCGTGCTGTACGAGGATCGTGGCGAGATTGCCAAGGCCGAGAAATGCCTGAGGCAGATCCTGGACACCGCCCCCAATCACGAACGGGCGTCAATGTACATGAAGGATGTGCAAGCCTCTCGCAATATGTATTACGACGAGGAACAGGCGCGAAACCTGGATCGTCATCGCGCCTTGCTCGATACGCCGGTCACCGATTTTGAATTGTCCGTGCGGGCGAGAAACTGCCTGAAGAAAATGCAGATTCGCACGCTGGGCGATCTGTTGAAAATTTCCGAAGCCGAACTGCTGAGCTACAAGAACTTCGGCGAGACATCATTGAACGAGATCAAGTTGATGCTCTCCTCCAAGGCCCTGCGGCTCGGGCAGGGATTGGATGGGCAGTACAGTCGCGCCCGTCAGGAAATTTACGAGGAACTGCGGGACAAGGCGTCCGATGCCGTGCTCAATAAGCCGATTGCCGCGCTTGATCTTTCCGTTCGGGCCCGCAAGGCTCTGCAGGTTCTCAATATCCAGACGATCGGTGATCTTGCGATGCGCACCGAGGCGGAACTGATGGGGGTGAAGAACTTCGGCCAGACCAGTCTTGAGGAAATCGACATCAAGCTGGGGGATTTCAGCCTCGGACTGCGCAAGCTCGATTAACCTGTCGCAACGAATCTTCATCCACCGTTGCCACCACCAGCCTTCCGTTGAGCTACACTTGTGTCATCTCAAGGATGAGGATCCGTCGCATGGATTCACGGCGAACGTTTGTTACGCACATGATCGGACTGATCGCAACCCCCGTATTGCTGTCGGGATGCCGCCGGAGTTCGCAGCCCGAAGATGAAGCCCGGAAGCCAGTGGATCCCGGGCTAGCCCCGGAGCCGTTGGGATCACCCCTGCCCCAGATCGAGCCGATTCTGCGGGTGCGCGTCTTCCGCGTTCGGGAACCCGCGGTGACCATCACGCTCGGAGAAGAGGGCCGTCCATTCCGCGCGCGGTATCTCGGATACGAAGGGACAGGACTTGATCTGTCCGGGCCTCTGACCGTCTCCTGGGGTCTGAGAAAATGGATCATCCAGGAGGCCGACGGCAGGGTGACCCGGGTGGAGGCGGATGACGAACTGGAATTGACCACGATCGATAACTTGCCGATCCTGCTCGAACCTCGCGGTCGGCGCTATCCCGGCTCGATCCGATTGCACCGGCGCAGCGATGAGGGTGAGGGGGCGTTCGACGTGATCAATCACGTGGCTCTGGAGTCCTATCTGCCGGGCGTACTCGCGAGCGAGTTGTTCAGTCATTGGAGGCGTGAGACCTATCTTGCCCAGGCGGTCGCGGCGCGCAGTTTCGCGTGCAGTGAGCAGGCGTATTTTTCCACACGGCGTCATTACGATCTCACAGACACAATTTCCTCCCAGGTGTACGCGGGCACCGTGGACCGAAGAGTGGCTTATCAAGCGGTACGAGAGACTCGTGGGGTAGTGCTATCGTATGACGAGCGACTTGTGCCCGGTTACTACTCAAGTTGCTGTGGCGGGCTTGCTTCGAGAGCCGTGGATGTGATCGGGCCCAGCCCCATCAATCGGATCGCTCCCCTGAACGGCAGATCCGAGCCGGATGTCTGCACGGAAGCCCCAGTGTATGAATGGAAAGTCCGGCGCAAAGCCGATGAATTCAGAAAACGTCTCGTGGCGTACGGTGAGTATCGACAGATCACATCCCTCGCCTCGCTTGAATCACTCGCGTCGATAGAACTCGATGAGACGAATCCGCACGGTCGGCCCGTGTCCTTTCAACTTGTCGATGCGAATGGCAAGTCCTTCAGGCTGGATGCCGAGAAGCTCATGCGGGCCGCAAACTTCTCGAACGATGACATCACGGCCCCCCGGGAGACATTAAAATCTTCATTCGTAACGGTCACGTTTGAGAATGGCGACCTCGTGTTCGCAGGACATGGCTTCGGGCACGGATCGGGGTTGTGCCAGTACGGGGCCGAAAAATTGTCGCGGTCGGGAAAATCGTTTCAGGAGATACTGACCTGGTATTATCCTGGGGCTTCGCTGCTTGAGTCGTATTGAGCCGCGAATCTTTCCGACCGTGAAGGAAAAGGGATTCATCCGTCCATACGCCGACGGGCACGGCGTTTGGCCGCGAGCAGGCTGCTGGTGGTTTCGGAGGCATCCGTTGCGGATTCTTCGTTCGAGGATGAATCCTGCGTGGTAACCGTCGATGATGGCTGATCCGGAGTCTCCGTTTCCGACGGTTCTTTCTGAGATGAACTGCGACGGCCGAGCAAACGATCGAATGCGGCGGAGATTATTCGCTCGCGATGAAGTTCCTCAATCGGGTGCAGCGGCTCGATGCGATCCGGAGGCGGGGCGATGACGCCCGTTCCCTTCAGTTTTTCCAGTCCGCTCGACTCGGAATCGAGCTTGTCGTCAAAGGATTCACTCACGCGGCGGAGAGAAGCGAGGGTCACCGCGGCTTTTTTCGCTCGAACATGACCCGGTCTGACTTTGGAGATGGCCGACGCCAGCCCCCCCTTGATCATGTCGGTGTTCCAGGCCAGACGCCGCGTGGCGATATCAAGGAGAAACAACGACAGTGCCAGCAGGAGGACCGGATGCCAGGCGGGAAGAATCGAGATGCTGGGCGGCATGTTGGTGCGATCGAACAGATCCACGGCACGAGGCAGATTGAGATCAAGTCGTCTGCCGCCCGTGATCTCGGCGACCTGTTCGAGCAGGCGGGAATTGGACTGATAGGTTCGATATTCGATACTGGTGGGGCGATTGATGCCTCCGATGACCGGGCTGAGTTGCTTCAAACCCTGTCGCGGGTTAAGGGCGACGATGTAGTTGCCGGCAAACCTCGCTTCCACGGAGCCTTCATACCGACCGGGCGCGCTCTGGCGAAGACGCACGGGGATGGCCGAACCGTCGGGGGTGTAGACGCGGCCCTGTACCTGAAGATAATCAAAGAACCCGCCATCCTCATCCGCGACTTCCAGGGCGATGTGCAACCGATCGTCGATGATTTCGGTGATGAGTTCGGCATCCTGGCTCACGGCGGGGCGGGCGATGGTCCGCGCAAGCTGCATCCAGAACAATTCCGCACCCTCCCACTCAAGCCATCGTTTCGACCATTGCCCCTGCGCGTCGGAGGTGAAGGCGGCGACTCGTCCCAGTCCGATCTGCCAGTGGGCGAGTAATGGTTCGCCATCGGGACTGATCATTTCCAGGACCACCTTGGGATCGGGCTTGACGGAGGTGATGACGAGGCCGTCCAGCACCGGAGCGTTTTCCATGCCGATCGTCAGCGACGACCCGGACGGGAGCACTTCGGGGACGAACTGTATCTCCTTGATCAGCGGTTTGTTGATCACCTGGACCGAATCGACGAGCACGCGGGGAAGAATGCGGGGATTCCGCACGGGATAAAACTCCCCGCCGCCGATATCCGCGAGCATGCTGAGGGTTTCCGTGTCCACCTGATCGCCGACGGCAATGGTGGTGAGCTTGATATCGGCATCGACGATGTCCCGGGCGATCTTTTCAAAATCACCCTTCAGCGATTGCCCGTCACTCAGGCAGACGATGCGTTTGCGGGACGCTTCGACCTCATCAAGCATGGCTTTCGCCTGAATCAACGCTGACGCCAGATCGGTGCCGCCGTCCGCCCGTATGCCGCGGATCCGTTTGGCGATCTGCTCGGGGTGGGTGTTGCGTTGGAGGGGAACGACGACCTCGGGCGAGAGATTGAACGCGATCACCCCGACGATGCTTTCGGATCGCAAGGATTCGATGGCGAGGGCCGCGGCTTCATTGGCGATTTCCTGCTGAGTGGCCCGCGCGCCAGCCACGGCCCGATGCATCGAGCCGGATTTGTCGAGGACGAGTACCAGGGCGGCGGTGGGCAGACGCAGTTCCTGGGGTGGATTAAGCTCCAGAGGCAACACATCCTCAACCGTGGTTCCGTTCCATCCTCCCGCGCCAAATCCGTTTTCTCCGCCGACCATGATGAGCCCGCCGCCGAAATCCCTGACGAAAGTATTGATGAGTTGATGCTGGGCGATGGAAAGTTCCGAAGCGGCGATGTTGTCGAGAATGATCAGGTCGTAGGCCTGCATCGTGAGCAGGTCGAGCGGAAATTGCTCGGGGCTTTGGGCGCTACTGGGAATGTCCGCGGCATTGAGCAGATCGACGAGATAATTCGACTGCTGGCCGGCCATGCGATCGACCACCAGCACGGTTCCCTTGGCAGGGGTGGCGGTGAACGCTTCGGCGCGATTGTTGGCAACGAAAATATCTGTCGTAGGATCACTCGCCTCGAAAATCGCCTCAAAACGATTGATCGGCGTGTTTCCGAGTACGACCTGCGCCAGGTGGACGGACTGCCCTGGAGCCAGAGATACGTGGCGTGAGTAACCCGGCTTGCGGCCGTTGATATCGTTGGGGCGTCCTTCTCTCAGCAGGGTGAGGGAGCCTTCCGTGGGTTCGGTGGCTTCGAGAATGATGCGCACGGTTACGGTCTGGCCGGGTCTTGCGTTGGGCGGCGCTTCAACCCGCACCACCTGAACATCGCCGGTGACGGAGTAGGTGATGGGGAGAATGTCGATGGGAATCCTGAGGCGATCAAGATCGAACTGTTGCACTTCGAGTCTGCTGCCGCCGGCGGCCTGGCGGGCGGCGGCAAGAAGGTCGCCGGAGGTTTCGTTGCCGTCGGATATCAGCACCAATCGCTTGGCGGTGTCGGCGGGAAACATCGCCAGCCCCAGGCTCACGGCCTGGGCGATATTGGTGCCTTCGTGCATGGCGACATCGAGGTTGTCATCGACGTAATCGCCCTTCGTCGGGGCGGAAATGGCGATCGCATCGCCATCGAACACCACGAGACCGAATCGGTCGTCGGGAGCTTTGGTGTCGGTGGCCTCTCGGAACCAGCGCCGGAGATATTCGATATTGGCGCTGCGCCCCAGCTCGGGTATTTCGGGCAGCTTCGCGAATCGCCTCACCGAGCCGCTGATGTCGAGCAGGCCGATGACGGTCAGGTGGTGGTGTTGCTGGCGGAAGTGAGGGCCGGCAAGGATCACGCAGAGCGACAGGGTCAAAGACGAACGGAAAAACAGGGTGAGGATGCGACGCATTCTGTCCATGCCGATCATCGAGCGCCAACCGTGGATCAGCAGGGGCAGGAGAATGATTGCCAGCAGGAGAAAGACGGGCTTGTCGAAGGTCACGAACATTGCTTAGTTGTCTTTGTCCGCGGGAGAATCGCTGGATGTCTTGGTCTTGGCATCAGATTTAACCGGGGGGGTGGGGGGAGTTGGTGATTCGCCGGTCGCTTTCTGTACGGTGCGGTCGAGCCGGTCGAAATATCGTTTGATGAACTCGTGATAGCGAGTCGGGACGACGGATTCATTGACCGCTCTCTCGGCAACCTTCTGGGCGCTGCGGATACGCCGGGCTCGGTTGGATTTGGATGTACGCCCCGGGTCGCCCTCCCGGGGCTTGTCGCTGAGCCATTCGGCGATGACCTGATCAGCCTTCTCCATGCCTCGAAGGTCCAAGTCTTCGGTGTCTTCAAACTGATAACCCTGCCCCGTAGCCTGTTGGCTCGTCTCCGCCTGGCCCCGTCGGTTTGCGTCAAGCCCGTCAGCATCGCCATCGGGCGACTGATCCGATTCGGAAGGAGGCCGGAAAAGCTCTCCCAAAGCTCGTTTTTGCTCCTCAGACAACTGCTCGAGCATGTCCCGGGCCTGCTGCTTCAACTCCTCGGAGATTTCCTGGTTTTTCGCAGCCTTGCGAGCCTGCTCGGCAAGATCGCGCAGCATATCGGCGGGCATGCGTTTGATGATCTCCTGAGCGCGTTTCATCATTTCTTCATCGATCTCAGGCATCTGCCGGTCGGGTGAAGATTGCTCTTCGCCAGTCGCATCCGGCGATTGCTGATCTTCGCTTTGCTCGGGGGCGTCGGGATCGAATAGGTTTTCTTCGGGATTCTCCGGATCAGGGATGGGAGCCTCTTGGGGTTGCGCACCTTCGCCGGGTTTCTTTTCCGGCTGAGCGGGGGGGGGCGATTCTGGGCCAGGAGGCTGCCGGGGTGAGACGTCATCCGGTGGTTGTTCGCCGGTGGGTCGTTCTCCAGTGGGTTGTTCCTTGGGAAGCTGCTCGTCAGGTATCTCGCCGGGAGTTTTCTCTCCGGTGGGCGGTTCGCCCGGTTGCTCTTTGCCGGTCTGTTGCTGCTGCGCGCCGGTTGCCTCTTCTCCGGCTTGTCTCTGCTGTTGTTGCTGACTTCCTTCGGCCTGTTCCTCACCTGATTGTTGCCGTTGGGTATCAGGGGCTTGCTGGTCAGATTGCTGAAGGGTCTCTGTCGGTTGCGTCTGATCTTGTTCCCCCTCGGGCTGCTCATCGAGATTCGGTTGATCAGAACTATTATCCGGTTGCTCCGAGGGGGCAGGCGTTTCATCCCCGGAGGGCTGGTTCTCGTTTTGCTCCGGCTCCGGCTCCGGCTCTGATTCCGATGGCGGGTTTTCTATCTGCTGGGCAGCACGATTGAGAGCTTCAGAAATCGCATCCGTGTCCTCTCTCGTCTGCTCATCGAAGCTGCGTTTTTCCTCCAGTCGCTCGATGTCGCGGGCGAGTTTTTGGGCGATTTCCTCGTCGATGTTGTTCTTTTCGAGTTCGCGCTGGAGATCATCTTTTTCAGGTGGGTTTTCGATCATGTCTCGAATCGCCGGTTCATCGAGTCCCTGATCACGCAGGGCCTGTTCGATCTGCTGGCCGCGCTCTTCGGTCAGTCGCTCGTCGAACGCTTCGGCATCCTGGAGATTCTCACTGAGCCGGCGCAGGTGTTGAGCGATCATCTCCCGCTCCTGGTCGCTCATCTGGCCGGCTTGATTCTGCATCTCATCCAGCAGGTCCGCGGCCCGGTCAAGATCACCCCGTTTTAATGCCTCGGTGAACTCCTCGGCGGACACGGGGGTTTCCGGCGTCTTCATGCCCGCAAACCGACGCGCAACCTGCTCGCTGGCCGCCAAATCTCTCTCGGCTTTCTCCGCGATTTGATCAGCCAGGTCATTCAGTCGTGCCGCTGATTCATCACGAATTCGGTTGACATCAAGATCAGCGGCATTGTCGGCGGTGAGTTGATCGGCCAGACGCTGGAGTGATTCAAGCTCGGTCCGGCTCCGCTCATCCAGACTGTCTTCATCTTTCAATTCTTCGATCGTATTCTCGATGTTCGTGGCAAGTTCCGTCCGTTCCTGCTGGGCCTGCTCAGCCTCCGCGGCGGTTTCTTCCGGAGACAGGCTTTCCGCCTCGGCAGACAATGCGGGAAGGAACAGGATCCCCAGCCACAATGCCCCCGCCACGACAAGACTGCCGCCCCATACGCCGGTCATGCGTATCGGCGATGCGGTGCGTACATCGATCCGGGAGGCCAGATGATCGGCCTGATCAATGACCAGCGAAGTGAAACCCTTGTCATATGGGGACTGGTGGATGGAATCGCGAGATTGCAAAGCTTCGGCAGATCCGAACTGATCCTGAAGATGCAACGCTCGGTCGATATGAACGGCTGCCGCCATCGGGTCGGGTATTCGTGAGACGGCAAAAAGAATGCCGGCGATCACGCCAATTACGACGGGGATGATAAAGAGAAGCGGTGATGCCAGTGAGAATGCTCCCAGGCGATCTGCGATCAACATCGCAATCCCCAGCCCCAGGCCCGCAAGGATGCCGTGCCCGGCGTGGTGAATGGCCTGGTTTATCAGGGTTCGCCGGCGAACCCGCCTGATCATGTGACGAAAAGTCTTCATGTCCGCTTACTCTTACGATTCATCGGCCACAAAATCCGGTGAAAAATGAACAAATGCAAGTCATGGCGTGTCCTGTGACATGATAATAGGGGGCCAATGACCCCGGGAATTGAAAAAGACTCTTCCCGAGTTATCCAGGGCCAATGGCAAGCGGCAGGCTATATTTTGATATCCATCCAAAGGCGGGACAGATGACGCAATGGGAAATACACTGAGAAACAACGTCGGTATTTTTGGCCGGGGGAGGTGGCAACCTGCTCTGTTGATACTCCTCTGGCTGGTGAGTCCTGCGTGCGGCCAGCGCCAGGCTGAGGAGCCTTGGTGGGAGCGATCATTCGTGGCCGGGAGCGAGCATTACTGGATCCGAACCGACTTGCCCCGGAGCGATGCCCAGGCGGTGGCCCGTCATCTGGATGCGATGTACGAGGAGTATTCCCGGCGTCTTGCCTCGCTGCCTCAGCGGGCTCCGATGAAACTCAACGTGTATCTTTTTAAGAGCCGCCGCGATTATGAACTGACGCTGCGGGCGAGGTTCGGGGTGGATACCGCCAGAACCGGAGGGGTATTTTTTACGACGAATACCGACAGCGGGCTTGCCTTATGGACGGAACATCTTTCGGAACGACGGATCAAGCACGTCCTCCAGCACGAGGGGTTTCATCAGTTCGCATACAGCCGATTCGGCAGCGACCTGCCCCTTTGGGTCAACGAGGGTCTGGCCGAGTTCTTCGGCCAGGCAGTGCTGGTGGGCGGCACGCTGGTGACGGGGCAGGCGGATCAACGCACGCTTTTGCGTCTGAAAGATTCGATCAAGGAGAAAACCTATACGCCGTTCGATGAGATGATCTCCTTTTCAACGGAGCAGTGGCGGGCGGAAATGGCTTCGGGTGAGGAGGGGTTGTTGTACGACCAGTCCTGGTCGATGGTGTATTTTCTGGTGTATGCCCAGAACGGAAGGTGGATGGGGGCCTTTGAGCGTTATCTGAGGATGATCAACAACGGCCTTAGGTCGAGTGAGGCGTATCGGCGCGCGTTTGAAACCAGCGAGACGGATGCATTCGAGCAACGCTGGCGACAGTTTCTTCGTGAGGCGGTTCCCAGTGCGTTCATCACGGCCCTGGAGCGGATAGAGTTTCTTGCCGAGGGCGCCCTGGAGCTTGCTCGACGGGGGATATTTCCCGAATCGCTGGATGACATTCGCCGGGAGTTGATCGCGATCGATTTCACCTATCGTTTCGCCAAGCATGGCAGAATAGTGACCTTGGAGGCGACTGATGATGATGTGTATCGAATCCCCCACGTCGGTCGCAGCAAGCATCAGCCGGTGTTCCTGGTCTCGCGGCTGAATCTGCGCCAATTGACGCGGAGGCAGCGAATCATCGAGGAAGAGAATCCGACGCCCTCGATCATCACCACCGAAGATCTCAAGCCGCATGGCCTCGCCATCGACTGGCGAAGGGGGAATGAGAACTCGACATTCTCCTATCGCATAGAGGTGCCCTGAAGAAAGCCGGCGATTTACTTTGGGGAAAGATCTTTCAGCGCAGAAAAAAGCCCGCGATCAGATTCGCGGGCTTACGGGGTGGTTGGAATCAGGGGTGTCGAATCACGAAGCTTCGTGGGAGCGATAGGCGATGGACTGGGTAGACTCAATATCAACGTCTACTTCCTCTTCATCGACATCTTCGAAGATGTTGGCGAAGGGGTTGTTATCGATGTCCATCATGCCCATCTCGGCTTCGGCACGCTTGAAGTAGTCATCATTGATGCCACTCTTGGCGAGTGCCTGAAGTTGGGCTTCCTGGATGGTGCGAAGCTCGGCAAGCTTGGCTTCGAGCTGATGCAGGTTGGCGATCTTGTCGAACTTGTTGTAGCTGGCCAGGGTTGCCTTCTGCCTTTTCGTCAGATCGATCAGACGCTCGTTACGCTCGATCGCATCGATCTGTCGATCGAGTTGCCAGAGCTGGGACTGATACTTGGAGAAGTCGCCTTCCAGGTTGTCGAGAATCTCGGTCAGACGCGACTTCTGTTCGCTCAGGAACATGTACTGATGATTGTCCTGGGCGAGGCGATCATTGTAGGTGGTGCGGACATGATTGATCCGTCCCGCTTCCGTGTACGCCTGGTCGATATTGAATCGCATGCCGTCAAAGTGGAAGGACACGGTGCGCGAGGTGGCGGCCTTCTTGGCTTCCGCCTGGGCGACGAGGGTCTTGAGTTCACGAAGATCGTTTGTGGTCAAGGCGACGACGCGCTTGGAGATCTCCACATCATGTACTAATCGACCGATCTGATGATCGATCTCGGCAATCTCGCCGCGTACTTCCGCGATACGATCGGGATATTCATCGGCGAGCTGCTCGAGCTGGCGACGCATCGCGGTC
Organism: Planctomycetota bacterium; assembly: GCA_022560875.1. Classification (GTDB taxonomy): domain Bacteria; phylum Planctomycetota; class Phycisphaerae; order Phycisphaerales; family SM1A02; genus JADFSH01. The sequence continues at coordinate 26,239 of JADFSH010000012.1, read as the reverse complement.
GGGTTGTCCATGAATTGGTCAACGGCGCCACGTGCTTTGCTTTGAAGTTGATGGAATCCGGCTCCAACACGTTCCGGCCCGATCAGCAGCGTTGCGCCACCAAGAGCCAGACCACTGATGAGGCCCCAACGAAGAATGCAACGGGTGATGCAGGCCATGGTCTTTCCTTTCCAAAAGTCAGCCAACCGAGGCTGAATAAACTGGCGAGTGAACGAGTCAACGACTGGCTCACCAATGTTCTTGGGAGATCCTCGCCGGCTCTTTCAGTCTGGAAAGATTTTTTCCATAATGTGAGCCAATAGTCTGAGATACGCATTTTGTTAGGGTTTATTTGCTGCCAGTAGATAAGGTTTCAGGGTCGGGGACCCTGAAATGGCCGTTTCACACAGCGTTTGGGGTGGGTATCGACGTACACTTGAAGGGTAACTGATGAGGCGTCAGCTAGAGATTGACCATGGGCAGCCTTGTGTCACCGATCCTGGGACAAACATCCTGAAAGGTCAGCCCGGTTTCACCCAACAAGAGAGTGCCGTGATGAATACCCTCACTACATCCTTTGTCGCGCGGCTTCGAAATCGTGATGAGGCTGCCTGGTTCGAACTCTGGGAGATATTTGGACCTGTGCTCAGGGCGCAACTCTCCAAATGGGGCAAGGGCCGCATTGGCGTCGAAACCGTACGGGATCTGACCCAGGAGACCCTCGCGGCACTTTCCGATTCAATCGATCGCTTCGACCCCACCCGGGGCGCGCGATTCAGCACCTGGCTGCTGTCGATTGCCAAGCACTCATTGGGGGATGAGATCGACCGGAGGATGGCCCTGAAACGCGGGGCAGGGAAGAAGCCCCTGGAGTTCGACGAGCGATTCATGACCCAGGTCGCGTCGGTGGAAGCCGATGACGTCTACCAGGAAAACGTATTTCGAGCGAAAGTGTACGCCTCTATCCGCAAAAGTGAAGCGGAAGCGGAGTTCATGCAGTTCCAGGTGTATCGCATGCGGGTCTTCGACGGGACGTCCGGCAAGGAAGTCGCGGAGAGTCTCGGCATCAGCGAGCCTACGGTCAGTCGCTACCTCCAGAAAGTACGCGACCTTCTCCGTCGCCGCCTTTCCGAGACGGTGGCCCTCTACAGCTTCACCAGCGATGAAGAGACCGAAGCCGAGAAGGCGGGACTGGGAAGCGAGGATGTCATGTTCGACGAGGCCCTCTCGGAAATCTTTCACCAACAATCGCGGCTGATTCTCGAGGATGAGACGGCCCCATCACAGTCGTTTTAATGGAAGAATTAACCTCAGAAACGCAAGCCACTCGAAGCGAACTTTGAAATGGGCAGACAAATGAGAAACAACCCGGGATTCGGAAGGCATACTGGTTTGGTGAGTCAGGCGAGGCTCACCGCCCCCCGAATTTCCGGTTCACAACGTCCCCATGCGTTTCCTGAGATTTCCCTCAGTCCGACAATCACATCACCGTGTCACCCGGCGCGGAGGTGAGGAGAGATAAGCGATGGCACCCGTAGCAATAGCGGTCGTAACCGGCCTCGCCATAGCCCTCGGCGTACTGGTAATCATTTTCGTGCTGGTTCCGGTCCTGAAGGGGATCGGCTGGCTGATCGGTTCGGTGTTCAAGGGCATCGGCTGGTTCGTGGTTCATATCTTCGAGTTCATCAGCGGCATGATCGGCGATGTACTTCGTTTTGTCGGCGCCATCTTCGCCATCATCGCCCTGATCCCATTGACCATGCTCAATGTCGTCATCGGGCGATGGTCGGCGGCCGGGCATTTCGCCGAATCCGTCAAGCGCGAATGCAGCATCGGCATCACATGTCTCTACCGGTTGGCCCTGCAGCGCCCGCTCAGGTTGGTCCTGCTGCACGGACTCCTGGAAGGGATTGAACAGCGTGTACCCGAAGCGATGGCCGGCGCTCCCACTGCCGACAAGCCCCGACGCAGCACCGGACAATTCGATGGCTATACCATCGTCGGCTCCCTGCGGGGCGGTGGCTCGGGCGGCAAGCTCTATGTTGCCGAACCCGACGAGAAGAATCGTCAGCGCGGCATGCCGGATCGCGTCGTCATCAAGTCGTTCGCCCTGACCGAAGGATCGAGCCTGCCTCAGATCGTCAGGGAGTCTCGTTCCCTGGAAGCGGCGAAGCAACTCGGGCTCGTACTCGACCACGGCATGGAGGAGCATCGCTTCTTCTATGTCATGCCCTTCCATGATGGCGAGCACCTTGGCGTCGTGACCAGGCAACTGCATGGCGAATCAGACGGACGCGGGCTGGGTACAAAACAACTCGCCAATGTCATGAAGTACTCCGGCGACCTTCTCCAGACGCTTTCGACGTATCACAAAGGCGGGTTGTGGCATAAGGACATCAAGCCCGAAAACGTGATCATTCACGATGGACGGGCTCACATCGTTGATTTCGGCCTCGTCACTCCCTTGCGTTCGGCGATGACCCTGACCACGCACGGCACGGAATACTTCCGCGATCCGGAAATGGTTCGACAGGCGCTCCGCGGGGTGAAAGTGCATCAGGTCGATGGTGCGAAATTCGATATCTATGCCGTCGGGGCGGTCCTTTACTTTGTGCTGGAAAACACCTTCCCGGCCCACGGCGGTTTGAGCAGATTCCAGATGAAGAGTCCCGAAAGTCTGCGCTGGATCGTCAAGCGATCGATGGCGGACTACAACCAGCGTTACGAAACCGCTGACGAAATGTTGGCGGATCTCGTCGTGGTCATGAATGCGGATGACCCATACCAGGTCAAGCCGGTGCAGCTTCCCTCGATGCAAGGCGAAGCGGTGCCCCTGCCAATGGAAGAAGCCCCCGATCAGGTGGCGCAGGTCAATCAAGCCGGATCACCACAACCGAAGTTTCAGCCGGCAGTCGAGCCGGTTGTCGCGGCCGCCGCGGCCGGAGGAGCGGCGGTGGTGGGAGGTATGCAGCCCGGGTTGTCTCCCAAGCTGCGAGTTACGTCCTGGTGGACCGGGGCCTATACCGTGGACGATCCGGGGTCGGTCGGCAATGCCGGCTATGCGAATCAGGAGAACGCGGAATATGCCGCTTTTCGAGAAGAAGCACGATCATTTCGTCGAGAAGCCGCAGAGATTCGATCCAAGGTGCGCAACCATGCGATGAGTGCGCGGAGAGCGGCGCGAGAGCAGATTAAGGCGGCCCGGGCTCGTGCCAAAGACATTCGACATCGCGCTCGCGCCCGACGCCACGGCTACGCGGCAAATCCCAAACCCGCGCCGTTCCTGGCATTTCTCGTCATGGTGGTCCTCGTCGGGGGCGGCATCATCGGAGCTACGCTCGTGATGGAAGCGGAGCGGCAAAGTCCCATCAGTATTTCCATCCCCGGTCTACCCGAACTCCCTCGTATGCCGCAATTATCCGGTCTGAGCGGTTCCCTTCCCCCCGTATTGCTGGTGACCAATGTGCCTGACTTGGATCGCCTCGACATCCGGGCACAAATTGATGCCTATATCCAAGAGGTAGAGAACAATTACAATGTCGTCATTGAGAATGTCGAGCGGGAACTGGCCTATCGAGACCTCATGATCCAGTGGTATGAGAACCAGGACGGCCCGGCGGACGGGAAGTTGGAAGAACTCATGAAACTGGACGATTTGTACGGCATCATGTACGTCGCCAGTACCAGTAATGGCAAGATCGTAAATGAGATCATTAAGTCAACCGCGCCCGGGGCGTCCAAACGAAGGCGAGCGGCGTCTCACGCTCCTCGCTATTCCGAACACTCGGCCTGGTCCGAAAATTCGTTCTTGTCCCAACATTCGATCTCGCACGCCAGTACGGACCTGCCCATCCTGCTGATCAATGATCATCCGGCGAAGGCGGATCCCCGCGTGGAGGAGCAGGTCCAGGCCTATCTCAAGGCGTATCGGGACCGCGGCTGGAACATTGAAATCATGGATGAAGCCGAGGTGAAGATTCGACAGGCGCTCCCCATCGGGCCGATTACTCCTGAATCGAAAATCAGTGAAAAATTTTATGCACTGCTCGCCGATCTGAAACTGGGCGGCGTGTTGACATTCTCTGCCGCTTCAGGAGATGGCGATCTACACGAGCGGATCAGCAATGCACTCATCCTATCGCGGGATCTCGCGAATATCGAAGCGAGTCACGAGGAAGACGAGAGTGAGGAAGACGACTGGGACTGCTAGGATGAGAAAAGAAAACGGAAACGACCGCCGCCGAAGTAAAAAATCGGCGGCTTTTTTTTATCAGTTCTCCGGGGTTTCCGATGCCTGAATTCCGGCGAGATCTGAAAGTTCCGACGATTCTTCTTTCGGCGTTGGTTTCCGAGCCGAGCCGGCATCGGGGATGATATCGACGCCGAACGGCGCAGGACCCAGACGGTAGTGATCCCGAGTGACGAGAATCTCCCCATCGTCGTCATCCGACGCGACAATTCTGGTCATAACCACCCCGGTCATGTCAAAGGTGAACGTGTCCGCAAGGGGATCGATATCCACCATCACGGATTGCGCCGCGATGATCATGGTATCTGTCGTGATGGAAAAATCGAAAAGCTCCCCGGAAATGGGATCGACATTGACGGCGGAGATCCACCAGTGGCCGAGTGGGCCGCCGTTGGGTACGCCGGGTTTTTCAGATTGCCTCAGGGCGATGATGTGAATGGATCGGATGACCTCTGCTTCGCTATAGGTTTTTCTCATGCCGAAAAAGAGCGCGAAGAGACACGCGATCAGAAGTCCGGTGCCTGCGATGGGAAGAATAAACTTCGCCCGGGATGATTGTTTCGGGGTTGTCCTGGGGTAGTCGCTCGAAAGCATTTGAGTTTCCTGCTCCAGAGTGGTCTGAGGGGCCGACTGGTTTCCTCTATGAATATCGGACACGTGTCGGGTGGGAATTAGTCTGACCCCTGGAATGCGACAGGAATGGAGCCAGAAGCCGGTGGGGATGAAAAACGACCGTTACGCATGATTTGGCAGGGAGGCTAAAATGCTCTCCACCCCTCCCGCGAACAGGAGCAACATGACCTCACATCCCGGCCGACGATTGAGAGATGCGATGGAAAATGGCGTTGTGATGGCCCCCGGGGCATTCAATGCGCTGGTAGCCCGGGCGATTTCTGCGGCAGGCTTTGAGGCGTGCTATATCTCGGGCGGAGCGACCGCGAATGGGGCGGGGTATCCGGATGTGGGGCTCATTACTTTGAACGAAATGTGTCGCACCATCCGCGAGATCACCCAGGCCGGTCACGTGCCCACCATTGTCGATGCCGACACCGGCTATGGCGACGGCGAGATGATCATCCGCACCACCATCGAATACGACCGTCACGGAGCGGCGGGAATGCACATCGAGGACCAGGTGTTCCCCAAACGCTGTGGCCATCTCGAAGGCAAAAGCCTGATCTCCAAGGATGACATGGTCGAGAAACTCAAGGCGGCGCTGGCGAACAAACTGAATGACGAATTCATTCTCATCGCCCGCACGGATGCCCGATCCGTCACCGGAATCGAGGATGCCATCGACCGGGCCAATGCTTATCGGGCCGCGGGAGCTGACATGATCTTTCCCGAAGGGCTGCACTCCGAGGAGGAGTTCGCCCGGTTCGCCCGGGAATCTCCGGGACTCCTGCTGGCGAACATGACCGAGTACGGCAAGACGCCCTACATTCACGTCGATCGTTTTGCGGAGCTGGGCTACCAACTCGTCATCTATCCCCTGAGCATGCAGCGACTGGCGATGGGGCATGTCGTGCGTGGGCTGGACGAGCTGAAGAAATCGGGGACGGTCGAGGGGCTGCTAGATCAGATGCAGACGCGAAAAGAGCTATACGGTCTGCTGGGCTACGAGCCGGGAGAGCAGTGGAACTTTCCCAACCCCCCAACGTAGAAGCCCGATGGCAGAGCATTCATCAACGATGGAGTCCGACCCGGGAGGTGTCACCAGGCCGGCGAACACTCCGGACCCGACCGATGAGCAGCGGATGCTTCTCGAATTTGTATTCGACCGCGATGTGCCATGCCCTCGTTGCGACTACAACCTCCGGGCCCTGACCAAACCCGTCTGTCCGGAGTGCCGCGAGGAACTCAGGTTGACCGTGGGCCGGGCCAAAATGCGATTTGGGATGTTTCTGGCGGCGGTAATTCCAGGGGCGTTTTCGAGTATCTGCGCTATTCTGTTGTTGATGATGATCATCATCGAGCCCCTTGTACAGGGAGGGGGAAAAGTGCCGGTGGAGTTTATAATACTTGACGCCTTTGGTTGGTTCAGTGGACTCCTTACCTTGGGATTGTTCGTCCAGAGACACCGGTTTCTCAATCAGTCTGAATCGAAGCAGAAGATGTGGATTGCAGGGATCTGGATCGTTCACCTCATCGCATTCACAATCCTCATGATTCTGGCGTGGTGAGAGGGCTTTTCCGGAGGGAAGCGGTTATCTGTCCAGCAGGTTGCATAGCAACGGCTTGACCGTGGACCACTCCTCGAGCGTCACTGAATAGTACATCGACGTGCGATGGAACCCGTCGGGCATGGGTGATGATCCGCTCTGGCCCTGAGACGCCTTGGTCGAAGGTCTGGGTTCTCACCTGCAATCATCACGGACAGACCCGTGGAAGCATCAGGCCTTACCCATGGCCCCAAAACTACTGAAAAATCGTATTTTTCCAGCAGATTGGATGGCACCACCCTCACAAGGTGCGATTACCCCGCAGCCCGGTTACGGATGTTTCAGGCCTGTCTGAACCCCTGATAATGGACAATGGTCCAATCCGGCTCCGGACATCGTTTCCAAGGGGCAGTGGGCATTCCCGGCCCTCAAATCTCCTTGATTGTGGATCGTTGGGTGACGGACGGCAGAGCCGGAGAGATCTGTGCCAACCGACAGCCAACGATAGAGTTACCGGACTTTGCATCAGGGGCAGGTCGTTCCGAATCCTCCACCAGAGAAATGGAAACCGGGCTTTTTTCTGAGTTTCTCTTTGCGTTTGATGCCAGAGCGATTAGTCTTCGGGTGACAGTTCCCCTAGCGGAAGAAGTGTCGAGAGAGAGAAGAGAGAACCTTCTGATGGAGTTGAGAGAGAACTACCCATGACTCGCATTTTCAGCGGGATCTATGCTCGTATCGGTGCGCCAGTGGTGCTGTTATCGGTACTGTGTTCCGGACCAGCCGCGTTCGCGGACATCGTGATTGATGATTTTTCATCAATTGCCGCCGTTAATCCCTGGCCGGCGACCCAGATGAGCCCGGGTAATAATCTCATCACAGAAATCAGCTTGGGCAGCGTTCTCGGAGGTGTCAGGCAGACGACGATCTTCGGCGACTCATTCGTATCCGGCAGTGATGCCATCACCGTCTCAATCAACCCCACCTCCGGGATATTGGATTACGACAGCACGGTCGGGGGCGATGGGGCATTGGCCCTTATCTATTCAGGTTTCCCGACCGGTCTCAATGCGGACTTTTCGGGCGATATCGGCATCCGCGTCGTTTTCAGCAGCTTCGGGTTCGGCTTACAGGAGCCTTCAAGCACGCCGGTTACCGTGGCCTTGAACGACGGCACGAACAATATCTCAAGGACCGTCTCCGTGAATTCAGCGGGCTCTCAGTCGCTGTTTTTCAGCTTCAGTCTGTTCTCGGGCATCGGAACCTTTGATCTTTCCACATTGGATAGAGTTACCGTTTCAATCGATCCTCTTGTGGATGCAGATTTTTCACTCGATTTGATCACAACCGTGACAATCCCTGCCCCCGGGGCACTGGCATTGTTAGGACTGGCCGGAATGGGCCGCAGACGTCGCCGTCGTCAATAAAGCGGGACAACATCTCCCCCGGGATTACAACTAAGCTTCAGCAGCTCAGAGAGGTCGCCCAGGTGCGGCCTTTTTCTATATCAGAGGTGGTCCATGAGCGAGGCTACGTCAATACGATCTGGCCGCACACCCTGATATACGCTCCCCACGACACCCTCAATAACATGATTGTTCCAGCAAAGGAGGGGGAATACGAGATTTTTGACAAAAAGATTTGACAAGACAAAAATTATTGTCAATATTGTATTCGGGAAGTACATAATTCTTCCTCCAAGGAGTATCGGAGTGGGACTTCCCGCCCAGGCGAATATCGAGGTCATTGACGATGCCAGTCGGGCGGAGATCGCCTTGCATCCCATCCGGCGTCAGATCCTTGCGGAGTTGGAACTGCCGGAATCCGCGAGCAGTCTGGCCCGAAAGCTCGGGCTGTCCCGCCAGAAGGTCAACTATCACCTTCGCGAACTGGAGCGGAGTGGTTTCCTGCATCTGGTCGAGGAACGCCCCCGGCGTAATTGCATCGAACGGATCGTCCAGGCCACCGCCCGATCCTACATCATCAATCCTGAGGTGCTCGGGGTGCTGGGCGACGACCCCGGGGAGGCCCGCAGCCGCTTTTCCGCAAGTTATCTCATCGCATCCGCCGCGAAGATGATTCGTGATGTGGCCACCCTCAAGAGACGCGCAGCCTCGGTGGGCAAGAAACTTGCCACCTTGACCATGCAATCCGATGTGACCTTCGCTTCCGCCAAGGATCGCTATCTCTTCACCGAGGAACTCACCAATGAGTTTGCCCGCCTCATCGCCAAGTACCACGACGAGTCTGCTGCCGGGGGACGTACATATCGCTTTCTGCTCGGGGCGCATCCGGTGATTACCAAATCTGAGGAAGAGGCTCGCGCCGAGGAGGCCGAGTCAGGTGTCAAGCATAAGGAACGACAAGATGACCAGTGAAACACAAGATCGTCGCATCGAAACGCAATATGAAATCAACGCCCCGGTCGCCGATGTCTGGCGCGCCCTGACTGATGCCGAATGGCTGACGAATTGGTTTCCGCTGGAAGCCCGCATAACCCCCGGAACCAACGGCATCCCCGGGGTGGGCGGATCGATCTGGATGGCGTGGGGAGGCCACGGCTCGGAAACCGAAATCGACATCTGGGAGGAAAACAAGCATCTCCGTCTCATCCGCTCCGTTCCCGCCGATCCGGAACTGAAGGGCACGATGTCGCCCCTGGAGGTTGCCCAGGACTTTTATCTCGAAGCGCAGGGCGGCTCCACCGTTCTTCGCCTGGTCCATGCCGGATTCTCCACCGACGCCTCCTGGGACTGGGAATACAACGCCACCACCCGGGGCTGGAAGTTCGAGCTGGGCGGCCTCAAGCACTACCTGGAAAAGCACAACGGCGTGAAGCGAATCGTCGTGCAGGCCAGCCTCATACTTGCCGGGATCAGCTACGAGGTTGCCTGGAGCGCGCTGTTCGGCGCAGCCGGCTTGCTCTCGGGTGGTTCAATCGAAGGCCTGCGTCAGGGCGATCATTTTGACTTCACCACTTCCGCCGGTCAGACATTCCGGGGCCGGGCGCAAATCATCAATCCGCCGCAGGATTTCACCGGCACACTGGAGAACTTCAACGATGCCCGCCTGCGGGTGGCGATCGACAAGTCCTGTGACATGCCGGGCGAGCAGTCCGTGACGCTGTTCATATCCACCTACGACCTGCCCCAGGAGAAGCGCGAGGCTTTGCAGCAGGGTCTCGAGGCCGTGCTGGAGTCGATGGCAAGCGCCGTCCCGGCGTCTTCGTAGGCCCGGCTGTGCCGGGCGTTGTGGGAATTGGCCCCTCGCGGTCGGCACAGCCGACCCTACAATCTTCTACAATCCCACCCGATCCAAACTGCGGACTCTACAAATCGGCAAGGAACAATCATGAAGCGAGTGCTGGGGATGGGCGGCGTGTTCTTCAAGGCGGACGACCCCAAGGCGCTGAAAAAATGGTACGAAACGCACCTGGGCATCGCCCCCGATGTGGATGGCTACGTGAGCTTTCATCTCCGCGACGAGGCGGACCTTGAGCGCAAGGCGCGAATGGCCTGGGAGGCGTTCTCATCGGACACCAGGTATTTCCAGCCCAGCGACAAGGATTACATGTTCAACTATCGCGTGGCGGACCTCGACGGCCTGCTCGCGGTGCTGAAGGAAGAGGGCATCGACCAATGCGGCGACATCGAGGATGAAGGCTACGGCCGCTTCGCCTGGATCATGGACCCCGAAGGCAACAAGATAGAGCTTTGGGAGCCGCCGGAAGGGGAGTAGGGCATTCTGATAACGGTGGCACGGGCATCTTGCCTGTGCGTGTCATACAAATAGTGGCACAGGCATCCCCCCCATGTGGTAGGGATACTCGAACGGTCCCAATCGCTTGCGCTCGGGGCTTGTCAGAGCTTCGCGGTCTCCGATCGGGGGGCTTACTCTTCCAGCATCTGTTCAATAATCCGCTCGAAGTCCTCGCGGAGCTTGTCGTACGCCTTGCCGGTGGCGGGGCCGGAGAAGCCGGTATAGATCGCCTTCACGTTGTTCTGGCCGTCCAGGAAGATGAACGTGGGGAAGCTGCGAACCTTGTCGAGCACCGGGAAGGCTTTTGTCGCGGCGGCCTTGTCGGAGATGCCCGCGACGAGAACGGGATAGTCGATGTGATGATATTCGACGTACCGTTTGACCTGCTTCGCGTCGAGTTCAAACTCGCCGGTCATCTCGAAGGCGAGCCCGAGGATGGACAGCCCCCGCCCGCGATAGGTCTCGTCAAGTTCCTTGAGGTAGGCTGAAGCGTCATTGCAGTTGGGGCACCAGGTGCCGAACACTTCGATGATGCGGGCCTTGCCGGTATATTGCTCTTCAGCGGGAGAATGATACGCACCGGCAAGATCGCGGAACTTCAGGTCGGCCAGTGACGCATCGTCGTTCCATTTCGTCTGCTGGAAAGCGTCGGGAAGTCTGGCATTGCGATCCTGGTGGGCGGTCCAGGTTTCATGCCAGGTGTCGCGTGACCAGAAGTCGCCTCGAAGCACGGCATCATCCCCGAGTTCAGCCCGGAATAAAAAGGCATGTGCGCCGTCGAAGACTGAAAGGGTGAGGGCGCGTTGCTCAAAGATGCCGCCCAGGTATCGGTAGTCCCCGGTGGTGGTTAGAAATGTCCCCGTGATCCGACCGGTGGAGGTGACATCAAAGATCGCCAGGGCCGGATCTGAACTTGAGTCGAACTTCACGGCCCATTTGCCCTTGAGCATTAACGCTTCCCGGAAAGGCGACCGGTTGAGCCGCCTCCCGGTCTGGGCTGGTTTCGGCATGGTTTCCGGTGGCGTCCAATGAGCATGAAAATCCATTACCGTCCACTTATTGTGACCTCGAACCCGCTTCCAGGTGCCCTGGAGATCAGTACCCGAGGCATTTGACTTGGCGCGCAAAATTGAGTTGTAATGGACGAAATCAAAAACAAACTCGTCATTCTCGAATCGTACCTCCGGGATGGGCACGGATTCCTCACCGTTGACGATCCAGGCGTCGATCTTGTCGCGGGTTTGCCTGATTTGCAGCTCGAAAGTGATAGCGCCACCGGGGCCGTCGAGCCAGGCAAACCAGGTGCCGCGCTTGAGTTGCGGCGTCTCTTCCCTCGCCGAGACGGTCGGCGAGGCGATCAGCAGGAGCAGGATGCCGGTGAAGACTCTCAACATGATCACACTATACTATCTGCCGGAGGCGGAATTTCGCCACTTTTTACCCGGCCTTTGATCTTTGAGCGGGGAGCGTCAAAATCGCGTAATATGCCTGAACTCATGCTTTGCGCTGATTTTTTCCATCGGGATGCACCTCCGAGTGTCTTCCCGCCATACGTATCCTGAGCACGATTGGAATGATGTGATGACAACCGCAACTGAAGCCAAGCCCCAGGACTCCCGCGGTCTGGCCGGGCAGACCATCGGCGATACCGACATATGCTCCGTGAACCAGACCCAGCTCATCTATCGGGGTTATGAGATCGCAGATCTCGCCGCCCACGCCACGTTTGAGGAAGTCGCTTTTCTGTTGCTGGTGGGACACAAGCCATCGACGATGGAACTGGCGGCCTTCACCGACGAACTCGTTTCCCTGCGGGCGATTCCCGATGGTCTCAAGACGGTGCTCCGCGATATTGCCGGCAATCCGCCGCACGGACCCGGTGCCCATCCCATGTCCATCCTCCGAACCGCGGTGAGTTATCTTTCTCATTTCGAGCCCGATACCGAGGACAACTCACCGGAATCCGAACTCCACAAGTCCAAGCGACTCCTGGCCCGGATTCCCACCATCATCGGTTACGGACAGATGGTGCGCGAGGGCAGGGATCCCGTCGAGCCCGATCCGAACCTGGGCCACGCCGCCAACCTGCTGTGGTGCATGACCGGCCAGAAGCCGAGTGAACTGGTCGCGAAGGTGATGGACGTCTCGCTGACGCTGTATGCCGAGCATGATTTCAACGCCTCGACCTTCACCTGTCGCGTGATCGCCTCCACCGAGTCGGACCTGGCCGGGGCGGTGTGCGGCGGGATCAGCGCCCTGAAAGGCCCGCTCCACGGCGGGGCGAATGAAATGGCGATGGAAATGCTCAAGGACATCGACGCGTTCATTACCTCGGGCGAGGGAGACGTTCGCGCGTTCATGGACATGGCATTCGCCGAGAAACGCAAGCTCATGGGCTTCGGGCATCGCGTCTATAAGAATGGAGACCATCGGGCGGGTATTCTCCGATCGTGGGGATTGAAGATTGCCGAGGCCCAGGGGCCGGACTCGAAGAAATGGTTCGACATCGGCGATGAGGTCCAGCGGATCATGCTCGAGGACAAGAACATTCATCCCAACGTCGATTTCCCCTGCGGCATGACGTACTTCGTGATGGGCATCCCCGTGCCGCAGTACACTCCGATCTTCGTCGCCAGCCGCATCACCGGCTGGTGCGCCCACATCATGGAGCAGCATGAGCACAATCGCATCATCAGGCCTCTGGCGAATTATGCGGGGCCGGAGTTGCGGGAATGGAACGGGTGAGGGTTGAAATGGCGGCGAGTCCTTAATCGCCGTCCTCCGCCGGTTTGTCGATCACAAGGTCGTCGCGACTGAGGCGGATGTTCTGGAAGTCGCCGGCGGAGATGACGTAGTACCACGGGGCGAAGCGATCGTTCAACCCGGTGGCCAGCTCATGACCGGCATCGACCTGCTCGTTCCACGCCTGCAGATCCTTGACGAATTGTTCCAAAGCCGCCTCGTAGGCCGCCATGGCTTCGGGATCGGGGGATGAGGTCGGGGGAGGGTCCGGGGGAGAATCCGGGGGGGGGTCCTGACCCGCAGCGTCGGCGATTTCCGTTTCCGTATTATCGGGATCACCCCCCGGATCACCTTCGGTGATGGGATCGCCTTCGCTTTCCTGGGTGCCCCCCGGATCACCCCCCGTACTCTCCCCCGGATTACCCCCCGGGTTAGCTTCCGGTTCACCTTCCGGTTCACCTTCCGGGTTAACTTCCGGGTTAACTTCCGGGGGAGCTTGCGTTTCGGGGTCTTCGGTTGATGCATTACTTTCGGATGCGTCAATTTTTTCTTCCGGGATTGTCGGCGTTACCGGCATGACCGGGGCGAGAGGCTTCGTCCCCAGCAGCGTCTCATCAAACTCCGCCGTCACGAAGAGGTAGCGATTCTCGGTGCCTTCTCCCGAGTCAGTCGCTTCAATGTCAGTCGCTTCATCGTCAGCAGCTTCGTCGGTTGCATCCGTTTCAGTTCCTGCGGAAACTTCCATTCCTTTTCCGACCAGAATCTCGCCGAACCGGAGCGTGTAGCGCACCCCCGAGGCGGTTCCGATGCTGACCTCGCCCTCGTTGGAGAGGAGCCGGCCGTCCTGGGAGATGAAATAACCCTTGGACTGAAGGGAAAGCTGGGCCGGCAGGTCCAGGGTGAGATTATCCTCGGTGCGGAGATCGCTGGTCAGTCCCGCAGGTTTCGGGCGCACCCCGGTGATGGTGATCCCGGCCAGGGCCCTGGTCATGGTGTTGATCTTGCCGGTATCGAGTTCCTTCTCCGGCGGCAGGTCGGACAGGGACCACTCCGAATTGGTTTTCTCAAGACTGATCGCCCCCTGCGATATGACTCGTCCGGTGGATTCGTCAATCGAATAATCCTGAATCTGGACGCTGTTGATGTCAAACGACTGGACGTCGAGGAGATTGGTCTCGATCCAGTCCGCAAAGCGCGTGGAAATATCGATTTCCATCTTGACGGCATAGGTGCGCTTCTTCTGGGGTATGCGAACGTACCGGAATCCGGCCCTGCCTTCGACCTCCCGCCCGATGATGAATTCCGCGAGGATTGCTCCGGCCTCATCGCGCAGGGCGACCCGCTTCCCCCGGCCCTTCAAGGTGGAAATAGTCGCATCGAGGGGGTCGATCACCCCGAGTTGCTCGTGGTCCTGGAGCCGGTCTGATTGCACGACATCCTTGGCCAGGTCGATGACCGACGCGGCGGTGGTGGCCAGCCGGTCCTCGCCATCGGCAGGGTAGTTGTAATGGGAGGGGATGGTCCACCGGCCATCCCTGACCTGCACCTTGAAGGGCGTGGCAGTGCCGGACTCCTCGTCGTAATCGATGACTTCCAGCGAGGCGGCGGCGGCGGGGTCTGTAAACTGCGGATAAAATGGTTCGCCCTTGTCGGAAAATTGCGCCAGGGTGGGTTGCGATGGGCTGCCGGTGAACAGGGCCAGGGCGCCGAACATGATCGCAACGCCGAGAAAGATGCTGGTTTTCTGAATGTCGTTCATGATGATGTCGCCTCCAGGTGTCTTCGCTCGGCGACACTGGTTTTTTCGCGATTGCGGCGATGCACGAAGAAGGCCAGAGCGAGGATGAGCGTGGGAATTGGGGGCAGGATGGTCGCCCACCATTTGATGCCGCGCTGAATACGCGCGATTTCGATGTTCATTTCGTTCTCGGCTCTGGCAAGGCTGCGTTTCTTGTTCTGCTCGATGGTCGCTTCCACGACGCTCAGGCGGCGGTTTTCGACTTCCTCAAGGTTGCGGAGCATGATCGCCTTGGTCTGCTCATCGAGGTCGGATCGGTCGCGTAACTCACCCACCTTCTCAGAAAGATTCTGCTGGGCCAACTGCAGCTCGTTCTGGGCGTCGATCTCCGCCTTATCCGTCTCGTCACGGCGTTTGTCGGTGTACGCCCGGTTGCGCTGCTCGACCAGCGTGAGGCTGCGATGGCGGGGCCGGTGCTTGCGGAGGGTGACAAACGACTCATCGCCCGCCAGCGTATCGATGCAGTTCAACGCGAACGTGACATTGTCGAAATTGAAGTCGGAGAATCCTCGTCGCCTCATGTCAAAAAACGTCTCGGAGATACAGTCGATATCGCTGACCATGATGACGTTGATGTGGTGGGGAGCGTCTGATTCAGACTCGTCAGGGGAGGGGATCGTCCCCGTGACATGAATGGCCAGGTTGTAGGCGTCCGGGGTCTGGATGCGACGGGGGTTGGGATTCAACTGCATGCCGAAGAAGCTTCGGGTGACCAGGCTGTTGAATTCCGTCTGGCCGGAAACGACGCCGGTCTGGACGAGGATGGTGGCGATGAGGCTCGCCCCCTCGATGGATTGAGCGGCACGGAGATAACCCGGGTAGATCATCACCATCTCCTGAAGTCCGGATGAGATCGTCGAGTCGTCGTTGAATGGCCGGGCGTTGTCGGGGGCGGTGGTGATGAAAACCACTTCCGGGGCAACATCGGCGATACCGGGATGCGGGTTGTATCCCGACCAGATCACGTCCGTGTTGCGCCAGATCAATCCGATCGAGGCCAGCAACGAATCGAAATCCCCCTTGGGAGGCGGAGGCGGTTGGTTTTGATTGGTAAAGGGATTGCGTCCCGCATCCTTGGGCAGTGAAGCGGCAAGTTGCGGGTTGAACAAGGGCATCGGGTCGTCGAAGATCAACGTCGGCGTGCCGGAATAAATCGCTTGCTGCAACGAATCAAGCTCTCCCTGCGCCATCGAGGAGGGAAGCACCACGAGCAGGACATCCAGATCATCCGGATATGGTCCCGCCGGGGCGATCTGCCGGACTTCGTACTGCTTGCGAAGTTCGGAGACGATGGACCAGTCCGGGGTGCTGGACATGGTCTGGAAGTCGAACCCGCCGAACAACTTGGCATCGGTGGTGACGATGCCGAGCTTCTTGCGCTCGGATTGCATGACCACGCGTACGGAACGGATCAGTTCGTATTCCACCGGCAGGCCGCGGTCAAAGAAAGGAATGACGAACTCCTCGGGGCCGGAGGTGAACACCAGCCCGAGAAAGACCTCCCTCGTCGAGCGCTGGCTGGCCGCGACCTCCATCAGCGGGCGCGGGATGATGTTGTAATTGTCCGAAGCTTCCGCTGCGTTTTCGGTGTACGGCTGCGTGTCGTGAATCACAACCTGAATCCGATCGCCGCCCAGAGCATCCAGGCGATGAAGCGTGTTGAGAAGATTCTTGTGCGTACGCACATAACTTTCCGGAACGTCCGGACTGAAAAACGCCTGAATGAAGACAGGGCGGTTGTCGGGAATCTCATCGATCAGGGCCAGACTCTGAGGCTGGAGGGTGTGCAGACGCTCCGCCGTGACATCGGCATAGACGCCGGTCCGTTCGGCAAGAACGAAGACGGCGATGACCACGACGGCCAGGGAAGCGCCGCGGGTGACGAAGTGGACGGCGTGGGCCATTGAGCCTTCACCCCCGCTCAGGTGACGGCGTCCCACGAACACCATGTTGATGTAGAGCATGACGACGATCAGGCCGAGGAAATACAGAATGCCGGATAAGGTGATGACGCCATCGCCAAAGTCGCGGAAGGAATCGGTAATGGCGAGCTGGCTGACGAATTCCGAGCCGGACTTCCCGAAGATCGTCTCGACATGCTCGATAAAGATAAAGACACTGCAGAAGGCCGCCCCGAGTATGAAGGCGACGGTGGTATTGGAAGTGAGCAGCGAGGCGGTCATTCCCACGGAAAGCATCGCCGCTCCCGTCAGCCAGTAGCCGAGATACGTGCCGAACATCAAACCGATATCGGGCTCACCCAGCCAGGCGAGGATGACGACGTGGCTCAGGGAAAAGAGTACGGCCACGGTATAGATGCCCAGTACGGCAAGGTATTTGCCCAACACGATGTCGATATCATGGCCGGGGAGGGTGAAAAGCAATTCGTCCGTGCCCTGCCTGCGTTCCTCGGCCCAGACATTCATGGTGAGGGCGGGGATGAAGAACAGCAGGAGGATGGGAAAGAATGCATTAAGTTGATCGAGGTTGGCCAGGTTGTTCATGAAGAAAGCGGTCTGCCAGAAAGCCGCTATCGCCCCCAGCAGGATGAATACGGTGATAAAGACGTATCCCGTGGGATTGATGAAGTAGGCAAGAAAATTCCTTTTGAACACCGCCTTGATCATGCGTGCGTGGGTGGGCTTGTTCAACGTCCTTTGTCCTTTCGAATCGCCATTGGAGAAAGAGCTTTACGATCAGGCCGCAGTCAATTGGCGAAACTTCTTATCGAGTGAATCGGTGTCAGATCGAAATTCGTCGATCGATCCGTCGAAGACGATGCGCCCCTCGTGGATGAAGATGACCCAGTCGGCGACGGCTTCGACTTCCTGAAGAATGTGGGTGGAAAGCATGATGGTGTTGGACTTGCCGAGTTCGCGGATGAGCTTGCGCACCTCGCGAATCTGGTTTGGATCGAGGCCCGCCGTGGGCTCATCGAGAATAAGCACTTCCGGCTCGTGCAGGAGGGTGTTAGCCATCCCCACCCGCTGGCGATACCCCCGGGAAAGCTTTGAGATCGGTTTTTCCAGAACACCTTGGAGGGCGCAGCTTATGACCACTTCCTTGATACGCGTTTCCAGCTTCTGAGCATCGAGGCCCCGGGCCGTCCCGAAGAACCGAAGCAGGCTCAATGGCGTCATGTCCAGATAGAGCGGGCCGTTTTCCGGCAGGTATCCGATTCTGGATGTGGCTTCGATGCGATGAGTGGCGAGGTCGATGCCTGCGATCTCGACTCGGCCGTGGGTGGGGGCGATGAAACCGGTCAGCATCCTCATGGTGGTGGATTTACCGGCACCGTTGGGGCCAAGGAAGGCCACTACCTGTCCGCGATTGATGGTGAAGGAAATGTCAGAGACCGCTGGGAAGTCTCCGAAATGCTTGGTCAGGCCTTCAGCCTTGATCATGACCTCGGTCATGGCATGCTCCATTGTCTGAGTATCCGATGAGTCCTGAGTGCCGGAGTGTGCTTCCTCACACTGGAACCTGCGAAGCATCGTCATTTTTGGCGGGAATTCAAGTTTTCGGTCGTTCCGATGGGGTCAGCAGGTACTCGAAAGGCTACTGGCAGGCGTAAGAACAGACGCGCCAGCCCCGGAATTCTTGCACAATGGTTTGAATTTCAGGCCCGAATCAAGGGTTTGGATTTGCCAAAGGTCGCGGTATAGAGAGGTTTTGAGGTTGATCGCCCGCCATTCACGCTAACCGGGGGGTCGGGGGGTCAGGGGGTCAGGCGTGACCGTTCTCGGGGGATCTGGAAGACAGAGGGGTAGAGATAGTTCTGATTGTTGAAAATGAACACCTGACCGCTGAGCATGATGGGGGCCACCCCGCCGCGCTGGCTGGCATATTTTTCGATGCGTTCCAGAAGCAGGCAGGGAAACAGGGTCATGGGTGGATCGCCGAGACCCGAGGCGTCGGCATCGAAGACGAACATCCAGGATCCGGCATTGCTGCGCACGATGCGTCCACGACGCGAAACGATCATGCTGCCTTCCAGGAGCAGATTCGGGGAGTCAAACCCCGAAGCATCCATTGTGGATGATGTTCGGGCAATCGATCCTACCTTCTGCTCGAGATCGCGCATGATACTGCTGACGGAGTCATCGTTGTTTTTTCGGCTTGAGGGGCTCGGGTCGTCGGGGGTTCCCTCGTATTCATCATCGACCCGGGGGTCAACGAATTTGACCATTTGCGGGGCGTGGGTGGGAAGAAAGTAACTCTTGCCGCGATAAACGAGCACCTTGCCGGAGGCTTCAAACGAGACCGGCTTTCCCCGGGCGATGGCATGAAGTTGAACCATCTCCGTGAGAATGGTGTTGGGGAGCATGATCAACGTATAGCCGGGCCCGCTCTCATCATCTTCGTCGATGACGTACCGCCAACTCCTGGTCGGCATATCGAAACGCATCCAGCCCCTGACATCGACCAGCAGACTGCCCTCGCGCAGGAGAGGCGCACGACCGGGGCGCAGCCAGCCGAGGTTATCGTCATTCGCGACGGTCTTCGAGGTCGTGTCTGCTGGTTGAGAAGCGGCGGGACTTTCGGATCGAATCTGGTTGCTGCCGGTAAATCCCCAGACGGGGGAGAACATCAGCAATATGCTACCAAGGCCAAGACCTGACATCCTGTTATGAGTGAGCAGCCTGCGTCCATACATGGGAATTGCTCCAGGGACAGGGGGACCGGGGAGACCGGGGGGGCGGTGCGACATCATGCACTGGAAGAGGTCGAACCTCAAGCGTAAGCAAGTAAAATTTTTATAAAAATCGTCAAAGCTCAAGACATGCCATGCGGCATTCTCAATGGTGATTTCAAGATGTTTCGCGTCTCTGGTCGATGTGGAAATGATGAAGCGAATCGTGTTGCGCTTGAAGTGCGCACTGATAGTCTTGATGGTCAGTTTCCCTGCGGGATGCGGGTTCTACCGAACGGTGCGGAACGAGCCGCCGCCGAGTGAAACAAGACGTTTCGGCCCTGTGAACACCAGCGCCGAGATGGATCGTCCGGTGGTTTTGCTCGGTCGCTTGGAGAATCCACGCCGTTCACCCACTCGCTGGCGCGACATCGGTAAGGGCATGACCGACATGCTGAGTCGGGAATTGCGAGCCGCCGGCACGTACGATGCGTGGATCAGCACCAGGCTGGCCCGGGAGGTTGATTCCATTCTCGGAGATCTCCCCACCTCGCGCAAGGACCGATTTGACTCACTTCGCGGACAGAACCCTGAAATCCATTATGTGATACTCGGCGGAGTGACTGATTTTCTTCATATCCAGAGGCGGAAGGGCAATCTCCGGGGCGGGAGAAACCCAAATCGCCAAACCGGTTATTCCGAGGCACTGGTCGCGATCGAGTTTTCGGTCGTGGATATTGAATCGGGGCGCGTCGTACTCACCGATCACGTTACCGGAAGCGTCTTTATTGAAGATGGCACGGTTCAAGAGTCGTATCGCTCGATGTCTTTCGGGTCGTATCGTTTTTGGAATACGCCTCTGGGCGAAGCGAGCCTGGAGGCGATCGGACGCGTTATCTATCAGATCCAGCAATTGCCGGTGCCAGCGCGGCAACTTGTCGCCAACGCGGCTCATGGGGAGACATTCGAGGTGGGGGGAGAGTCCGAATCGTCTGCAGCGGAGTTTGTCAATCCTGAGCGATCAGCCTCTCAGCCGCAACCTTTCTATCGTAAAGATGTGATTCGGATTGTCAGTCAGGTGCATCCGAGAAAAATCGAGGTGGCATGGAGTCGGCAACATGTGGTTGGCGTGAATGATGTTTATTATGTCAGCCGTCACGATGCGGCCAGTGAGAACCTGGTGTCGATCAATGATCCGGACACCGGTCGTCCGCTTCGGGCCAGGATCATCGCGACCGGCAAGACGGGCGGTACGGCGTTATTGAACGGCATGAAACCGGCGAACACTGATTTACGGGGAGCCATCCTGACCCGACAGCGAGCATCGAGAACTCGATCGAAGATGACGAAATCCTCGGAAGATAGTCTTGGGGCGGGACGGGTGGAACCATCTACGCAATGAGCGGGAGTTTCCCGGATCATCTCATTGCTTCGGCCATAGGAGCGGACTATTCTGTGTCAGAGTACGACTCGGCCGAGTACCCAAGTGGTCTAAGGGAACGGATTGCAAATCCGTCAGTCGTGGGTTCGAATCCCACCTCGGCCTTTGGGTGGATCGGTTTCAAGACAGTCTGGGGGATTCTCATGCCGGATCAACCCCCCTACGCACATGTCTTCCCCAATTTCCTGACGTACGGCGTTCGGTTTCAGGGGATAATGTGAACATGAAGTATGATGTATCGCGTTTCATTTTGTGAGGAATGTTGAGATGACACGATCAAACACTCTGCGGCGATTTATCTTTATCGTTTTCGTGATTATGCTTTCGGCTTTTCAACTGGGTTGCAATTCATCACGACCACGGGGGGTGACGTTTACCAACTTCTCACAATCCTGGCTCAATGTGAACTACTTCGTAGAGGGTCTGGAGCAGGATGAAACCTCCGACACAATTGAATTGATCAGTGTAAATAATATCCAGGTTCCACCCGGAGAAACGGTCAATTACCGGCTGACCCGCAACTCAAATTACCGGAAAGATGAAAATCAGCTGGTTCACATCAGGGTGTTGCCGGTCACGCCGAGTTGGGAACCGGTGGAGAAGGAATACTGGATGGAGCTTCTGACGAATCCGCCCGTAACCATCGTCGCCACGGGGTTGCCCGACAGGATCGAATTCATGACCGGCAACGGCGCTATTGCGCTGATTCCCAGTTCGGATTTCAGGAAGAAACAATACGACTACAAAATGCTTGAGGAGCTTGTGGCGAAGAAAAAGGCCGCCGAGGCGGCTTTGAAACTGGAGAAATTGTCACAAAGCAATGCTTCGGAAGTCAACAAATAGGACTTGTGTTTGCCCGGGGGGATGTTGCGGGTGATGTGACCGCCGGCCATTACGCCGCGAGAGACTTGATTTTCGAGATGTCCAGATTGATCAGGTTTTTCGCGGTTTCGGCATCGACAGGTTTCGAGAAGTAGAAACCCTGGGCGTAATCGCAGCCGAAGTCAATCAGCGGCTGGATCTGATCGGCATCCTCGACCCCCTCAACCGTGACTCTCATCCCGATGTGGTGGGCAAGTATGATTATGGTTTGCACGATGCTCAGGTAATCTTCGTTGTCGCTCATGGTGACCATGAACTCGCGATCGATCTTGAGCAGATCGATGGGCAGACGGTGCAACTGGCTGAGTGAGGAATACCCTGTGCCGAAGTCGTCCATGTGGATTTCGACGCCCAGCAGCTTGAGCTGGCCGAGAATGTTTGCCAGGTGATCCGGGTTGGTCATAATCACACTTTCGGTGACTTCCAGCTTGAGACACTCGCCGTCAATACCGGTCTCTTTGATCACCCGTTTGACATTTTCCACGAGATCAGGATCGTCCAACTGTCGTTTGGACATGTTGACGTTCATCGAAAAAGATGGATCGAGCGAAAGTTCATCGTGCCACTGTTTCAATTGACGACATGCCTGTTCGAGAACCCATTGTCCGAGTTTGACAATGTGACCGGTCTCTTCGGCGTGAGCTATGAACTCCAGCGGAGAAACAATTCCCCGTACAGGATGATTCCAGCGCGAGAGGGCTTCAAAGCCGCAAACCCGCATGGTTTGCAGTGATATTATGGGTTGATAATAAACCTGGAAATCGAAGTTCTCGATTGCCCGGCGGAAATCGTTGGCCAGTTCGAGGCGTTTCATGGCCTGATCGTGCATCTGGGCATTGAACACTTCATGACGGGCGCGTCCGGCGTCCTTGGCTTGATACATGGCCACGTCGGCATCCCGGAGCAGGTTCTCCGACGACTCATAGGCGAGTTCACTGGTGGCAATTCCAATGCTGGCCGTGATGAATACCTCGTGCTCATTGAGCATGAATGGCTCGGAGAGAATTTCCTGCAGGCGTTCGGCGACGACCGCGGCGTCGTCGGGGGCTTTGATGCCGTCGATCAGGATCACGAACTCGTCGCCACCGATGCGGGCAATGGTGTTGCATTCCGTCCGCGAGAGAGTGTCGGTGGAACGCAGGGTGCTTTCCAGCCGTTTGGCAATCTCGATGAGGAGCTTGTCGCCGACGGTATGCCCGAGGCTGTCGTTGACTTCCTTGAAGCGGTCGATGTCCAGAAAGAGAACTGCGAACTCATAATCCTTGTGCCTTTGCGCGCGATCCGTGCATCGATTCAAACGGTCCAGCAGGAGATCACGGTTACAGAGCCCCGTAAGTTGATCATGAAAGGCTGCGTAGCGAAGTTGCTCTTCGGCCATCCGACGGACGGCGATCTCGCGCTCCATATGCCGGCTCTGCAACTCGAATTCCTCAGACCGTTCCTTGATGTTTTTCTTGAGCGTCTTGAAGGATTGAGACATGGCAAGTGCGAGCTTGTTCAATTCCTCCGGCGTATACCGCTTGAGCTTGAGCAGCCCCGGCTCGTCTCCCAGCGCTTCGATATCTGAGTCCGACAGTTCTTCGAAGGTGATGCGGCTCTTGCGAAGAGATTCCCAGAAGCGTGCGGCGGCAAACAGCGCCAACAAGACGATCCCGAGCCAGAGCGCGGTCTGAAGGATCCAGTTACGGGTTTCTTGCACGGCAAGGTGTTGATCCCGGGCATCGTTGGCGAGCGATTCTCGAGCCTTGTCGAGCAGTTCGGAGTATCGGGACACGCTCTTCTGAAAATCAGAGATGTTCACCGCATATTGCTTCCCGGCGGTACTGGCGCTGGCCATCTGATCGCAGAGATGTTCTGTTTTCTCAAGCTGATCTATGGCGTCCCTGAGCAAGGTGGTATGTTTGGGCGAGCTTGCATCATGCAGCTTGAGAAGATCAGCGAGCCAGATCTCGGTGACCCGTTTTCCCGTCACCAGATCCTCGATGGTGGAGTTCTGGGAGAGCGTGGCGACCTGGTTTTCAAATGTCTGAGCTTCTGATTTCAGCGACTCAATCACATCATGATGGCTCGACACTCTCGCGGCTTCTTCCGTTCGCGCCTCATGCACCGACATGATGATCCAGATGACAAACGTGAAGACAAGGAATCCGCCAAGGACGAGAGTGGATCGGATCACTGAATAGAGACTGAATTGCATTGGTTTGTGATGGCCTGCAACTTTGATGACTGTGCTACCTGCTAGCGAAGCGCGCCACGACGTCCGATAAAAGTAGGTTCGACCTCCACCGCCTGTAGAGCATCTTTGAAGCCTAATTACTAAGGATATCCTCGACACTTTTCGTTCGGGGCTTCCTGGTTCTTGCCCGGAAGTCTTCCGGCCTCACCCGGCATTCCTATAATTCAATCGAACATGCCCGACTATCAGATGAGTGCGCGGCATGACCGCACCACGGTTGAACAACCGGAATGATCACGACAAACAGAACAAGCCCTATATTCAACGATGCGATCACATCAGGAAGATTCAGATCCCGAGGGGTGAACTCGCCTTCGTATCAACTTCCGGGTACGTCTCACTCGCGAGCAGCTTGGTGATCTTTGTCCGCATCTTCTTCACCGCCGAAGCCACAGCGTTCTTGTCGGTCGACCCCGGTCGTGTTTGCGATGGCAGCACCGGAGAACGCCCACCATTTGGGACGGGCACCGGTGATTAACAGCTTGAAGTACAGCGCCTTGGCTTCAGGGGAGGGACGAATCGAGCTGGCCTTCTCCATCGTCGATTAACAGAAGGATCGTCAAAGTCTGGAGTTGATAGGGAAGGAAAGCGGCGGGGAGACTCTGGATGAAGAACCCTGTCCCGGCTATGGCACAGAAATCATCCGGGGGATAATCCAGTCCGATCTGCAAGGTTCCGCCAAATTATCTTATCCGAGCCAGGGGGCGCATCATCGATTCAGAATCCAACTGCAACGTGATGAATTGTGTGTCGTTTGAAGCGGTCATGTTTCAAGAATTGCCATGAGCTTTGCCCGGTCGATACTGCCCCCGGTGACAAGGCATACACATCGACCACGTTTCTCGAGGGGAAGGTTGGTCGCCGCCGCCGCCGCCAGCGCACCGGAGGGCTCGGCGATTATCTTATTTCTCATCGCGAGGCGTTTGACCATCGACTTCACCGCTTCCTCGGAGACCAGCACCGATTCATCGACGATCGCTTGCAACAGGGGGAACATCTCATCGGTGATATAAGGAACCGCCACCCCATCGCAGATGGTGTTGCAATCGACGGACATCGGTTGGCCGGCTTGGAGGCTGACATGAAGCGAAGGGCATCCTTCCGGTTCGACCGCAAACACCTTCACTGAAGGTTTCAGGGCCTTGAGCGTCGATCCCACCCCCCCCATCAATCCGCCGCCCCCGACCGGAATGAAGACCGACTCAACTTCGGGAAAGTCCTCGATGATTTCCAGGGCGATCGAACCATGACCGATCATCACGTCGCGGCTGGTCCACGGATGGATGAATGAGTAGGGCTCATCCTCCCAGCCGTGCTCGCGCAGATAGCGGAAGACCTCGTCCACAGGCACGAGCACCGGCTCGCCGCCATAGGCGCGCACCGCGTCGATCTTGCTTTGCGGAGCGGAGTCGGGCATGAGGCTTCGCGCGGGAATACCGAAATGCCTGCCGCACCACGCCAGGGCCTGAGCGGTATTGCCCGCGCTGACCGTGCTGATGCCTCGCGCTCGCTCCTGGTCGCTGAGCGAGGCCACCGCGTAGTAGATGCCGCGAATCTTGAACGACGTAACCGGCTGGAGGATTTCCGGCTTGAGCAGGATGTCCGATGCGCAATCGTACGAATGGAGTGCGACGAGCGGGGTGCGGATGGCCACCGCCTCCAGCCGCTTCGCAGCGACCGTGACCTCATTCAGGGTTGGCGGAGTAACCGTGGTCATTGATGTTCAGGCAGTCGTATCACGAGGGAGAGACGGCAATAGTAACCGACAATCGTGATTTCCTTCGCAGAAGTTGATCCAGTGAGAATCGGGCCCGGGCCTGAAGATCGTTTTCAATTCCCGTATCGACGCGGGTCAATTTGACGAAAAGGGAGCCGATTTCTGCGGCCACATGGGGGTTTCCGGTTGTTGAGGATACGTCTGTCCAGTACCTTAGAGGTCGCGGGAAGGGGATGAATTCTCTATGGAGGTACGAAAATGAAGGTTTGGACACGCTGGGTTCCTGCACTCTTGGGTAGCGTCCTGCTGACCGGCTCAGTTCTGACGGCACGCGAAACAGAACCAAAGACGGATGAGATCAAGCCGACGCTTCCCCAGGAATGGGTCAGCGCGATGAATTGGCGATCGATCGGTCCGGCCAACATGGGCGGGCGCATCACGGCCATTGCCGTTTCGGCGACGGATTCGTCCATGTATTGGGTCGCCAGCGCCTCGGGCGGCCTGCTCAAGACCACCAACAACGGCGTGACCTTCGAGCATCAATTTGATCACGAGGCCACCGTCTCCATCGGTGATGTGCAGGTGGCGGCTTCCGATCACAACATCGTCTGGGTCGGGACGGGGGAACACAATCCCCGCAACAG